>WRFZ01000167.1 GCA_009778655.1 Candidatus Azobacteroides sp.
TAACTCGCAACGGTATAGCTGTTTTGCGTTATGACGACCGTGGAGTAGCCGAATCAGGCGGAAAGTACGCAACAGCCAATCTTGATGATTTCGCAGCTGATGCTTTGGCGGCAGTTAATTATCTGAAAACTCGAAAAGAAATCAATCCGAAAAAAATAGGAATCATCGGACACAGCGAAGGCGGTACGATTGCATTCATGTTGGCAAGCGATAAGAATAACAATTTGGCCTATATTGTGTCCATGGCCGGAATGGCTATACCCGGAGACAGCTTGCTGCGCATGCAACGCTATTTGACAGCTAATAAAATGGGAGCATCCGATGCGCAAATTGAACAAAATGAAATGTTGATGGACATTATAAACAGCATTGTTAATAAATATCCGGATGATTTCATTTTACAAAATACAGATAAACTCTACGACGAAGCCGTCCCGGATTCATTAAAAGAAAATGGAGTGATTAAAAATTCATTCCAGCAATGGGTTAGGCAAATGATGCAACCAGAAATGAAATCGTTGATGAATTGTAATCCATCTAATGCATTAATAAAAATAAAATGTCCCGTGTTGGCGCTGGACGGCGAAAAAGATTTGCAAGTTCCTCCCGATGTAAATTTGAACAGGGTGAAAGCATTGGTTAAAAGTTCGGTAACTATCAAAAAATATCCCGACCTTAATCATCTGTTCCAACATTGTACAACCGGATTACCTACCGAATACGGCAACATTGAAGAAACGATTTCGCCCGAAGTGTTGAGCGATATAGCCGTATGGATAAAGCAAACTGTTCGATAGTATAATTTACTTATTATAAATAAATTATTTTTCCCTGTTCTTGTATTGAACGGGAGACAGGGAGGTATATTTTTTGAACACTTTCGAGAAATAAAAAGGGTCGTTAAAACCAAGCTCGTATGCAATGGATTTGACGGATAACCGGGTATGGTCTAAATATTGGCAGGCGCGTTGAATTTTCAATTGCGCAAAATACTCTAACGGACTGTAAGAAGTGCTTTTCGTAAATATCAAGGAGAAATGAGAAACGGAATAATGAACGTGTTCTGCAATTTCTTCTAACTTTAAGGATTTATCTAAATTCTCTTTCATAAAAAGAATTGCCTGTTGAATCGAATTAATCCGGTTCACCTTATTCATTACCCGAAATTGTTGCACAAACCGGAATGACGCCAATAAATGCCACAGGCACATGCTGACATATTCTAAATTATCTTGACTGTATCCCAATTCCAAATTTTGGTAAATTTCTTCAAAAATAGAAATTCGCTCTTGAATCCGATGCCCTTCTACAGGGGCAATATCAAGAACCCGGTTGAAAACAGATGAAAAGATGGCAGCTTTTTCTCCGGTGAAATGCAGCCAATAGATACTCCATGGCGATTGCCGATTGGCGCCATATTCGTGCGGAATATTTGCCTCAAGGATAAAGAATTGATTCTTGTCCACCTTGTATTTTTTATTATTGACCGAAAACCAACCTTTTCCGTCAACGCAATAAATTAATACATTTTCGTTTGCTCCGTTTGGACGTGCACAAAAATGTCCCGAAGCGTTCGGGTAATATCCGATGTCGGTAAGGTATAACGAACAAGTTACCTCATTTTGAGTTAAAAGCTCTTTGATGACTTGAGGCAATACGATTGACCGCTCTCCTCGAAATCCATCCGATTTTAATTCCATGCCATTTTTTCGGCAAAAGTAAGAAAATAATGCAGCATTATCATAATATTTTCCATGTTTTATTTGCTTCAAGTCAATTAACTTTGTATCTGAATTTCTGAATCAACGTATTAAAAAATTTTACCATGAAGAACGAGCAATATAATTTTACTTTTCTCTTGAAAATTTCATCAGTATCTGCTATGGGAGGCTTATTGTTCGGATATGATTATGTTGTAATAGGAGGCGCCAAACCGTTTTACGAACGTTTCTTTGACATTACTTCATCTGCCGGCCTGCAAGCATGGGCGATGAGCAGCGCTCTCGTCGGGTGTATTGTCGGAGCGGTTGTATCCGGACTTGTCAGCGATAAATACGGTAGAAAGAAAGCGCTTCTCGGTTCTGCTCTTTTATTTATTGCAGCTTCATCAGGTACAGGTTTGTCGGAAAGTTTTAACGTATTTATAGGTTTTCGTTTGCTCGGCGGCATCGGAATAGGATTGGCTTCGGCTCTTTCTCCGATGTACATAGCAGAAGTTACTCCTTCCCGGATACGAGGGCGTTTTGTTTCGATCAATCAAATGACCGTTGTCATTGGAATCCTGCTTGCCCAAATTGTCAATCTGTTGATTGCAGAAAAAGTCCCCGACGGAGCGTCCGACTCGTTTATTGCAGGATCATGGAACGGGCAAATGGGTTGGAGATGGATGTTTTGGGCCTGTGGAATCCCGTCCGTCCTGTTTTTTCTGCTGACTTTTTTTATTCCCGAAAGCCCTCGATGGCTACTTAAAGTCGGAAAACCGGAAGCGGCTTTTCCGATATTGGAAAAAATCGGTGGCAGTGTATATGCTCAACAAGAGACTGATAACATCAGAGCTTCGTTGGCCGATGCAAGTGAAAAAGCAGATTTCAAAGCCTTGCTTAACCCGGCTTTTATTCCGATATTAATAATCGGTGTCGTATTAGCGGTTTTACAGCAATGGTGCGGCATCAATACCGTTTTCAACTATGCGGAAGAAATTTTTACCGCTGCCGGATACGGCGTAAGCGATACACTGTTTAATATCGTAATTACGGGAAGCGTCAACTTGGTTTTTACTTTTGTCGCTATGCTTACGGTTGATAAATGGGGGCGAAAGAAATTGATGGTATTTGGCGCCGGCGGATTGACGTTAAATTTTATATTATTGGGAAGCGCATTCTTTTTCCATCTGAAAGGGGTTGCCGTACTGACTTTGGTAGTAACGGCCATAGCCATTTATGCCATGTCGTTGGCTCCGATTGTGTGGGTTGTTCTTTCCGAAATATTTCCGAACCGGATACGCGGCGCGGCAATGGCGTCAGCAACATTTGCTTTGTGGGTAGCCTGTTTCGTATTGACCTACACATTCCCGCTGTTAAATAAATCGTTGGGAGCCGCAGGAACGTTTTGGGTATATTCGGGGATCTGCTTATCGGGGTTTATTTTTATTGCAATAAAACTGCCTGAAACAAAAGGAAAATCGCTCGAAGAAATTGAAAATATATTAACGAAAAATGTGTAAAAAAAAACAAATCTATGAAGACAAAAGTTTGGGAAGAAGATATTATTATTCCGACGTATGAAATCGGCGTTCCGGAAAAGAATCCGATGTTTTTGGAAAAACGAATTTACCAGGGAAGCAGCGGAGTCGTTTATCCTTACCCCGTCATTGAGATGGTTTCAGATGAAAAATGCAACAAGAAATGGCATGCGATTTTTCTTGAAAACGAATACTTGAAAATTATGATTCTCCCCGAATTGGGAGGACGGGTACAAATGGCGTATGATAAAATCAAAGAACGTCATTTCATTTATTACAACAGCGTTATCAAACCGGCATTGGTGGGTTTGACCGGGCCTTGGATTTCGGGCGGAATAGAATTTAACTGGCCTCAACACCATCGTCCGAGTACATACATGCCCGTTGATTTCAGTACGGAAGAAAAAGAAGACGGCAGCGCTACGATTTGGATTAATGAACAAGAGCGAATGTTTCATCAGAAAGCCGTCGTTGCATTTACATTATACCCCGATAGAGCCTGTTTGGAAATAAAGGGTACTTTATCTAATCCGACTCCGGTTCCTCAAACATTTTTGTGGTGGACAAATCCGGCGGTTAAAGTAAACGACCGGTACCAATCGGTTTTTCCTCCCGATGTCCATGCGGTATTCGACCACGGCAGACGCGATGTTTCCCGTTTTCCCATAGCTACGGGAACTTATTATAAAGTTGATTATTCTGCCGGCGTTGATATTTCCCGATATAAAAATATTCCGGTTCCGACTTCGTATATGGCCGTAAAGTCGAAATATGATTTTATCGGCGGTTATGAACAGGATACTAAAGCCGGCGTTTTACTTGTCGCCAATCATCCTGTTTCTCCGGGTAAAAAACAATGGACCTGGGGAAACGGGGATTTCGGTCGTGCGTGGGAGCGTAATCTCACCGACAGCGACGGACCTTATATTGAACTGATGGTAGGAACCTATACGGATAATCAGCCTGATTTTTCATGGTTGCAACCCTACGAAGAAAAGTATTTTGTACAGTATCTTATGCCTTATCGTGAATTAGGCGTAATAAAAAATGCCTCTGCCGATCTTTTGATGAATTTGGAAGAAGAAAAGGATTGCGTTGTGTTTAAATTACTTGTAACTTGTGATTTAAATAATGCAACGGTTATTTTAAAGGCAAACCATCTTATTTTATTGGAAGAAATTGTTTCTTTGTCTCCCGAAAAAGTCCATGAAAAATCCGTTGCCTTACATTCCGCGAAGTATGAGGATTTAACGGTTGAAATCTATTCGGAAGAAGGAAGAAAGATTTTGGGTTGGACGCCGGAAAAAGAGACAATCAAACCGCTGCCTCAACCGGCCCGGAAAGCGCTTCCTCCCGCTGAAATAAAAACTACCGAGCAGCTTTATCTGACCGGATTGCACATCGAACAGTATCGCCACGCTACTTATAAAGCGACCGATTATTACCGGGAGGCTTTGCGTCGCGATCCGTCCGATATACGAAATAATAACGCCATGGGATTGTGGTTGCTGCGAAAAGGAAAATTTGCCGAGGCGATTCCCTGCTTCCGACGTGCAATAGAAACGCTTACGACATACAATCCGAATCCCTACGACGGAGAACCGTATTATAATCTGGGCTTAGCGCTACAGTTTTCTGGAAAAAACGAAGAAGCGTATGAATCATTTTATAAAGCCTGCTGGAGTGCGGCTTGGCAAGATGCCGCATTTTATTCTTTAGCGCAATTATCAATCAAGAACGGACAATGGCAAGATGCTGAAGAAGAGATAGAAAAATCGTTGGTTCGCAACGAACGCAATCACCGCGCTCGTCACATCAAGGCGGCTATTTTACGTCATAAAGGAGCCGTTCGGCAAGCGACCGAATGGATTGAAGAATCGTTGAAAATTGATCGGTTTAACTTCGGCTGTCTCTTTGAACAATATCTTATTTCCGGAAACCCGGCAGTAAAAAAATTATCGCTTGAACGAATGAGACTCGACAGTCATAATTATGAGGAAATTGCATTGGATTATATTCAATCGGGATTGTACGACGAAGCGGTATGTTTATTACAACTGTGTATAGACGAGGCAAATCCTTCTCCCATGACCTTTTATTATCAAGCTTATGCTTATCGCTTGTCCGGAAAAACAAAGGAAGCAAAACGTGCTTTTGAATCAGCGGCTAAACAATCGCCGGATTATTGTTTTCCGAATCGCTTGGAAGCTATTGCGGTTCTTCAATCCGCTTGTGCCGAAAATCCCGGAGACGCTTATGCTCCCTATTATTTAGGCAATTTGTGGTACGATAAACAGCAATACAGCGACGCTATTGCCTGTTGGGAACTTTCGGCGTCTATCAATCCGGAATATCCGACCGTGCTGAGAAATCTGGCGCTTGCAGCGTTTAACAAACAAAAAGACGCTCAAAAAGCGGTTGCTTTATTAGAAAAAGCCTATCGCTTGAATGAGGATGATACACGTATATTGATGGAATCAGACCTGTTACGTAAACGGCTTAATTATCCTCCGGCAGAGCGTTTGGCTTTTCTTGAAGCCCGCATGAATTTGGTTCAAAAAAGAGACGATTTGTATTTGGAATATATAACGTTGCTGAATCAATTAGGGCGATATGAAGAAGCAAAAACGATGATTGACAAACGCAAGTTTCATCCGTGGGAAGGAGGAGAAGGCAAAGTAACGGGACAATATGTTTTGTGCCGGCTGGAATTGGCAAAAAAAACGATTGCGGGAAAGAAATACAATGAAGCGCTTGCTTTGCTTAACGAAACCGACGCTTATCCCGATAATCTGGGAGAAGGAAAATTGTTCAATGCCGAAGAAAACGATATACATTATTATAAAGGAATAGCATATAAAGGATTAGGAGATATGGAACATGCAAGAGAATGTTTTCTTAAAGCCACAATCGGATCTTCCGAACCGGTTCAAGCCTTTTTTTACAACGATCAACAACCCGATAAAATCTTTTATCAAGGTTTAGCATGGAGGGAATTAGGTAAAGAAGATAAAGCCAAAAGCTGCTTCAATAAACTGATAGCTCATGGCGAAAAACATTTGTTCGACGAATGTACGATTGATTATTTTGCGGTCTCTCTTCCCGATTTGGCTATATGGGACGACGACTTGAATATTCGGAACAAAATCCACTGCTATTACGTAATAGCTTTAGGATTCAGCGGTTTGGGTCAAGATGAAAAAGCGGAAATTTATTATCAAAAAGTGAAAGAGTCGGACATTAATAAGTATGTGTTCAGAAAATAAAGCAAAAAAACTGATTCTACCGATATTATTACTTATACTCTGTTCACCGAAAACTGTTTATGCGGAGAACAAGCGTTTATCCAACTATTATTTTTCCCATATTTCGGTAGAAAACGGCTTATCGCAGAGTAATGTGAAAGCTATTGTACAAGACAGTTACGGTTTCTTATGGTTCGGTACGAAAAACGGTTTGAACCGCTTTGACGGAACTTCCATTGTACAAAAAGATTGCGACGATTATATTGCGGGTACGGGAAATCACAATATCTCCGCCTTGTTCGAGGATAAAGACAGCATCCTCTGGGTAGGGACAGACCGAGGAGTTTATCAATATAATTCGGCTTCGGATATCTTCACCGCCGTTCGTTTGAAAACCGCGGAAGGCGTTGATATGAATAATTGGGTATCTGATATTACGGCCGATTCATTGGGTAATATTTGGGTAGTAATTCCCGATCAAGGCGTATTTCGATACAAAAACAATCAACTCTATTTCTATGAATTAACCAACAAAGAAAATTTCAAAACGGAAGCTCCGGATTGCATTTGCGTACGCGCTTCCGGCGAAGTCTGGGTCGGTTCATGGGGGGTAGGATTGTTTCGATACAATGATAAAAACGACTGTTTCGAACATTATACAAAAGATAAAAACGGTCGTTCGTTACAAGGGAAAAATATCAATGCCTTATGCGATTACGGCGATTGGGTCGCAATGGCTGTTCACGAAGGCGAAGTGATGAAATACAATCCCGGTACCAATGAATTAGTGAAAATTTCATTGCCCGGAGCTTCTCATACGTTTGTCCGCAATGTCATGTTTTGGAGAAATGAGCTGTGGGTAGGTACATACGATGGTCTGTTCATCGTCAACGAACGCGAAAACCGCGCCATTCATTTGTCGCCCGATTTAATGCGTCCTTTCAGTCTGTCGGACAAAATCATCTATACCCTTTATCACGACAGGGAAGAGGGTATTTGGCTGGGAACGATGTTCGGAGGCGTGAATTATCTGCCTAATCAAAATATGACGTTTGACAAATATGTACCGGGAAGCGACGCTTATTCATTAAGCACCAAGCGAATCCGGGAGATGGCTTCGGACGATGCCGGAAACATTTGGATAGGTACGGAAGACAACGGAATCAATGTGCTTGACATTACTACCGGTAAGGTAAAGCAAATACGCGATAATCTTACCGAGAGAAAAAATCATCTGATGACGCTGGCAATGTCTGTCTATGGCAATCAAGTCTATTGCGGAATATACAAACAGGGAATGGATGTGGTGCAACTTCCGGGGAACGAGATACGACACTACAGTTATGAACAACTCGGCATCAGCGAAGGAAGCGTGTATGCTTTTTTTATAGATAGCAAAGGCAGACGTTGGATAGGCACAGGCTGGGGATTGTGTAAAGCAGCGCCCGGTTCATTCACTTTCAGCAGAGTGGATGAAGTCGGTTATGACTGGATATTCGACATATTTGAAGACCGTGACGGCAATCTTTGGTTTGCTACCATGGGTAGCGGACTGTGGAAATATTCGCCGGCTGACGGTTTGTTCAAAAAATACATTCATGAAAAAGGACAGATTCATACGCTCAGTTCCAATTCGATAAGTTCGATAATGCAGGACAGTAGAGGCTGTATTTGGCTTTCTACCGACCGTGGAGGCATCTGTCGTTACAATCCGCAATCGGACAATTTCACTACTTATTCCATTCAAGACGGATTACCCGATGATGTTTCCTATAAAATAATAGAAGATGATATGCACAATCTTTGGTTCGGTACCAATCGGGGATTAGTCTGTTTTAATCCCGACACAAAATACGTGCGCGTTTACACTACCAAAGACGGATTACTCGGCAATCAATTTAATTACAAATCCGCTTTGAAAGGAAAAGACGGGAAATTTTATTTCGGAGGTATTGAAGGATTAATTGCATTCGACCCCGATTCACCGGAAGCGAATCATCTGCCCTATCCGATTTACATCACTAAGTTAAGCATCTATAATCAAGAAATAACGGTACATACCGCCGGTTCTCCTTTGAAACGGTCTATTATCAATACCGATAAAATCGTCTTACCTTACGACCAATCGAATATCAGTTTCGATGCGGCTTTATTAAGCTACTCTACGATGGCGTCCAATCAATATTATTACAAGATGGCACCTTTAGACAAAGATTGGATAAAAGCGGCAAGCAACCGAAATATCTCTTATACCCGATTACCTCCGGGCAATTACACTTTTATGCTGCAAGCAACGGATGGCGGGAACAGCAGTCCGGTTGCTTCGCGTACATTGTCTGTTGTTATTCTTCCGCCTTGGTGGAAATCGGTCGGGGCGTATATTTTGTATGTCGTCGGATGCATCACTTTGATAGGATGCTGGTTTTTATGGTACAGACAACACAAAGGGAAGCAGATGGAAGAACGTCAAAAGTTATTCGAGATAGAAAAAGAAAAAGAACTTTACGAATCCAAAATCAGTTTCTTTACGGCAGTCGCTCACGAAATACGCACGCCGTTGACACTCATCAACAGTCCGCTGGAAATAATCAAAGAAATGCGCATTGACGAACCGAAGTTGAACAAAAATCTTTCTGTCATTGAACAAAATACAAAACGGCTGCTTAATTTGACGGGACAATTGCTCGACTTCCAAAAGATAGGCGCCGAAAAATTCGATTTGAAATTTGAAGGCGTGGATATTACAACGTTACTCAATGAAACCTTGGCGCGCTTTGAACCGACCATCACACAAAAGAAAAAGGAGTTATTACAAAACATTCCCGACCGAAGCATTATCGCCGCTATTGATCGGGAAGCAATCACCAAAATTCTGAGTAATCTGTTGAACAATGCTTTGAAATATGCACAGCGAACCATCTTGGTGGAGTTGTCGAGTGATGAAATCGCATTCACCGTGCGTGTGGTGAGCGACGGCGAAAAAATCTCGCCGGAACTTGGTATCCGTATATTTGAACCGTTTTATCAGATAGATAAAAAGCGGGAATCACGTCAAGGCGCAGGCATCGGTTTACCGTTGGCTCGTTCGCTTACTTTACTTCATAAAGGCAGCTTGTATCTTGATTCGGAGCAGTCCGACAATACTTTTGTGCTTACCATCCCCATCAATAAAGAAAAGATCAAGGAACAGGCGGAAAAAACAATAGAACATGATATTCTCTTACTTGATGAAGAAACTTCTTTGGAAACGGACGAAACCGAGAGAGGATATATTCTTCTCTTAGTTGAAGATAATGAAGAAATGCTTCTTTTTATTCGAGAACACTTGGAAGAAGACTTTATCGTAGAAACGGCCCGTCATGGTCAGGAAGCTCTCGATGTGTTGAGAAATAATCACATTGATCTCGTAATAAGCGACATCATGATGCCCGGTTTGAACGGTTATGAATTGTGTAAGATCATGAAAGCAGACTTGAATTTATGCCATATTCCGGTCATTTTCCTCACGGTTAAAAATGATTTGGACAGTAAAATCAAAGGGTTGAAGTACGGCGCCGAAGCATACATAGAGAAGCCTTTCTCTTTCAATTATCTGAAAACGCAAGTTTTTTCTCTGCTGAGCAATCGCCGTATCGAACGGGAAGCTTTTTCAAAGCGTCCGTTCTTTCCGGTCAATAATATGCAGATGAACAAAGGGGATGAAGAATTTGCCAATCGCGTTATCTCGGAGATTCAAAACAACATCACCGACATCAATTTCGGAGTAGAACGCATGGCGGAAAATCTCGGCATGAGCCGATCCAATCTGTTGCGGAAAATCAAAAGGCTGTTCAATCTTTCCCCTGTTGACTTTATCCGTCTGATACGACTGAAGAAAGCCGCAGAACTCATTCGGGAAAGCAAATTCCGTATCGGCGACATCTGCTATATGGTTGGGATTAATTCTCCTTCCTACTTCGCAAAGTTGTTTTTAAAACAGTTTGGCATAACTCCCAAAGAATTTGAGAAACAAAATGGAGAACAGAGGCGTAAAATGTAATTTTTCTTCCTATATTGAAGCCCCTCCTGCCGAGCGTAGCGAGCCGTTATTTATGCTCAGCTACGCTCAAGTATGACAGAATTTTATTTTTACCCGAAATTCAATATCCGGGGTTTTGAATTATTTTTCCTTTACCTTCATTAATAGCTCCTTGAGGAAGCGGCCACAGAACAAATGCATCTTTAGTCGTTGTTGAGCCTTTGTATTTCCGCGCGAACTCGATGTATTTCCCGTGACGAATAAGATCTCCCTTGCGATGACCTTCAAACCAAAGTTCTTGTCCTCGGTTTAATAATATCTTGTCGTAAAAATCTTGAACATCGGTAAAGCTGCTTAAAGTATAAGGCGTGATTCCGGCTCGGTCGCGAACCGTATTTAACAAGTCAACAGCCTCTTGGGTTATCGTATTATTTTTGCGGACAATGGCTTCCGACAATAATGTCAATACGTCGGCATAACGGTAAATAATCCAATCTACCTGACTTTCTTCACCGGTAGCTGCAGGATCTTCACCGTATTTAATCGGCAATGCGCCTTTTATCAAAACAGTACCCGGATTATCTTTGTTGTAATGCACTCCGTCCGTCCCGATAAAATCGCCGACCAATACTTCTAACCGTTTATCATTCGCATCGAATGTATCATAAAAAGCCCAAGGCACACGGTAACCGCCCCATTTCTGAATGTATTCGTTTTTAGTGGGATATTCGCTCGACAATACATGAGCCAGCCACAATTGCATATTTGTACTGCGAGTTTCGTTACAGGCCCAAATAATTTCGCTGTTCCTCTCGTTTTCCAATGTGAAAATATCTTTGTATTCCGGCACCAATGCGTATCCGTATTCCGGGCTCATCAATTCGCGTCCCATTTCTTCGGCTTTCGCCCAATTGCCTTCATGCATATACAATTTCATAAGAACAGTATAAACAAGCCCTTTGGTAAAACGGCCATAGTCGGAACTTGACGGACTATATACGGAAGGCAAACCGTCTAAAGCGGCATTCAGTTCGGTCTCGATGTAATTGACCATCCATTCTTGGGTCGGACGTTCAATTATCTCGTCGCTCATCGGGTCTGCCAATTGTTCTTTGGTTGCCACGGGAATAGGACCGTACAAATCGTATAAAAGAAATGCCAGCCAACCCAATCCGCAATGCAATTCGGCATTCATGCGCGCTTTGGTTTCTTCCGGCATCGGGACATCGGCAATACGGTCGAATGTGCTTGTCATCCGACTCATCGCTTTCCTGTACCCGGGGTAGTCATCGCTACCGTCTCCGTAAAATTGTATAACTCCCCCGGAATTAGAAGTAAAATTCTGATATATAACATCCGGCCAAACCGGATCATCCCATTGGCAATCCCCTATATCGGTAGTCATTTCTGTGATTACCTGAATACCGCCTTGTGCGACAGTAAAGATGCCGTCGTACCAATCCGATCTGAAAGGTCCGTAAGCTGCCGCGGTAATCAGCGCTTCGGCGTCATCTTCGGTTTCCGGGAATATACCCGGATTGATCACATCATACGACTCGCTGGTAAGATCTGTACACGAAATGAAAGATACCAGCGCTATCCCTATTATAAATATTATTTTTTTCATTGTTATCTATTTTTTATGCGGTGATTAAAATGTAATATCGAGACCAATACTGTAACTCCGGATATTGGGATACGCCCAAACCGAATTGTCCGTTTCCGGATCTAACCCTTTATACGGAGTAATGACGAACGGATTATTGATATCCGCATATATTCTCATCGTGGAGAAAACTTTTTTTGTTTGCGGCATTTGGAATGTATATCCGAATGTGATGTTGCGGCAACGGATGAACCATGCGTCTTGTTTAAATAAATCGCCTATGCCGTATGTACTATTATTCTGAAAATAGCCGGGACGCCACGCCGTTTGGTTATCATGCGTCCATACCTCTTGGGCGGTAACGGGCATATTATATCCGCGATACATATTAATTATACCCGTCATTCCGGAAGCGCCGGTCAACCAGAGATCTCTATAAGAACCGTAATTGGGTTTGTCGAATTGACCGTAAAAATAGACATTCAAGTCAAATTTTTTCCAGTGAACCGTATTGTTAAATCCCATCAGATAGCCCGGATCGTCGCTTCCGTAAAAAACTTTATCCGCATCATCCAATTTTCCGTCGGGTTGTCCGGTTTTACGCGGAAATCCTCTTTCATCAACCACTACAGAGCCGTCGGGATTATAAACAAATCCGTTGATATCTTTTAATTTCACTTGTCCGGGGATTGATCCGGGCATCCACGGCACCGTTTCTCCGGCTTGTATAATTCCATCCGACAAATATCCGTAGTGCCCTCTCAAAGGAGCATTGTAAAGATCGTAAGCGGCCGGCTTCCAATACGGGTCGCGTTCTTTCCATTTGTCCCGATAGAAAGAAAATGTAAAGTCGGAAGACCAGTTGAAGTTTTTCGATTGAATATTTTGCGTGTTAATTGTCAATTCAAAGCCCCTGCTTTGGGTTTTTCCTATATTGGCCCAGATGGTGTTTACTTCGTTATACGATTGCAAGCTGCGCTGGTTCAAGAGGTCGGATATGACCCTGTTGAAATATTCGCCGGTGATGTTGAATCGGTTATTAACAAAACCGAGGTCTAAACCGAAATTCCATTCGCCGGTGGTTTCCCATTTCAAATCGGGGTTTCCCAATTGCTGAAGATATACTCCTTGAGATTCGGAATCCCCGAAAGTGTTGCTATTTCCTACCTGATAATAGGATATCGTTCGATTGCCTATATTGGATCGTCCGGTTTGTCCGTAGCTTACTCTCAATTTACCGTTGGACATAGCCGGTCGGAGCGAAGACATAAAATTTTCGTCAATAAACCTCCAGCCGGCAGATACCGAAGGAAAATAACCCCAACGGTGGTCTTTGGCAAAGTTAGACGCGCCATCAGCGCGTAAGGTAAATGTCAATAAATAGTTACCTTTATAAGAGTAATTGATGCGACCGAAGAAAGAAGCCATTTCATCTTTAGTTGCGGTAGAGCCTACCGTCGGCTTCGGCGCTGCTCCCGCTCCGATGTTGTTGAAAAGAAATCCGTCAATCAAGAACTGGTTATTTTCAAGATTCACTCCTTCGAAATCGAATTGTTGGTATGAATAGCCGACCAAAGCGTTCAAATTGTGATCTCCGAAAGCTTTTGTATAGTTGGCTGTCAACTCCATCAAGTAATCGGACTTGTCGTTTTGACTTATATCTGCTTGTCCTCCCTTTTTTTGTCCGTATAAAGTGGTTTTAGGAAGGTAAGTTTTTCGTTTCTGATAATTCCGGTCTATACCGAAATTTCCTTTCAATTTAAGGTCTTTGATAGGTTCATACTCTAAGTAAACGGTAGCCAATAAACGTTCTTTGACCGTTTTGTCCGTTATTTCGAGCAATGATACCGGATTGGGTAAATAGGCCGCTTCCGTATTGAGCACATAATCTCCGTTTTCATCCTTAATGGGCAAAATCGGGTTGAACTGCGCGGCAGCCACCAAGATACCGGCTTCTTCATTTTGATAACTGCCTAAAGGAACATTATCGTAACTGTTCCGCGAAAAGGTAAAATTAACTCCCGTCTTGAAATATTTGCTCAATTTCTGGTCCAGATTTAAACGCCCCGAGTAGCGGGACAAACCGTTTTCTTTCACTACTCCGTTTTGATTGAAGAAGTTTCCTGAAATCAGATATTGCGTACTTTCTGTTCCGCCCGAAACGTTGATATTGTGTTGGGTTTGGAATCCGGTACGTGTAACGGCTCCGAACCAATCGGTATCGTAAGGCGGATTGGCAATCAATGCGTCCGCGTAGCGCGGACTAAACGGAGTTACACCCGACTCCGGCGTATTTCCGTAAGGCGCTATTCCGTTATCTCTCATCCAAGCTTCTTTATAATAGCGGTTCGATTCGGTCATAAACTCCCGGGCATTCAAAGTTTCATATTTTTTTGCCATCGCTTGAACGGTAGCGGTACCCGAATATCTCACTACCGGCACTCCCGTTTTACCTCTTTTGGTCGTAATAATGATTACCCCGTTACCGGCTCTAGCCCCGTATATAGCGCTCGAACTGGCATCTTTCAATATTTCGATTGATTCTATATCGTTCGGGTTAATGGATGAGAAAACGTCATCGGTAGTTCCGGCATAATATTTTCCGTTTGCAATACCTCCCGAATCTCTGTCAGCGTCGGATTCGGATATAGAGGCTACCGGAAAGCCGTCAATAATAATCAAAGGGTCGTTCTGGCCCGCTACGGGAGAAGCGGCTCCCCGAATACGGTAACTGGATCCGCCGCCGGGCTGGGCGCTTACCGCGCTGACTTGAAAGCCGGCAGCTTTACCCGCTAATACCTGACTTACGGAAGAGACGGTTGTGACGGGATTATCGCTCATTTTCACGGAGGATACGGCTCCCGTAAGATCTCTTTTTTTCATGGTTCCGTAACCGACGACAACGACTTCGTCCAAAGTCCGGGTATTTTCTTCGAGGATAATATCCAACGCCGTTTTATCGCCGACATTTATTTCCTTGGTGAGAAACCCGATAAATGATACGGTCAGCGTTGCGTTTTGCGGAACATCCAAAGAAAATTTACCGTCCGCATCGGTAACCGTACCGATAGACGCGCCTTTCACGGCGACGGATGCACCGATAACCGTTTCACCCTTTTCATCTTTCACGACTCCCGTTATTTTCTTTTGTCCTTCTTGCGTTGCTCCGGCTTTTTTAGGAATAAGGAGTATAATATTGTCTTGCTTTTGATAGCCGATTCCGCTGCCTGCAAACAATTGATTGAGTGCAGAATCTATATCACTGTTCGTGACTTTCAGCGAAACGTTTTTGTTCAGTTCATTCAAATCACTGTTATAAAAGAATTTGAATGAACTTTTACTTTCAATTTCTTTTAAAACCTCTTTTATGGGTTTGTCTTTAATATCAACCGTAATTTGAGAAAAAAGAGTGTGTGACAAGAGCAGCATCAATAAAATTTGCGAGACTCGTCTCCAACCCGGCGGGATCTTGATCTTCATAATAGCTTAATTTTAAATTGTTTTTAAAAGATTTTATTTTTTAAGAGTTATCTAATTAACATATAATACAGTTATTTGTTGTTTTTTCACTATTCATTTTTAATATTTAACTATTATTAACAATTCAGCAGCGCATCCGGCTTATTTTTCATACAAATAAACGGCGCCGTCGTCTAACCTGTAGTTTATTGAAACAGAAGTTAATGCTATGGCATCCAATACGCTTTTTATACTCGTATTGTCAATAGTTCCGGTAAATCGCATATCCATCAAATGTGAACTTTCGAATATTATATCTATGTTGTGCATTCGTGAAATGGTTTTCATGATGGTTTTCAATGATTCGTTTTCAAAACGAAGACGGTTTTGTCTCCAATCGGTATAGTCGCCGGCATTCACTTTTTCACCGATTGTCGTTTGTGTTGTTTTATTATAGGTTATATGGTCATTAGGAACCATCTCTATCTCTTCTTTCGGAGTTGTCAATCGTATTTTACCGGAGTTTAAAACAATTGATATATTATCTTCATCTTCATACGCTTTTATATCGAAACTTGTTCCAGAAACCCGAATTTTGAGGTCTTCACATTCCACGATAAAAGGTTTCTCCGGATTATATCTTACATCGAAATAGGCTTCTCCTTCCAGTTTAAGAACCCGGTCTTTCTTGTTATAATCAGTCCCATACATAACTTTCGAGTCCGAATTTAAAGAAACCGTACTGCCTTCCGTCAATGTCAAATCCGCTTTTTCTCCCTTGTCTGCAATAACTTCAAACGATTCCGGTTTCTGAGGTTTCAGATACAGATACAGGCTGAATATAATAACGACAGGCAACAGGATTGCCGCAATATCCGAAAATTTTTTCAAGTAAAACTTAAAGTTATTATTCTTTCCGGCGACGGGAGCATATAAGGCTGCGTCATAAACCGTTTGGGAACGTATCTGTTCTAACATCCTCATTTTTATATCCCAATCAATCGTCCGGGAAGAATCTCTTATTTGATTTTCCAGCCATTGGTTAAGATTAACGTCATTTTCAAGAAACGATTTCAGCTGTGCAATTTCATTCGGAGATGCTTCACCCCCTACATATCGTTCAAAAATACGCAGACAAATTTCTTTATTCATTCTTTAGTTATTACGTATCAGAATTATTACGATTGTATGCTTTCATATTATAGATTTATACAAGAAATGCATGATAAATCACTATTCCCTTTGATTTAAATAATAAAAAAAACAGGTATTAACAATGTAAATGCCGTGGGATCATAATATTTCGCCAAATGTTCCTTCATAAAAGCTACGGCCTTTGATAATTGAGTCTGAATGGTACTCTCCGAGATTTGGAGTTTTTCCGCAATTTCCTTATTGGACAGCATTTCCTTGCGGCTCAAAATAAATACTTGTTTCCTTGCGGGAGGCAATTTCTCTATCAGACAATCAATATATTCTTCCAATAAGGCCCGATCCGTTTCTTTTTCCGTACTATTATCCGAATAGGAATGATATTTCAAAACATACTCCCGGTAAACATATTCTACCGTTCGGTGTTCATATTCATTGACCAATTTGTTTTTGGCAATGGTGCACAGATAAGAAATAAAAGATTTATCGGGATTCAGAGAGGCGTGCATTTCCCAAATTTTGACAAAAGTACTTTGCACAGTTTCTTCCGTCAACCATGTGTTTCCCGAAGAGAGTTTAAGGATAAAATTATACAACTTCCCGGCATACTTATGAAACAGCTTTTCAAAAGCTGCAGATGAGCCGTCACGAAGTTTCAATACAATGTCTCTTTCCGTTTCCAATCGGCGTTACTTTATTAATCAAATTTTCAATCATAAAACAAGGGTACGGAACAAAAGTATAAAAAAGATGGAAAAAATCCAAAATTATCATTTCTTTGCAACCGGAGCAATGTTTCCCGTATTTTTTGTATCTTTGCCCTACAAATCTTTATTCACATTCTTAAAAAAACTGAGTTATGAAAACTTTCTTGAAAATTTACGTGTTGACATTCGTTTTTTTCTCTTATCCGTTTTTTTTGCCGGCGCAAAGTACGATTCCGATAGAAACAAAAGATAATGCGTTGGTATTACAGGTGAATGCCCAAAATAATCTTTGTTTTATTTATTACGGGAAAAAACTGAGTAACGGGACGGAATATGAACAGATAAACAAGGAATATCATCAATCGGATTATACCGGTTTATTAAATTCGGCCTATACTCCGGCCGGATCGCGTAATTTGCTGGAGCCGGCAATCAGCGTAACTCATTTCGATGGAAACAAATCCCTTGATCTGAAGTATGTTTCCCAAGAGATACAAACAATCGGAGATAATGTTAAATTATTTACGATTACGCTGAAAGATCCCGTGTATGACTTCACGGTCCGATTGAATTATAAGGCTTATTATAAGGAAAATGTAATCGAGCAATGGAGCGTTATCCGGCACAATGAAAAAGGAGATGTCGTATTGGACAAATGCGCTTCCGCCAATCTGTATTTGAGGGCGAACAGTTATTGGTTGCGACAGTTTCACGGCGATTGGGCAAAGGAAATGCAACCCGAAGAAACGATGATTACTCACGGGATTAAAACCTTGGATACGAAATTGGGAACACGACCCAATCTTTTTCAACCGCCTGTTTTTATGATTTCTTTTAATAAACCGGCAACAGAAGAGGAAGGAAGCGTCTTGTTTTGTTCCGTGGAATGGAGCGGTAATTTTCGGGCTGATTTAGAGTTGGATTATCAAAACAATCTGAGAATCATTGCCGGAATCAATGATTATGCCTCTGCGTATGTTCTCAAAGCCAAACAAGATTTTACGACGCCTTGCTTTTTAACCGTTTTCTCCGATAAAGGAAAAGGCCAAGCAAGTTTGAATCTTCATCGTTGGGCAAGAAATTACAAATTGGTTGACGGAAACGGAAATCGCCTTACTTTATTGAATAATTGGGAAGCAACCTATTTCGACTTCAATGAAGCCATTTTAAAAGGTTTATTCAAAGATGCCCGGAAACTCGGAGTTGATTTGTTCCTGCTTGATGACGGATGGTTTGCCAATAAGTATCCCCGTAACGACGATCGGGCCGGATTGGGCGATTGGCAGGAAAACAAAACAAAATTACCTGCCGGGATTGCATCGCTTATCGAAGAAGCGACAAACGATAGTATCAAATTCGGTATTTGGTTGGAACCGGAGATGGTCAACCCCAAAAGCGAACTTTATGAAAACCATCCGGATTGGGTGATTAAGCAGCCGCAAAGGGATGAATATTATTTCAGAAATCAATTGGTGTTGGATTTAACCAATCCGAAAGTTCAAGATTTTGTATATGCCATTGTTGATAATCTTTTGACAAAAAATCCCCGCTTAGCTTATATCAAATGGGATTGTAATGCGGTAATATACAATGCCTATACTCCTACGCAAAAAAATCAATCGAATTTTTATATTGATTATGTAAAAGGATTATACAGCGTATTGGAACGCATTCGCAATAAATATCCGATACTACCGATTATGCTTTGCTCCGGAGGCGGCGGACGATTGGATTACGGAGCGTTGCAATATTTTACGGAATATTGGCCGAGCGATAATACCGATCCTTACGAACGAATCTTTATCCAATGGGAAAACTCGTATTTCTATCCGGCTATTGCGTCTTGCAATCACGTAACCGACTGGGGAAAACAACCCATGAAATTCAAAGTGGACGTCGCCATGCAGGGAAAAATGGGATTCGATATTGTTGTCGGTAAATTAAATGAAAAAGATTTCCTGTTTTGCCGTCAGGCAATAGCCGAATACAATACGATTAAGCAAACGATTTGGCACGGCGATTTATTCCGGTTAGCCGACCCTTATAGCCGGAAGGTAGCTTCGTTGATGTATGCGGATGTAAGCAAAAATACTGCGGTAATGTTTAATTATCTGATTGATAACCGATATGGATCATCGAGCGCATTACCGATTAAACTGAAAGGCTTGGATCCCCGCAAGACCTATAAAGTAACGGAAATTAATCTTTATCCCGGTACAAAGTCTTCGTTACAAGCGGATAAAACCTATTCGGGCGATTTTCTTATGAATATAGGAATAAATCCGGAGGTAAGAGCCGGCAGGGCAAGCGTGGTTTTGAAAATAGAGGCGGTTTAATTAACATTTTGTCATTGCGGGCTTGATCCGCAATCTCCTAATAATCAGTAGAGACGTGGCGCGCCACGTCTCTACGTTTTAACAGGAAATCCCGCGTCAAATGCGGAATGAGAATTTTTCTCACTGTCCGGATTTATCTTTCAGCGTTTGGATTTGTTTTTCCGCTTCGGCATTTAATTTGTCGGCTTGTTTCTGAGCCTCATCTTTCAGTTTTTTTGCCGACGCTTCTGCCGCTTTCACCGCCGCAACTTTTGCTAACGGATTGGAAGTCTTATTTGCTTGATCTATTAATTTTTGTCCTTGATTTTCCGCTTCGGCAATCAATTTGTCGCCGGATTCTTTCGCTTGGTTTCGGATCGCTTCCGTTTGTTTTTCAACTTGTTCGTTGACTTTCCCCGTTACCTGTTCAGACAACGGAACGTTTTGATTATCGCCTTTCAAAACCGAATTGGTAAGATTACCCAGCAATTGATCGGCTGCATTTTTGACATCCAAACTGAATTTGGGACTCGTAAAAGTTCCTCCGATCAGAACGGTTACATTGTTCAAGTATTGATTGGCTAATTTGCCTGCTAAATTCACTTTTGCTTTATAGTCAATCGTTTGATCCAATCCGGTTGATCCTTGCAAATTAAGCGTTCCGTCGCCGAAGCGAACATCAAACGGTTTAGTCGAAACACGTCCGCTGTCAACAGAGAAAGGCAATTTCAAATCTTTTATTTTCAAATTTTTCAAAGAATCGTTCTTCAACGTGGCAGCCAAGCCGTTTAATACCTGATTCCCGGTAATCGCCACATTACCCGAAGTCAATAAGCCGCCGGCAGTCAAAGAAGCAAGGATAGGCATAAAATCTTTACCTAAAGGCGATGTCATTTGGAATTTAGTCGAGTAATTACCTGTCAAGTTTTCAAATATAGGAGCTAATTGTTTGATAGTAAGAAATGTCGAAAAAGTTTGGGCAAACGAAACTTCTTGAACATCCAAATTAAGCGAAACATCGGGTTGTTGCGGATTCTTTCCGGTATCATAGTAACCGGATACATTCATTTTTCCGCCCAAAGCATTCATGGCTAAATTTTTCATCTCAGCTTTCCCGTCTTTGACAATGATTTGTCCGACCACTTGGGTCATATTCAACCGATCGAAAATCAATTGTTTGAAATTACCGTTCAAGTCGAAATCCAGATTTTTCGGTATTTCAATAATTTCTATTTGGGTCGAATCGTTGGAAGAGGTCGTACTTTCAGTCATAAAATCATTGAGATTAAGATAATTGGAGCTGACCGTCAAGTTTCCTTTTAAGGTTTCGTTTTTCATAAAGTAGGGAATAAAGTTTTCCAATTTTCCGGTAGCGGCCAAATCATTTTTCCCTATTTCTGCCGAGAAACCGGTTAAATCCACGTATCGAGGCGAAAAAGAAAGTCCGGCATTATGAATCCGGATACTGTCTTTCCCTTCCGATTGAATTTGCATTTCGCTAATATTCAACGTTCCGGAAGCTTCTACTTTGTCGTACTGCGCTTTATCAATGAACGACATTCGGGTAGCCAATTTCAAATTCGCATTCAGATTACCGTTTAATTCCATATTTTCTATCGGATAAACATCTTTAATCTTCCCTAAATCCAATTTTCCCACAGCGGATAAACGAATGTTGGGGTCGCTGATCGGCGTACTCAGATTCAAATTAAAATCAAAGGGATTTCCACCCATTTCAAAATGAGAATCGGCGATGTCTATCAAGGTGTTATCCATACTGCCGCCTTTGCTGTATATATGAATATTGGTACGAATATTTTTGACGGATTCCGGCAAGCTCGGATATTGGAAAAAAGCGTCGGAAATATAAAGTTTCATATCGAACGCCGGCAGTATTTCTTCTTTCATCAGCCCTTTGGCGCTCGCTTCCAAAGAAACTTTCCCCGCAGTCTTTATGTCTTTAAAATCTTTCGAATAAATGGCCGGTATCAGCGACAAAACGTCTTTGAATTGTACGTCCGGAGCATTCAATCGAATATCCATATCCATGCTTTCCGCATCCGGATAGCTTATCCATCCGTCGAGATTCGCTTTGATTTCATTGAGCTGTAAATGATTATCGGCGAACGTAAATTTCATATTCTTCAAATCGGCGATAACAACCGCATCTCCATTCGCTTTGGCCTTCGACAAATACGGAATCTTATCCATCAGAAAACGCAACGTATCAACGGTAAAATTGGTTTTGAGTTGTGTTTCATCGGCAGTCATATCGCCGGAAAGAACCAAATTAACATTTTGTAAACCCATATTGATATGAGAAGAATCATTATCGAAATAAACATCGGAATTACGAACGCTGACTTCTTTCAACAAGAGCTTGAAAGCGGACGTTTCTTCTCCTTTTTGCATTTCCGTAGTATCTTCTTTCATAATGTCCCAATTCGCTTTTCCCGATTCGAGAACATGCGCGTGTACACAAGCCCGATCGGCCGAGATTTTCTTAATTTCATATCCCGAATTTCCGAAAAGACTTTTGAGGTTAATCGTTCCGGAAATTTTCTCTGCATAGAAAAGCGTATCACTTTCAAATTCATCAATTCCGATAACCCTTAAATTGTCCAACGAAACGGAGGCATCAGGGAAACTCCGAAAAAAATTCAACCCTACCCGATCAAAATCAACACGGGCATTCATCGTTTGGTTAATTTCATTTTTAACAAATTCAACGATCTTCCCTTTGAAAAGGAAAGGAAGAATAATTAACGCAAGCAACACTACAAGCAAGATTATTCCTGCAATTTTTAAAAACTTTTTCATACTGATCTATTTTTTAAATTCATAATTCATAATTCATAATTCATAATTCATAATTTACTACAAATTACTCAAAATATGTCCCATTCGTTCTTTCTTGGTTTTCAAATAAAATTCGTTGTAAGGATTCGGCGTAATTTCAATAGGAACATTTTCCACAATTTCCAAACCGTATCCTTCCAATGCGGCTCGTTTGACCGGATTATTGGTTATCAGTCTGATTTTAGAGATTTCCAATTCTCGGAGTATTTGAGCGCCGACTCCGTATTCCCTTTCGTCCGAATCATGCCCCAGATGCAAATTGGCATCCACCGTATCCAAGCCTTGTTCCTGCAATTTATAGGCGCGCATTTTATCCATTAAACCGATTCCGCGCCCTTCCTGATTCAAATAAACGATGGCTCCTTTTCCTTCTTTTTCAATCATTTTCATCGAGATATGCAATTGTTCTCCGCATTCGCAGCGCAACGAGCCGAACGTATCGCCGGTCACACAAGACGAATGCATTCGAACCAAAACCGCTTCATCTTTTTCCCATTCGCCCTTTATCAGCGCAATATGTTCCAAACCGTTGGATTTCTGACGGAATGGAATTAACCGAAAATGACCGTATTGCGTAGGCATATTCACTGTTTCGCCTTTCTCGATCAATGTTTCGAAATTCAGACGGTAAGTAATCAAATCTTTGATGGTAATGATTTTAATACCGAACTTTTCCGATACTTTTATCAAATCGGGCAAGCGCGCCATTGTCCCGTCTTCGTTGATAATTTCGATCAGAGCGCCTGCCGGATAAAGTCCGGCTAAACGAGCCAAATCAATGGCGGCTTCCGTATGGCCGGCTCTTTTCAAAACGCCTTTGGAACGGGATCGAAGCGGACTGATGTGTCCCGGACGTCCCAAATCGGAAGGTTTTGTATTTTTATCTGCCAGAGCTTTAATGGTTTCGCAACGATCGTACATCGAAACGCCGGTTGTACAACCTCCTCCGATTTTATCTACCGTAACCGTGAACGGCGTATCAAAAATCGAGGTATTATTTGAAACTTGCATATCCAATTCCAATTCTTTACATCGTTCTTCGGTAATGGGCGCACAAAGCAGTCCCCGTCCGTGAGTCATCATAAAATTGATTTTTTCGGACGTAACCTTTTCGGCTGCGATGATAAAGTCGCCTTCATTCTCACGGTCTTCATCATCAATTACGATCAGAAATTTTCCTTCGCGAAAATCTGCTATTGCATCTTCAATAGCGCTTAATTTATCGGGAAACATACTATTTGTCATTTTTACGGATTATTTGAATAATCCAATTTCAAGTTTTTTAATTCTTTATTGATTTCTTCATTCACTTTTATCGTCATCCGAAGGTCGTTATTGATTCGTTTTTGTTTCAAAAGAAAAACAATATAAATCAAAATACCTGCAGGTAAAAAAACGGAACAACTCCAACGTATCGCCGACCGATTCAAAAACGTCAAATGAAAAGGAGTAATTACCGGATAATCCATTAATTTTCCGACAATCAAATTTTGATTCGAATTGAGCAGGTCTTCGATCCACCGGTCCATGGAAGTTAATAACCGATTCAAATCTTTGTCTTGAAAATCCCTCTTCCAAAAAGAAATGTAAAAAGGAATCTTTTGTTTTTGTTTTAAGTAAAGATTCGCTTCTTCATTCCAATTTTTCATTAAGCGGACATCTTCCGGATAATCCGGAAAGTTCATAATTACTTCTTTTCGGACATAGTTTCTTATTTCCCGCTTGCCGAAAAGTCGAAGTACACTCTCGGCCCAAGCGTCGGGATTCATTACTACTGAATCATTTACCGCTTTATAAGTTAAAAATACGCCTAATGCGGCCAACACCACCGAACTCAGCCACATTCCTTCCCAAACCGGCCAAGAATCTTGTTTTGCCATTTTCCAACCAAACGTTTCAATGGTATAATACACAACAAATATGAAGACCGAAAGGACGGCCGGCAATCCCAATCCGCCTTTCCGGATAATTGCTCCCAGCGGCGCTCCGATGAAGAAAAACAGCAGGCAAGCCAATGAATACGTAAATTTTCTGTGCAGTTCTATCTTATGCCCTTTAATCAATTTTTGCGTATTGGTCTGTTGAGACATTCGCATGTTGAAATCATTGGCGAAACGTTCGATTTTCATCTTCGCATTATCCAATATTTGGAGTTTTCGGGCATTCGGAAGGCTGTCATAAAGCAAATCAAAATCGGTAACCGGCATGACGCCCGCTTGCGCTCGATTCGTTTGCGGATACGATTTTTCCTGTTTAAATGCGGATGAATACACTTGATTAATAAATGTCGGACGAATCATTTGAGTAACGCTGTCTTCTTCCATCGTTGTCGTGCGGATAAACGAACGCAATGCAGGGATATTTTTACTGACTTCCCGGTTTCGCATTACGGATTCATCAGCCATACTGAAATTACTGTCAAAACTTATTACAATATTGCGAACCGAAAATGTTTGCCGTTGGAAAGAAGTCTGACCTTGCTGATTATAACGGGATTTATTCATCGCTATGTTTTGAAACAATTTACCGTTATACAAAGTCAAAATCAAATATTTCTTATCGTCCGACATTTTCATTCGCCCCGAATCGGATACCATTACCATCGCATCATCAAATCCTCCGGAATAATCAAAAATCTTTACATCAAGTAATAATCCTGTTTTTGTTTTATGATTTACATATATGTTATATCCCGGAATATCCTTGTAAAAAGATCGTTCGGGAATGTCTAATTCCGGTGATTTTATTCTGAGCGAATAAACGATGGTCCATAATTTGGCTTGCGCCTTGGGCAGTACATTATTTTGAAAAACGAAGGCGATTACGGAAATAAAGACAAGTAAAATAATCAAGGGTTTCATGATTCGAAGGAGAGATATACCCGACGCTTTCATTGCCAAAAGTTCCAATTGTTCGCCCAAACTTCCGAAAGTCATCAGGGAAGCCAATAAAATAGCAATGGGAAGTGCCATGGGAACCAAAGAATTAGCGGCATAGAAAAACAGTTGAGCCAATACTTTCAGCTCTACGCCTTTTCCTACCATATCGTCCACGTATTTCCAAAGGAACTGCATCAATAAAACGAAAAGACATACGCTGAACGTTGCCAGAAGTAACGGCAAAAAAGTCTCCACCACAAAAGAATAAAGTCTTTTTATACGAAACATGAACTTCCAATTTGAACCACAAAGGTAGTACTTTTACGGATAGAATATAAATATTAAGGCTTTTCTTTATAATCCGAGTACTCTTTTCAAGGTTCTAATTTGAGTTTCCCATAAAGCGACAGCACTTTCTTTCTCGTTTTTTTCGGCAAAATCAGTAATCTCCAAAGAGACTCCTCCGGTCAGTTCAATTTTCTCCAAGCGAAATTCAAAAAAAGTATCCGGATGATCATCGTCCAACCAGTGGAAACGAATATAATTATTCGGAACCATTCCCGTAACTTCCGCTTCGTTAGAATAATTTTTCCACTGAAAAGTGAATAATTTTCCGTCAATATCAACGGCATCCGCAAACCATTCAGCTAAACCGGCAGCTGTGGAAATATACTCCCAAAGACTGTTTCTGCTTGCTTTATCAAATACAAATTCAATATTAAATACCTCCTTATCCATCAAGCGAGTTAACAATTAGCTGCACAAGATACGATAATTTTATGAATAATCCAAAAAAAATAAGTTTTGGTTAATAGCATTTTTTCGAGCGCTATGAAAAATTAAGCGTCAACCACCGAAAAAATATCTTTAAAATCACTTTCTCTATCAATGCGTTAATTGATCGCTTAACATTTTGATAAAATAACCGCCGACAACCGAACGGGCACGAAATCCTCTGTGATGGGGTTTGTCCGTAAAAACCCAATCGGACATAGGGATGCGATCTACGGTTTCATCCATGAACAAATAAAGCGGATCAATAAATTTCTCAAATGTAACCTTGTCCTTTGTCATTGTTGCCGTCCAAACAATCCAATCGGCTTTTGTATATGTTTCTCTGTTATCCAAAGGTAGGCCGTATTTGTTTTGCTTTGTCAGATAATAAGCAATTTCCTTTGCCGCTACATTTTCAGGGAAAAGATTAAATCCTAATATTTTATCCCATACAAGATTGTATTTTTGACTCCATGTCCCCGTTTTATCAAAAGTCAAGCGATAATGATCGCCATCATCAGCCATCTCCACCCATTTCTGCGCCATTTCATGCGCTTTTGTTTTATATTTATCGGCAATCTCTTTCTTTCCAAGCATATCTGCCATATAAGCATAAGATGCTATTCCCATAATGGCTTTAATAGAGAGGTTGGTATTATGGGCAAAATGTCCGGCAAAATCATCCGTACATAATTGATTTTCAGGATCAAGTCCATTTTCTACCAGATAATTTACCCAAGTGGTCATTACATCCCAATGTTTTTGCGCATATACGGCATTTCCTTCTATTTTGGTGATAGCACCCGTCAGAATCAACATATTACCATTTTCCTCTACTGGCATATCTCCGCCATAAGTCTGACCGTTAGCTATCGGATACGTTCCAACATCATGGGCAGGAAAAGGTTTGGTCCATTGTCCGCTTTCACTGTAATAAAAGATGTGGTTGAGCAATGCTTTAGCTAATTCGGGATTATAGTATAAAAACAAAGGTTCCGAAGGATAAGTTATATCAACGGTTCCAATAGAGCCGTTGCTGAAATTTTCTTTTGACAGAAACAATAAATCACCGTTGGGAGCTTGTACTAATTTATGAGCGGCAATAGCTTGACGATAAGCCAGTGCACAAAGTTCTGCATATTTTCTTCCGCCGGAAATCGTTGCATCCGTCATCAATTTTTTGTCAAATTGATTACACCTTTGAATTAAGTCGTTATATTCCTTATCGGCTTTTTGAAATTGAGAGATAATGGTTTCATTATTGTTTCTATTCCAATAAGGACGTAAATTGGTTTTGAAATACTGTATGGAATAGAGGTCGTCATAGCCAATCATAATTTTACCTGTACTGTTCAACACAGAACCCAATACCTTGATCAATGCCAATGTGCCGGTTTCATTTTCTCCTTTATTTTGAACCGTTTTTTTATCCGTTATTTTATTGCCGGCAAAGATTGCTCTCAGTTGATTGCCGGAACCGATATAGCATTTCGAATTTGCTTTGTCGGCAACCATATAAAAATAACCCCAATCTATACGCAAATCATCGCCTTTCTTCGCCAGTATTTGTTGACTTTTACTCCCTGTTTTCAAGAATACAAGATCACCTTTGACAAAGCTTTCACTTACCGATTCTTGAGTCGGTTGATCCAGCGCCCAATTCGGAGCCGCTTCGAAATAAAGGTTTACATTATGCGCTTTCCCGTCGTTCGAGGATATTTGGTAAGTGATATAATTTACCGGACGGGACAATAAATCAAGGTCATCAAGAAATAAGGGCGCTGAGAAAGTTAACTTGAGATCTACTTTCCCGCATGTAAACGTATAGTGCGTTTGAGTTGCCTCCACGTGAACCGATTTCTGAACAGCCGTGTTTGCCAATAAATTTTCCTGTCCTTTTTCTGCCAATGAATCAACATTTTCAACGCCCATAAAGCGATAAATCATGTCGTCAACCCGAATAGCTCCTATCAGCGGAAAGTCTTTTCCCGTCCAATGTTTCACTGTTCCATCATACAATTGATCCGAAAAAGACCATCCATTGGTATAGGTATCTATCATAATCAACGGATAAGCGGGAGGGCGAAGAGTCGCCGCTTCCGCTGATTCTGTTTGAGAAAAAAGTTCAAACGTCGCTATTGAAATAAATATTCCAATTGAAATGAAAAAGATTCTTAGTTGCATAGCATGTAATTTAATTAATAGTAATTTCTTGTACAGGAGAATACAACATGTTATTCACATTATTGATTTGTATTCCGATACGTGCAAAAATAGTTTTCTGATCGGTTGAAATTCCGAGACCAAGAGTGGACAAATCAGGCATACGTACTTGCATTATCATGTTGTTCATATCGGTAATACTGCTGCCATCCAGTTCTGTAAAAGCAATATTGTTACTATCATCCGTTATTAACAAACGATTGATATATAAATAAACAGCTTGAATATCTTGCGCTTGTGCGCCGGTAATTATTTTCTCAATCGAAAACGCAGCCGTGACAAGACCTCCCGACATGGTATAGCCGGGATTTCTCACCATATAATAGGGCGTAACATTAATATCCATTGTCTTATTACTGCTTATAGAGATCTCGGTAGTATCGGTACTCGTAATATAAGGACCTACTCCGGCAGGAATTACCATTTTATAATCCGCTGAAAACAGCAAAGAAGAAAATGAACCATCTTGATTTACAACCACTCGAATCGGCATATTCGATTTTTGCCATCCCGGTTCATAGAGATAGAAATAAACATTTGCATTATTAACATCATGACCGGATGAACTTTTTACGTTGACAGGTTCGCCTTGATAAACAATTCGTCCTGAAAACTGTACGCTTGGAGGTGAATAATTATCATATATACAAGATGTTAATACTACGCCGATCATCAAGCTAAATATTAATTTATAATTTATATGTTTCATTTTTAATAATTTTAAGTGATTAATATCCCTTTTTGAATCTATTGATTCGGATTTTTTGTGAGTTTCGGATTTTGTGCAATGATACCATCATCTATACGTGCATAATAGCTGCCAATTCTGAAATTATGCGCGTTTGTAACTACGGATGGCAGTTTCTGAATAAAACAATATTTTCCATCATCCGTTTGTCCCGGGTTATATACTTTATATGGCCATAATCCGAAGATTTTAGTACTCGGCGCTTCGATATTAGCCGGATCGGGAGCTTGGCTTATATTGGCGCCATTCCAAACGACATGCGCTAACCGCCAACGTTTCATATCCCAAAAATAATGATCTTCAAAAGCAAATTCTACTCTGTTTTCATGGACAATTCTATCAAAAGTAATATCTGAAGGTTGCAGATTGATAGTAAATCCGGCACGCTGCCTGAGTATATTTATGTAATTAGCGGCGCTTACATTATCACCCAGTTCATAAGATGCTTCTGCCGCAATCATTAATATTTCCGCATACCGGAAATAAACCCACCAGACATCACTCCGTAGTCCTCTTGTTCCGGAACCAATGACAGGATCAAGATATTTACGAACTAAAAAACCGGTTTGCGTAGCATGTTCTCGTCCGTCTTGAGGTCCGTCTTTCCCTATCACTTGCATATAAACGTTATCAACTGTTTGAAAAGCATTATCAATGCTGCCTGTTATGATAGTACCATCGGGTTTCCTTAGTCCCGCCCATATATCCACTTGCTTTCCCTTGAACGAAGCGCCCGGATAAATAAGAGTTCCGCCGAAACGAGCGTCCCTACCGGTAAACAAATCTTGAGGGTTGTCGTATAAAAGCGGATTATTCGGGTCGCCAACATTGAAAGGAGCCATAGTATTATCTAATTTTTCAAACGACTGTGCAAGATTCAGTGCAGGATTCATCCATCCGCCGTCTAAATCCTCCGTTTGCGAATAGGGTTGATTCTGCTGCGTCCAACCATGCGTTTTATATTTCAGTAAATAATCGCGTACTAAAATCATTTCCGGATTATTATTTTTATCGGTAAATAAACTTGCAAAATTATCCTCTAAATCCGGTTTTTTATTATATAATGAATAACCTCCGCCTTGAATAATCGCTTTGGCTGCATTTAGAGCAATTGTATAGTAATCGTTTGCACTGCGGGTAGATTGTGTCATCCCCACTTCTCCCTTATCCGGAGAGCATATTTCCGTCGGCGTTCTTAACGGACTGTATTTTTTAATAGAAGCGGCATAGATAGCTGCGCGTGCTTCCAAAGCCAAAGCAGCGCCTCGGGTAGCTCGACTTTTTTCGGACGGATTATTGGGTAAAATGTCGCTTATGGAATCACATTGTCCAATGATATAATCATACATTTGCGCTTCTGAAGCTCTCGGATATTGCAATGGCGTCGGATCGCCGCTGTAATCATAAGTCAATGATTCTAATATTAAAGGAACACCTCCATAGCGTTTGGTCATATCGAAGTAAACCCATGCAAGCAAAAATCGTCCTTCCGCTAAAAACCCGACTTTATCATCTTCTTTTAAACCTGTTGACGCTGTTAATCTTTCTCTGAAAAGATTCAAATCCCGTATATAAGCATAAGTTCCATACCAATCGGCATTATAAAAGCCATAATCGTAATCTTGGAACTGTACTCTCCAAAAGTCACCGGCTACCGATACCATGGTATTATCCCACATACAAAAACTTCCATCATTGTCCAAATCCTCATATCTTGGCATCCGGTCGTATAAATCGGCTAAAACCGAATTAACGGTACCCGCATCGGAAAAAGTTTCATCAACAGTTAAAATATTGTACGGTTTCACATCTAAAAAATTGCTATCGTTACAACTCATGAATAATGAGAACAATAATAAACCAACTATTTGAAATGTATTTTTCATAATTATCTTATTTATTATTAAAATGATAAATTGACTCCAATGTTCACAAATTTAGATTGAGGATAAGTCAAACCGTTATTATCGTTAATTTCCGGATCAATGCCGATATCGCTTATATTATCAATGCTAAATAGATTATAAGTATTGACATAAAATCTTACCTTTTGCAGGCTTACCTTTGCCAAGATTTTTTTCGGAAGCGAATACCCCAATTCCATTGTTCTCAACCTGAGATATTTTACCGGAATTACCCAAAAAGAAGAAGTCACTCCGGCGCCTTCATAATTATTGTGATATGCCGCATTGAAACGCAACGGAGGATATTTCCCAGAAATCCATGCGCTATTTACGTCGTATGGATCTGTACGGCGCCAGCTATCATTATAAAATTCCGTCAATAAATTCCCTTGATTTTGATAGGGCCACATCGTCTCCCAATGACGTTCAAAAGAATACATACCGCCACCGGAAAAATCGGCTTTAAAATCAAAACCATTCCACTGAACTCCCAATTGCAAGCCGTAATTCATAACCGGCTGCTGCCCTTGTGAATACCCAATCGGACGTTGGTCGTATTGATTAATTATGCCATCGCCATTTTGGTCTTTATAAATCAAATCACCCGGCAAAAGCGTTTTATTTCCTTGTCCATCCATATTGATAGGATAATGATTAATCTGATCTTGCGTAGTAAATTGTCCGATACATTCATATCCCCAAGTGATGCCATCCCATCGGCTTTCTATTGAACTGCGATAATAATCCCATGAATTTCCAAACATCGGGTTATAGGTATTTAAGTCTTTCTTCCTTGAATAAGAAAAATTACCTCCCACCAAATACTGTACTTTTCCAATGGTTCCGGTATGATTTAGCGCTATTTCCATCCCCATTTGCGCATCGCTGTTCAAATTTTCCTGAGGTAAAGAAAAACCGATTTCCTGAGGAAGGAGTACATCATTTTTAGTACCCAACAAACCCGTACGTTTCCTGTAAAAATAATCAACAGCTCCATTTAATTTAGAGGCAAATAAAGAAAAATCAGCCCCGACATCGGTCATTTTACTTACGTACCATGAAATATTAGTCTGAGGCAATCCCCTGTCTCGAGCTCCTAATACAGGATTTCCATCAAATATAGAAGTAGCCCCCGATGGATAAGAATATCCCGGTAAATAAATGAAAGTATTCTTAACGGCATCTATATTATCGTCTCCCAATGTACCGTAAGAAGCCCTGAGTTTAAAGTCATTCAATACTTTATCTATACCAAGAGATTGATAAAATTTTTCAGATGAAATTCTCCATCCTGCTGATGCAGATGGAAAGAATCCCCATCTTTTACTTGGCGCAAAATAGGAAGAGGCATCCCACCGAGCAGAAGCCTGAAGGTAATATTTGTTATCATAATTATACGAAAGACGCCCTATATAACCGACACGTGCAGTGTTGGTTCTGGTATCTTGAAATGTATCCATATTGGGAAATTGGATAATATCCATCGTATTCAATGTAGGAACATTATGTTCATATTTATACAAATCGTTTCGTTTATTTCTTTCTGCTGCGAAAAAACCTTCTATATTATGCAAGTCAAATGAATTTTTATAATTAACTTCCAGACGGGGAGTAAAATCTATGATCAATTCTGTTCCAAATTCCTGCCATGGATTTGTACTGCCTCCCGTAACCACATACTCTTGCGTATCCGGATTATATGTATAGGCGTTAAATGTAAATTCATGATTATTCAATTGATTATTAGCATAATAATAGGTATAAAGACCCCTTACGGACAGTCCTTTGAGCGGCAATTGATATTCTGCATTAAAAGTGGCTTGAAGTACATACCATATACTGGAGTATTTGCCGGACATATCATACGTCCATAAAGCAGCATTATCATCGTTATGACTAATATTATTCAAATATAGCGGATTATCATTTGCATAAGGTCTTTCCATCGGCGTATTCCGAATAACGGCATAACGAGGTTCCCAATAATCATCCGCTCCGGGTACTCCCGGATTTACTCTCGACTCTATTCTTCCATTGATTGACATTCCTACTTTAAAATTTCTTGTTATATTAGCATCTATATTTGCTTGTATATTTTGCCGGTTAAAATAATATTGTTTATAATAAGCATCTTGATGTAAAGTGGTATAAGAAAGATAATAGTTGATGTCTTTTGATCCTCCGTTGGCATTAAGATTTATAGAAGTTTGAGGCATATTCGGTTTAATGACAAAATCATTCCAATCAAATGACTGATACCCCGGTTCGGTTCCGGCTCTCCATTTTGCTAAAATATCCGGAGTAATAGCCGTAGTCCCGGTTTGATTAACATCAGCTTGTACTTTTCCGTCCTGCCATTCGTATGCATTTACCCCTACCGGATAAGTTGTCATATTTTCCCATCCGTAATAGGCATCTACATTGATAGTGCCTTTTGTATCCCTTTCCCCTCTTTTTGTCGTTACTACAACCACCCCGTTAGCCGCTTTTACTCCGTAAATAGCAGCCGATGCATCTTTCATAACCGTAATATTTTCAATGTCATTGGGTGAAATATTATTAAATTGACCTACATCGCTTTGAACGCCGTCAATAACAAAAAGCGGATCTCCCATATTACGAATCTGAATAGCGGCAGATGAACCCGGACGAGCGTCGCCTTGTCGGAAAGAAACCCCCGGTATCATACCTGCCAATGAGGTACTTACCGTTGAACCTCCGTGTACATTTCCAATATCTTTAGCGCTGACGGATGAAATAGCGCCCGTTACGTCTTTTTTCCTCTGCACGCCTAAGCCCGTAACGACTACTTCGTTTAAATTGGTCATGGATTCTTCCAATGTAACATCCAGTATCGAATTTCCATCAACATTTTTTTCAACAGATGAATATCCGAGAAATGAAAATACCAATACAGATGACGATGATACATTCTGCAACAGATAAACGCCATCCACGTTAGTAACAGTACCGTCAGAGGCTCCTTTCACCGTAACCGTTACTCCGGGTAAAGGTTCTCCATCTACATCAACCACTTTTCCCGTAATCTGTCGCGTCTCTTGTGCCAAAGCGTTTGGACACACGGCAGTCAAAGGGAAAGACAAGATCAGCAAATAATAAAAAATGCGTTTTAACTTTTCCATAAATAATATATTGTTTAAGAAATAATAAATTCTTCGGTATTAGAATATTAAAATGAATTTCTTCGGATTATCCATCCGCGCAATGACGAGAATTTATATTCGTAAATATAATTTAAATGGA
>WRFZ01000168.1 GCA_009778655.1 Candidatus Azobacteroides sp.
ATTTTCAACAAGCGCGGCGTAGGTTATTTTGTATCGGACGATGCCCGACAGAAAATCCTCGGATACCGTAAAAAACAGTTTTTGGAACAGGATTTACCTCCGGTATTCAAGAACATGATTCTCTTGGGAATGACAATGAAAGAATTAGAAAATGAATACAATAATTATAAGAAATATTATGAAAACAAGCAATAAACTTTTGTTGGGCCTGTTGGCCGTTATCGTCATTGCGATGACCGTAGTAGTCGTTTTAGCGCAAAATATGTAATTAAAAGCCCATAACAATAATAGAAAATATTTATTATGAAAACAAGAATTATTTTTACTTTTTTCTTTGTTACCACGCTGACAACAAGCGCTTTTTCCCAAATCAAAGTAACGGGAAAGGTGACAGACAATAAAAACGCGCCGCTTGAATTTGCGAATGTCGTACTTCAAGCGGCCGATACGCTCTTCGGCGCTTATTCCGATGAAAACGGAATCTTTGAACTGCAGGCTGTTCCCGGAACCGATACTTTGAAAATTTCGATGCTCGGCTACAAGCCTTACGAACAATTAATTTCACTGCAAACAAATATTGATTTGGGAGAAATCCGATTGGAAGATATGGCTGTCGAACTGAAAGAAGCGGTCGTTACGGGAAGACGGATTACCCGGATGTCCGACCGATTTGTGATGAATTTGGCAAACGACCCGACGGTTTTCGGGAAAGACGGACTCAACGTTTTGAATACCGCACCCGGCGTTTTTATCTTGGAACGGGACGGCACTGTTTCGGTCAACGGGAAAACCGGTACGCAGGTGTATGTTAATGAACGACCGTTGCATTATTCGGGAACGGATTTGGTTCGTTACCTGCAAAACTTGAAAGCCGAAGATATTGTGAAAATAGAAGTTTTGCCTAATGCCGGTTCGGAATACGACGCCAGCGTTACGGGCGGGATTATTAAAATCACGCTGAAAAATCGCCGGGACGACGGAATAGACGGCAATGTCGGAACTTCTTACAGTTTTGCGCCTGACGGAGAAGACTTATCAACCTTTTCTCCTTTTCTGAATGTGAATTACAGGATTAACAAACTCAGTTTATATACGCAATTAAACTATAATAATTTACATACGCTTGAACGTGTCGTTACGGATGCAAATACCTATTCGATCAACCAAAATGTGCATAGCGCTTTTGATTTGCCGCAGCCGATTGGCGTCGGAAACGTCAAACTCGGCGGAATTTACGATTTAAGCGAAAGACAAAGCGTCGGCTTGGAAGTAAACTATTCCAATCTGTCGGATAAATTTAAAAGTTTTGGGGATTTAACAAGTACGACAGGCGGAAATCGGACCGATATTGCAAGTAACTATCAAGGAAAGATAACAACGGATAATTTTTCGGTTTCCGGAAACTACCTGTTGCGATTGGATTCTCTGGGTTCTATGTTTAAAATTCTCTTGGATTATTTCCACAATAAACTCGATAATAGTGAAGATTATCATGCCCAATACAGCGGAGCCGTGAATATTGATTCCATCTATCGAAGCGATATTTTGACGAAAAACAATACGTATGCCGCAACTGTTGACTTTGCTCATCAATTCGACGAGCAAACCAAATTAAGCGTCGGTGCGAAATATGCTCGCAACGAAATGAATAACAATACATTATACGAATATTTACAGGCAACTGTCTGGAATAATATCGAACCGCTTTCGAGCGTCAATACATTTACGGAAAATGTTTCCGCTCTCTACGGAATGTTTTCATCTCGAATTCAAAAAGTCAGCTATTCTTTGGGATTACGCGGCGAATATACAAAAGCAAATCCGTGGACAAATCAAACGGACGCCATTGAAAAACAAAGTTATTTCAAATTATTTCCTTCCGTCAATGTGATGCTGCCTTTTGGTACAAACGGAAAACATTCGATTGTATGGAATTATCATCGCACGATAACCCGCCCGTCGTTTCAACAGCTCAATCCGTTTCGAATTGCTTCTACGGAATATTTATGTATTGCGGGAAATCCGAAATTACAACCGGCTTTGGCAGACGACGGTTCTGTCGCTCTGAATCTGTTTTACAAGTACAACTTGACGGCAGGCGTAACCAATACAAAAAACGCTTTCGGGAATGTGTTTGTTTCAGACCCCGATACGCAAGGAATGATCATTAAGACGGTTGACAATGTTACCCGAAATACCAATTGGTATTTATCAATAAACGGATCGGTAAATATAACAAAATGGTGGCAGATGTACCTGACTACGACGGGAAAAATAAGCAGCATTGAAATATTCGGCGAAAAGCGTTCAATCAATGCCTTTTCTTTCTATATGAATCACACGTTTAGTTTGCCCAAAGATTTTAAACTCGATATCAACGGATATTATCAATCGCCATGGTTGGACGGTAATACGAAATATAAAATGGATCTGATAGCAAACGCAACGCTTCGCAAACAATTATTGAAGAACAAGTTGACGGCAACCGTCTTTGTCAATAACATATTCGGCAGGAACAACGGTACTGTAGAAACCAATGAAAATGATTTCAGTCAAGTATTAAAGAGCAGTTATGGTAACAGAATGATTGGCGCCTCGTTGAGTTACAACTTCCAATCGGGCAAAAAAGTAAGCGATAAGAAAGTCGAAACCGGCGCGGCGGAAGAAAAAGCGCGGTTGAGATGAAAAATGAGGTCATGTCAACGGCAAAGCGTCCCGCAGGGACAACATTTTATTAACCGTAGGTGAAGCGCCGGCGTAACCTACGGTTATTCCAACCATTTTTGAATAGAAGCCTTCACTTGATCCAATGTCGGTAATTTGCTTATATCGGTATCATTCAGTTTCATTATTTCATTTTTATCGGGCGAAGGAATCGAGTCGTTTACATTCCTCAGCTTATTAAGCGCTTGATTAAACAATGAATCTCTCTTGACATATTCGTCATAGAATCCATCCTCCATCAAATAAGGGACGCCCATACCCAATTCGAATTTTTCAATCGGCATATAAAAAACAAAACCGGTAAACATATCTTTATAGGTATAATCATTTTTATAATAGGGCCAATCTTCAAACCGGTCATCGCCGAAAGGAGAACCGTTGAAGTTAAACCCGGCATCTTCCAAATTCACGGCTTGAAAAGCGGCATCCCATTTGCCATCGTTGACGGCTTCCATTTTTTCAATGTTATTATAGCCGTTTATTCTTACATTAGCCACTCGTCCGGGATATTTGTTAAAGAGGAATCGTCCGGTATTTATATTCATTTTCCCCTCGTCGTAAGCAATATCGTACCGGTAGGCATGACGATAATTCATAATAACCAGCGCTTTACTTTTCGGATTATCTTTCTTCATCTGATCAAATGTATCTATGATAAAATCAGCCATAAGACTATCCCTTACCATCGCATTTTCTAACATACCCATGTATTTGTCTGTTGTTTCTTCTCCTTCAACGTAAAGAATATCCGTAGGATACATTTGTATCTTTTTATCGCTTCGGAGGCTTTGATTGATTTGATGTATTCCTTTGATAAAATTCGAAAAATTAGGCTTTTCCCATAAAGGAAATTCACAATTTCTTTGAAAAATCAAAACTTGTTTGTCAATTTCTTCTTTTGATAAATCCTCGGTTTGAAGAAAAATATCTAATCCCGGGTTTAAGTTTCTTGCCCCTACTTCGGTAAAAACGACGCCCACATGATTCACGAAATAAGGGTCACTCATTATATCTAAAAAAAGGTTATATTGAGTCATTTCCCGATGGTCTCTCTCACAAAGGATTACAATGTCATTATTTTTAAACAATGAAAGAATATAATCTTTTGCCGACAGAGGCTTTTCATTCTTCAAAAAATGAATATAGGGTTCCAATTTTTCATTGAATTGATTCTTTTCGGCGGTTTGCGAAAAAGAAATATCAAATACAATACAACAACATACAAGCAACATTGTTTTCACCGCTCCTTTTGTTTTCATTTTTTCATTCATTATATTGTTAAATTATCGCTAAAGCGCAAAGATAAAGAAAAACGGCAAAAAAATCATACAAAAAGCAAAATTATTGATACAAAAATTGCAGGCGCCGGTTTGTCGGAGAACCTATTATCGCGTCACCGGTAAATTGTCCCTGCGAGGACTCAGGGTAGCGGCTCATACTGCTCGTGTCCGTAGTCCGTAGGTTCCGCTGTCGCTTCACCTACGATTAATAAAGTGTCGTCACTGCGTGACTTTACCCCGGATAAATATGTAACGCTTCGTTTTTTATTTTCTTTATAATCAAACAAATAAACTTAAAACAATGTAACGGAAATTCTTTGCCGCTTTCTTTGTTCCGCTTTACCTTTGTCTGGTTATAATTCTTTCAAAAAGAAGTTTCAATACTAATTATAAATATTTGAAAAACAGTAAATATGAAAACAACCACACTTATTTTGGCAGGTATCTGCGGGAGCGCTTTATCTGTTTTCGGGCAATTAAATGTCCAACACAACCGGTTTCGGGCCGGCGACGTACTTTATAAGCAACAAGTCGAATATGTCGAACCGGGAGAGGCCGGAGCCGACCGATTATGGAATTTCAGTAAACTGAAATCCATTAACGACGAATACACGCTTGAATATGCTTTGCCTCCTTTGGAAGGCGACTCGGTATATATTCTTGGAAATACGCGACATAGAAAGAATGACGTAAAAGAGAATGAACTGATCGTCGGCAATGAACACAATACTATGTATTATTATCATTTGAAAGAAGATTCCCTGCTGCAAATGGGACACGAGAATCCGTCTGTGATGCTTGCCTATACTTCTCCGATAGCGCTTCTGCATTTTCCGTTGAATTACGGACAAACCGTATCCTCCGGTTATCGGTCGCAAGGTCTTTATTCCGGAACGGTGGAAATACAAACCGAAGGAACGGTAACGACAACCGCCGACGCTTACGGTAAAATGATTCTGCCTTCGGGCGATACGCTCAACACCGTTATGCGGGTGAAAACCCTGCAAACCATTTTTGACCTCTCGGCCGGAAATAGCGATACAACCCGAACGGAGCATGTCGGCAAGCAGTTGGAAATCTATCGCTGGTACTGTAAAGGCTACCGTTATCCGGTTTTTGAAACGGTACGGAATATCAATACGGCCGACAACAGCGTCCTTTTCGCTACCGCTTTTTTCTTTCCTCCGCAAGATCACCTGTATTTAGAAACCGACGCTGAGAATATGGCTTTATTGGATCAGTTGTGGGATTTGGATAAACAAAACATCGCCAACCCCGACGCCCGACAAACGGAAACCGCGAATTTGAAAGATATTTTGACCTGCAAGATATATCCCGACCCGGTCAGCGCCCTTCTGACTCTGGAATACGAATTGAAAGCGGATGCCAAAGTCGGTTTTCAACTGTTCGCTATCAACGGACATCCCGTCAAGACGATCCACGCGAAAAATAGGGTAAAAGGCATCTATAGTGAAACGCTGGATTGTTCTTCCCTGCTTCCGGGAAACTATATCTTACGGATTACGGCAAACAATCTGTTTATGAATGAAGTGATTATAAAAAAATAAAAATAATAAATGATGAGAAAATATATTTGTTTCCTCCTGCTCTTTTCTTTTATATCTGTCTGTATAAAAAGCCAGTCGGACGGCATACAAGCGCCTGCGATTATACCCAAATCTCCGGAAGTAACCGAATTGGAGCGCTATGGAGAATACCCGGTAAGTGAATATACTGGAATCCCGGGTATAAATATCCCTTTATATACCGTTAAAATAAAAGATTTTGAATTTCCTATTTCTTTGGATTATCACGCTACGGGAATACAGGTCACCCAAGAAGCTACTTGGGTAGGATTAGGATGGAATTTACTGTCAGGCGGATGCATATCAATTTCGGCAGTGGGAGCTGTTGACGGGTCGCTGGCTTATGCCAGCACCAGTGATTGGGATTATATGTTGAATTATTCAAAACCCTATTGGCAAAGGCAAAGCATGCCGCTTGGAGTTCCGACTACTTTTCCGGTAATAGATGGAAGCAGTTTTAATTTTAATGGTATAAGTCAATTTGATTTATTGTGCATGCTTAATGATAATAGTAGAAAAGAATATAAAATAACGAGGGAAGCAAGATTGGGCGGCGGTGAAAGAGATATATATAATGTTTCTATTTTGGGTCAGTCTTTTAAATTTAGCATACACCCCACTACCGGGGCATATATTTACAATGGAGAGAAAAATAAATACAAAATGGAGAAACAGGGCGATACATGGCTTCTTACCGATGAATTCGGCTATCAGTATATATTTAAAAATACAGATAGAGAAATGATTTATATATCAGGCCAATACAACAGTCCGCAAGTAAGCTGGTATTTATCTCAAATTGTTTATCAAGGCAATATATTGGTAGAAATCAATTATAACAAGAGCGCTTTGGTACAAAAACTGCCTATTCTTAACGAATCCTGCGATTATCTTGACGGAAATAAATTTAGAGAATACAGATTTGCTTCCTATACAGAGGCTTATCATCCGTTATATATATCCAGTATTATTACTCCTTTAGACAGCATCGTATTTACTACCGGTTCCCGCGAAGATATGAGAGGGGCGCTTAAATTACAGGAAATGAAAGTGATGGACAGATCTTCCAAAACCGTGCAAAAAAGATATGAATTCAAATACGACTATTTTACAGGGACAACCACAGGAGTGGGGGTATCATCCATACCGGATTATGTAAAGAAGAGATTGAAATTAACGCAGGTTGTGCAATGGGATAATTCGAACGCGAAAAGTATAAAATATGTGTTTGCTTATAATGAAAGTATAGCTTTGCCATGCAAAACTTCTTTTTCACAAGATTTTTGGGGCTATTATAACGGTTACATTAACGCTTATCCGGGTGCGTTCAATCCTACGAATGGTACGGAATTTTTTTCTTCCAACAATACGCTCCTGCCTACGGTTAATTTCATAGCAAGCGGAGAAGAACTTGCTCCCTGTTTACTTAATTTTACCGGCGCCGACCGGAGAGTGAACAAAGATGCTATCACTGCAGGCATGTTGAAAAGTATCACTTACCCAACCGGTGGAAAAACGGAATTTGAATTTGAGCCGCATATACTTGGCAATATGCCCTATCCTACCGAGCAGTCAATCGCCGGAGGTAATTATCAAATAGGAGATAATGGTTATCCTTCGTTTATGCCGAAGAGTAAAAGTTATCAGTTTGATTTGGAACGTACCGTTCCAAGAGCTAATGTTTGCGTTACGATTGTCGGAAAAAATTATGACGTTTCAAAAATGGGTGAGTTTTATATAACGCTAACTGTAGCAGCAGGAAGCACATCGGCGAAAACGTATAAATATGCGATTACTACGGAAGCGCAAAAAGAAGAATTTAAAAAAAATAAGGTGGTTACCATAACAGACCAGGTTGATTTACCGGTAGGCAGAGTGGCTTTTTCAACGCATATCGACCCAAATTTGCCCAATCCGAATAATTATAATTTGAATAACGGAGTAATCGGAAGCTTGCATTTTACGTATGTTAAGGACAACGCAATAGCAGAAGGAACATCGCTTGGAGGAGGACTAAGGATAAAAAAAATAACAAACTATACAGATAACAGTATAAAAGCGTCAGTGAAACGGTATAACTATATCACAAAGGATGGAAAGCCCAGCGGAAAATTGATTCATCCGATGAAATTTACCGATCAATATTATACAAAAGAAGGCCTTCGGCCAAACAGAAATTATGATCTGCTTAACAGGATCAATTCATCCAATGTCTGGAATTATTCCACGAGCGGATGTGAAGCGGTAGTAGGCTATGACCGGGTGGAAGTGGAAAACTTATCTTTGGATGAAAAATACAGTACAGGTAAAAGGATTATAGAATTCAATAATGCTGCCGTTATCAATGTATATTCTGAGATGGATATTTTCATTCCCTATAATAAAACCGCTTCTGTCCTCAACGGAAAGATAGCCTCTTCCATTATTTTGAACGGCAATAACGATACGATCAACGTGGAAAAAAACACGTATAGTGTTGAAAACATGGAAAACAATTTCATCAATATCCGAGAAATGAAATGGCTTGGAGATATTCCAGAGTTTCAATTATACAGTGTCATACCTGTATTGATGGTATATCCCACAACTAACTATACTACTTATTTAAAGAAAAAGGAAGAATTTGCTTATTTCGGAACCGGTAAAGTCAATAAAACAACCGAGTTCGAGTATGATCCGTCAAATTATAAAGTGAAAAAAATAACGGAGACGCTGGATAACAGTAAAAAGAAAATTACGGAATACCAGTATGGAGTGAGCAATAGCGCTTTATTGGCAAAAAACATGGTAAGCGTACCGATAAAGGAAACGGTTTCGATGAACAGTACCCTCATTCAAACTAAAACGATGAACTACAATACCTCCGTTAATTCTGGTTTTGGTCTGGCGCTATCCAATGTCGCCATAAAAAATGGAAGCAATGCGGAAGAAATTCGGTTGAAATATGAGAATTACGATAACTTCGGAAATCCGGTTTATATCACCAAAGACGGTACCAACAATGTTGTTTATATCTGGGGATATAATTACCAGCGTCCGATTGCAGAAATTAAGAATATCACTTATTCCCAACTGACAGGCATTATTTCGGCTGCCGATCTGAACGCTATTGCCAAAAAGCCGGCACCGGCTGCGGCAGATATGGACCGGATCAACAACCTGCGGGACAATACGGCATTGAAAGATGCCCACATCACCACATTCTGGTATCAACCCATGGTGGGGCTTATTCAGATAAAGGACCCGGCTAAGAAAGACGTCTATTTTGAATACGACACCTTCAACCGTTTAAAAAGCAGCTATATCATAGAAAACGGCACAAAAAAGATCGTTGAAGGTTACGATTATTATGTTAAACAATAAATACGGCACAACAATGAAAAAGACAATTTTATATATCATTCTTACTCTGTCGGGTATTGTGGGGATGTATTCTCAACCGGAAATTACCTCCAATTTGGGAACTATTGAAGGCAATTACACGTTTAAGATGGAACGAACGGCAGCGAATGCCGCCAATACCTACTGTATAGGCTTTACTATTAATAACTCTTTTTCCATTACGATAAAAGAAACACTTTCCAACCCGAATTTTATGATTCAAGGTTACTTTATCGGAACAAGCGCTACTCTGAACGACGGATTAAAGCTCAATACACCCTTTACTCTTTCCGCAGGACAATACAGGGTATTTTTAGTGGACCCAAATCCAAACAATAAAGCTTTTAAAATGGAAATGACTTTTACCGGCCAACAATCTGGCGGAGGAAGTACGGGAGGAACTCCGACGGGACTTCCTCTGAATGTTCAAGCCAATGGGGGAAACTACATCAAAACCGCTGTTCCCCGTACCGAAAAAAGCAGTGTTGCCTTTAATCCCGATAATAGCGAAATAATATCCATTCAATATTTCGACGGATTGGGGCGTCCGGTAGAAACGGTACAAAACAAATTCACTCCTTCTCAAAAAGACCTTGTAACCCTGCAGGATTATGACGAATATGGAAGGGAATCTTTTAGCTGGCTGCCCACTTCGACTACGAATACCAACGGCGCATTTGTCGGCAGTATTGCTTCTCTTGCACAAACAGCGAATGGCGGCGACGCAAAACCCTATTCCTACCTGGTGTATGAATATTCTCCGCTAAACCGCATCCAACAGCAGTATGGACCCGGCGCCGACTGGCAAGGCAATAGCAAAGGCGTAAAGACCGAATACCTCGCCAACAGCGGAACTTCCGGAGCGCTGTCCTGCGCTCTTTTTATGACGGACGGTACGGGAGTCAATATCAAAGTGAAGAAAAACAATTTTTATCCCGATGCCCAGCTTTATGTTGTCAAGACAACCGACGAAGACGGCAACATCGGTTATCAATTCAAGGATAAGCTCGATCAGCTGGTGTTGACCCGGCAAATCCTCGGCGGAGCCAATCTGGATACCTATTATGTCTATGACGATTTCGGTAACCTGTGTTTTGTTCTTCCGCCCATGGCATCGGAAAAGCTGATCGCTACGAACGGTACCGCTTATGACGAAACCAACAGCACGCCGCTGAATCAATACGGCTACCAATACAAATACGACGGTCGCAACCGCTGCATCGCCAAAAGGCTTCCCGGCTGCGAGTGGATTTATTATGTCTATGATACGGCAGACCATCTGATTTTTACGCAGGACGGCGAAAACCGCAAGAAAAGCGAATGGCAGTTTTCCATTCCCGATGCTTTCGGTCGTGTGGTAATTACCGGAACCTGTAAAAACTCCCTCGGCTATTCCGCCGATCCGTTGAAAACGGTCGTAGTCAAAGGCGCGTACAATACTTCGCGAACCAATCTGGCAAACAGCTATACGGTTTCCGGCGTAACGCTTTCGAGTCCGGTTTATCTTACCGCCAATTACTACGACGATTATGCCTTTACGGGAATCACCGAAGTTCCCAATAATGCGGATACGCAGTACAACGCGGAATCCGGTTATGCCACCCGTTACACCGTTAATTACAAAGGAATGCCTACCGGAACCGTTACCGCGCAGATGAATCCCGACGGCACGGTATCTTCCTCCTATCTTTATTCGGTGATGTATTACGACTACCGAAACCGGCTGATACAGACCAAGAGCAACAGTCAATTGGCGGGCGGGTTGGAAAAGGAATATATCGCCTACGATTTCATGAACAATCCGACGGGAAGGAAACATATTCATTCGGCTACCGGCAAGACCACTCAGACGGAAATCTATGTTTACGCTTACGACCACGCCGAACGGCTGACCAAAGCGACCCTCCAACTTAACGGAGGAACGACCACCGCCATCGCCGAAAATACCTACGACGAACTCGGTCGGCTGAAGACCAACAAGAAAGGCGGGTTGGCGAATCTGAATACGACCTATGCCTATAATATCCGTTCGTGGATAAAGTCCGTCACGAATCCGTTGTTTACGGAGACGTTGTATTATAACGAATCCTACGGAGGAAGCGCCAAACTGTACAACGGCAATCTGTCGGCAATGAGCTGGAAGTTGTCCGGCGAATCCATGACGCGCGGCTATGCCTTTACCTACGATAACCTCTCGCGGCTGACCGTCGGCAATTACCTGGAAAACGGCGCTGCGAACACGAATTACAAAACAGCCTACAGCTATGATAAGATGGGTAATATCCTGACTTTGCAACGCTACGGAAAGAATACGGCAACTACTTATGGTATAATTGACTATCAGGATGCAGCCTATAACGGGAACCGGTTGTATTCCAATGATGAGATGGCTTATAATATCAGTCTTGCCGAATCGGCGGATTTCAAGAAATATTCCCCTGCTAACCCGGCTCATGTTTACAATGCCAACGGAGCGTTGACAAAAGATATGAACAAAGGTATCTCGGATATTCAATATAATTTACTAAATTTGCCACGCTTAATGGACATCAAAAATCCGGTGGCTGAAGCGAGAAACGAATATACTTATTCGGCAACGGGACAAAAGCTGAAAGTGGTGCAGAAATGGAATCCGAATTACGCCACGGCGCCGGTAGTCGGTTCGGCAATCAATACGAGTTCATTAACTTCGAGTAAAACGACGGAATATGCAGGCAATATGATTTACGAAAACGGCACGTTGAAACGGATATTGATAGACGGCGGATACATTGAAGGAGGCGCCTATTATTATTACCTAACCGATCATCAAGGCAATAACCGTTTGGTTGTCAATGCGAGCGGAAGCGCGATTCAAAAGAATCATTACTATCCGTTCGGCATGGCTTTTGCCGAAACTCCGATTGCCGAACAGGGCAAGCAGCCTTACAAATACAACGGCAAAGAGTTGGACCCGATGAACGGATTGAACTGGTACGACTACTCTGCCCGCAACTACGACCCGGCATACGGCCGCTTCACGACCATGGATCCGATGTGCGAAAAATATTACAACATCAGTCCGTATGCGTATTGTAATAATAATCCGGTGAATGCGATAGATTTGCAGGGGGATACTATTACAACCGTTATTAATACCACAATAACAAATTCTAATGGCAGCACAAGTGTTCAAAGCACGAGCTATTATTATGGGCAAAATACAAGTGGAAGCTACGGGTTTATTGATAATAACGGTCAGACTTATTCCGGAGACAATACGTATGTAAACAATTTGACAACTGCGTTGAATGATTTACGTAACGGAGGAAATGTTGGAAACGAATTAGTTAGTGATTTGATGAATTCAACAAAGACGGTACAAATTGGACAGGGAAACAATGCAACAGATCCTAACGGAGCTTATATTAAATGGGATTCTAATAATACACAAGGTGGCTTTAATAAATTAGGTACCCAAGATAGACCATCTTTTATTGGTTTAGGACATGAAATGGCTCATATTCAAGATATTTGGAATGGAACAATAGATAATAAAACGTGGATTTCTTCTTCGATAACAGGTAAGGATCCTATTCTTAATGCAGAAAAATATGCTACTCATGTAGAAAATCAATTACGCGCAGAAAATGGCATTACCCTGCGAGAATATTATGGTGTTAATAATTCAAATGGAGTACTAAAACCACTTACTAGTACAAAATTGATAAACAAAGATGGGAGTAGTATTTTTTATCCCAATACTTATTATTATCGGACTATAAAGTTTTCTACTTACTCATTTCGTTATATTTGGAATTATTAATTTGTTTCTATAATGAAAAAATATATATTCATAATATTGATATTGATGGAATCTTTTTCTATCTATGGCAGCAACAATCTCAGTTCTGAATCGGTGTCTAAAAAAATAAGAAAGATCGAATTAAAGATGCATGAAAAAGATAATATTTATATTAATTTATATAATAAGTTAAGAATAGATATTGATTTTATAAATCTGATGAATCTAAATTTGAAAAGTGATACAATTTTTATACTACAAACCTATAATTTTATTGAAGGTTTTAATGAGTTATCCATAGCTATTGTTAATAGAAATGAAGAGTTTTTTTATATAGTAAGAGATACTTTACCTATTTACAAAAAGCCATTTTATAGAATATTGGATTATAAAAGAATGTGTCTATATAAAGTCAAAAAAGAATGTGGGTATTCTTTATATCCTAAATACATGATTCAACTTGTAAGTAAATGGGATATTGACGGATTGCGTAAAGAAGGGGAAACAAATTGGATGATTGGAGGAGGTACAATAACCGCGATTCGTATTATTTTGAAAAACGGAAAATATAATATTGATTGTATCAGTTTTAAAGAATTTTATAACCTCAAAAGAGATATGGTTCATTAAAAGTGATGATGTGGAATTATAATGGAGGAAAATAATAATTCGTTAATTTATAAAATTATGAAAAATGTATATTTAATAATGCTGTTGTCTGTTATGGTAGGATGCTCTAAAAAAAGCGATTTACCTTTTAGTGTCATTGATTATTCATGCAATAATGGATGGACTAGTGTATATTCGGTTAAAGTAGATAGTGTCGGGCAAACTTATATCCAAGGAGAGGATATAAAAAATGGAAAGTGGTTTATTCGAACGGAAATTTCCACAGCAACCTTAGATTCATTATGTACTATAGTAAACAAAATTGATTATACAAAGTTAGACACATTGTATGAGAAAAATTGTGTGGACTGCGGATATTATTACTTAATAATTAATCGGACAAAAGAGTCTGCTACAAAAGTATTGGTGAAAGATAATAGCAATAATGATAAAGATATAGCTGAGATTAATGAACTTTCACATTTTTTAGATTCATTAGTGAGAACAATTCGTTCGAATATAGAATCAGTACAATTTGAAAGCAAAACGAAGGGTTTTTATCTTGTTTCGCCACCATAAATTTCTGAAGTGGCGAATCAATAATATTTTTGATTTTTTTATATTTAGTGTTGCTAAGAAAAATATCCATCGCTCAGTGTAGGCTTTGTCTTCATTGAGATAGAATAAGTAAGGCTCTTGTTTTGCAATACAATGAACGGTAAAAGACTACTTGCATGTAACTCGCCATAACATAAGCAAAACAGCATATGAAAGTTTATTCAGAAGGAAATATTTTATGACAGGGGGTCATAAAATAGTATAAATGCATAACTACCCCAAGCTCGACGTGACGTGATGTTGCGTCGAGCTGATTTTATGCCCGGTTACAATCCGACAAAACAAATTCCGTATCCGGAATAAGATGGCGGTTGATTCCGACAATTCGTTTCTGTTCGATTTTATATTTAGAAAATAGGAAGATGGTAGAGAAAGATGCCATTCCCGTAGGGAATAACGCAGTAGAATCCGTGACAAAAGATATGAACAAAGGCATCTCGGATATTCAATATAATTTACTAAATTTGCCGAGACAAATGGACATCAAAAATCCGGTGGCGGAAGCGAGGAACGAATATACTTATTCGGCATCGGGACAAAAGCTGAAGGTGGTGCAGAAATGGAATCCGAATTACGCCACGGCGCCGGTAGTCGGTTCGGCAATCAACACGAGTTCATTAACTTCGAGTAAAACGACGGAATATGCGGGCAATATGATTTACGAAGACGGCACGTTGAAACGGATACTGATAGACGGCGGATATATTGAGGGCGGTCAGTACTTTTATTACGTTACCGACCATCAAGGCAATAACCGCTTGGTTGTGAATGCGAGCGGAAGCGCTATTCAAAAGAATCATTACTATCCGTTCGGCGTGGCTTTTGCCGAAACTCCGATTGCCGAGCAAGGCAAGCAGCCTTATAAATACAACGGCAAAGAACTTGACCAGATGAACGGACTGAACTGGTACGACTACTCTGCCCGCAACTACGACCCGGCATACGGCCGCTTTACTACCATGGATCCGATGTGCGAAAAATATTATTCCATTAGTCCGTATGCGTATTGTGCGAATAATCCGGTAAGGTTTATTGATCCGGACGGACAAGACTGGTATGGGGATTTTCAGAATCTGGCACGACAGTTCAATCCAAATTTAAATAAAAACAATCAAGCTGAAATATTAGAGAAAGGACAAAAATATATCGGAGCAACAGATCAAGTCAAAGATGAAAAAGGGAATGTAATTGAAAATTATCGAAAAGATGGCAGTATTATGTATTCCAATGAAACCGATGCATATAATCGAATGTGGAGCCAAGCAAATAAAGTAAACCGAGAACAATTGGCTGTAATAGGCGATGAAAATGTGTTAGTGTTACCGGAATATCTAAATGATAATACAACTTCCGAAGTAGAAAAATATGGATATTCTTGGAAAAACGGCAATATTACAGATGCTGATGGAAATACATTTAGTACAATAGCAACAATACACACTCACCAAGATGATCTTAAAGGCAAGTGGGGTTTTATTGCGGCTCCCGGTTTTGATGATCAGAAATATTTCTCTTATAGAACACCTGATAAACCTTATTTTACAATGGGGTATAATGGGAAAATATATGGTGAAATTGGAAATTCTAAAGGAAGACAAATACTTAGCAATATCATTCCCAAAGGCTACAATACGGTAAACGATTTGCTAAAAGGCGCTAAATTTCAACTATTAATAAAGAGTTTAAAATAATGAATATCAAAAGAAATATAATAAGTAGTGTTCTATTAATGATATTTTTATTAATAGCATTTTGTTCGTGTAAGAAGCAAAATGAAATTGTGACGCTTCCAATGGATAAATTGTATATTCTTGAATATAGATATACCCTTCCGGAAGAACATGAAGAACTTCGTTATAAATTTTATGTTGGAGGTTTCTGTGAACTGGACAAAGATTTTAGTGTAAAATATGCAAGGCGACTGTTTTACAATAGTAATGATTTCTATAATTCAGAGGATATTGTTCCCGATAGCTTACGCAGTGAAATTTCAAATATATTATTGAAATACCAAGCGGATACAACATTTTTATATCAAGGAGGACTCAGAATCTATGATGGGAGTAAATATCGGTTTATCATACAAAAATACAATCAAAAAGATGTAACAATCAAGTTTGAACCTAAATTTTTACCTGAAGATTTGAAGTTTGTATATTCATATCTTTATGAGGATAGGGAAAAGACAGAAGACATAAGTACATATAACGAATTATTAGAGATGTTTGAAAATCAAGTTAAAGATGATACGCTTGAATTTCCTCCTCCGGAGCTTAAAAGTACAGTAAAATTTACGCTCCCTTGAGGTGCACAGGCGCTAAAAACAAATAAATATAGTATAATAAAAAATTATGAATATAATATGAAAATACAAGGAAAAGATTATTGGCAAGTCTGGAGACTTGCTGTTAATTCGACGTAGCGCAGACGCTACGCCAAGCGAGGAGTATCCCCGTACAGTTTTTGAAATAAATCTTCAATGGCTATATGGGATAAAAAACCCAAATACAGGCATATATCTTTATAGACCTGAAAATTATAAATGATATGAAAGTTCTAATAAATTCAATACTATTAAGTTTGGGTGTTTCATTATTTGTTTCTTGCCAAGTTCAACAAAATGCAATAGGAAAATATTCAATAGTTCAACGAGGAAAATATCCTAAAATTATCCCTACAACATTTTATGTTACATTAAATAATGATAGCACCTTTAATTATCTTTATCAGCCAAGTTGGTATAAAAAAGAAGTTTCTTTTGGCAATTGGAAAATGGATAAAGACAACAAGCGAGTTATAATAAACAGTTTTATTCAAGATATTCATAATATTCCTGTTGTCGTAACGGAAACAAAAAATAACAATTATTCATTCCCTTTATTCGTTTTTGATAATCCGTTGAAATCGGATACTTCTGTAAAATGGGCGTTGAATGTGAATAATACAGACTATCCGCTGAATACCGACAGTTTAGAATTGGACAAAGGAATTGTTGTTGAACATTTTTATTTAACAGGATGTATTGCACTTGAAGACAGTACCTACAGAGCTCCTTTCCCTTTGCAGGATACTATACAAAGCGAAAAGTATAATGTAAAGAATACAAGCAACAATCTGTATCATATTTCTTTCCCTGCATTTGTTGATTATGACATATTCCAATACAAACCATTGCAGGATAGTTTGAAGTTAAATGGGAATACATTATTTTTTGAGGGAATAAGATTGAAGAGACGATAAGAACTGAATAACAGCCCGCCGAAGCGGGCTGTTTCTTTTTAGTCAAAACAAAAACATTGCCGCTACGCGGCAAAAAGAAAGCCGGGTTTTGCGGCAAAGCCGCAATAAGAAAAAGAAAATCGGTAGTGTCATGAATTGACTGATTCTATTTTTCTAATGTCTGAGAATAAGCATATTACAATAATATGCCAGATAGTTTATGACACTACCGATAATCGAAAATATTTAGTTATGCAGCAAACACGTGATGTTACGTCAAGCTAATTGTAACACGCAGTTTTTTAATACATTGATAAACAGTAAAATAAAAAACACATAATGTAACGGAAAATATTTGAAATCCGTCAGATTTCACTTTAACTTTGGTTGGTACTCGCATTTAACGTGAGAAATGATTACTTTTACCCGAATTACTGACCATGGTTAATTCTCTTTCGGATTGTTATCTTCAATTGATTCAATACAATAAAGAACGATTGATTGAGTTGTTGAATCCAATCGTGGATATTCATTATCTGCATTTCCAACAGACGGACATTCATTCCCAAATACCTCATTTAACCCGGACATTCAATTATGTCGAACAAGATACGTTAGAAAAAGAAATTTATGTTCACTTCGCAATTTTTATCCGTAACCTGTCTCAATTATGTCCGTCAATTACGCGAACGGAAACCGTCATCTGTTGCTTGGCTTTCCGCTTTCCGATGAAAATAATCGGCTTGTGTCTGGGTTATACTTCGACCGATACCGTTCGGCAACATAAATTCCGTATCCGAAATAAGATGATGGTTGATTCCGACAATTCGTTTCTATTCGATTTTATCTTTAGAAAATAGGAGAATGGTTATTTCTTGACTTCGACACGGTGATACGGCAGGCTGTTACTTGGTCAACCAAAACGCCGCTTCCGGCCCCAAGTTGAACAATAAATCAATGATGCTGAGATTCGATTGAAAACCATACTTCGTTTCGAACACTTGATAGTAGGGACGGAAGTCCCGGATAAACGGTAATTTTTTCGGATGTATGACTTCCCGCAAATCCAAAACGTCCGGCGGAGGAGAGAAGACGTATTCGGTCGAGTAGGATACAGCCGGAGAAATGTCTAACAAAGAACAAATCAATTCCCGTAACGCTTCGTTAAAATCGAATAAAAAACCGGCCGGCTTTTCATAAAAAGGACGAAAATCAGCTTCATAAAACTCGAAAAAAGGAGTGGAATTGTAAGCCGAAACAATGGCGTTCCAATGCACATGCCGCCAATTTCCATGTTCGGCAATGCGAATATCTTTCGTTGGACATTTCAACGAATCGGGTTTGACAATCGGAATGCTGAGCGTTTGTCGTCCGCCGGCAGAAGCAATTACGCAACGATTGCGATAGGTTTGCTTGACATAATTGCAATGCGCTTCAATAATCGCCCGGGGATGATTGCACATTTGAACGTAATACTCGACGGGAGCAAGATAAGCCGTTGATAAAAGGACGGTACTTACCATTTTCGTTCTTGTTTTATTCCTTGCTTGCCAATTTGAAAATTCGGTTCCAGCGGATTCCTCCGTCGAATAAATTGCGATCTTTATCGGTTGACAACCAAATCAATATCGGTTTTCCAACGATATGGTCTTCCGGAACGAATCCCCATGAACGCGAATCCTGCGAATTATGTCGGTTATCGCCCATCATAAAGTAATAATCGTACTTGAAAGTATAATCGGTTGCGGGAGTCCCGTTTATTAATATTTGATTATCCTTTATTTGCAGGGAATTTCCTTCATAAGCCTCGATACAACGGGAATAAAGCGCCAAATTCACTTCATTCAACTCAATGGTTGCGCCTTTGCGGGGTATCCAAACCGGGCCGTAATTATCGCGAGTCCAGTCAAACAAATTACTGAACGGATAAATATCGCTTCCGAAAATATCATCGGTTTCGATTCGGACCGAGCGCGCCCAGCCGCTTTTTTCTAATTTTTGTAAGGCCTCTTTTGTTAAAGGGAGTAAATACACCGGATTAAAAGAACCTTCCGCGTTTCTTTCTATTCCGATCCGTTCCAAGAAGTAATCCGCATTGGAGATCCCATTTATGTAATTTCTATCGTCCCTGCTTACGTCTAATGTTCTGAATTGTTTATCGGATAAATGATTGCCTTGCGTTTCCACAAAGTAATTAAATTGAGCGTTTTTAGGTAAAGGCAGAAGTGTTCCGTTAATATAGGTTTCATTATTAATGATTTGAAGCGAATCACCCGGCAAACCGATGCACCGCTTGACATAATTTTCCCTTCGGTCAACCGGCCGATAAACAATGTCTCCAAACTTGCTTTTATTCGACCAAACCTCTTTTCTCCCGTACCTTCTCACCGAATAGTAGTAATCCTCGTTCGACGGACTTTTTAATGCAACCGTATCTCCTGCCGGATAATTGAATACGACAATCTCGTTGCGTTTCACCTGTCCGAGTCCTTTCAGTCGCTTATAGCTCCAACGCGGCCATTCAATGTACGATTTGGTATTGATAATCGGGAAAGTGTTCTGAACCAGCGGAAATGACAATGGCGTGTTCGGAACGCGCGGGCCGTAGCTCAACTTATTTACCATCAGATAATCGCCCACTAAAAGTGATTTTTCCAAAGAAGGAGTGGGTATTTTATACATCTGGAAGATAAACAGATTGATAAAATAGACCGCTATCAAAGCAAAAAGAATAGCGTCGGTCCATTCGGCAATCTTCTTCAAGGATTTGTTTTTGGGATTTTTCCAAGCGCCCCAAGGAATAAATTTAGAAATATAAATATCAAATATAACCGGTATTCCGAGTAAAAGCCAATAGTTTCCATCCCAGATAATAAAGGCGAGATAGAGGGCGGTTACAACGGAAAAGAATATCCATTGGTTTTTTGTTACTTTTTTCATTCTTGTTTTTGTTAAAAATCCAACATATCGTTCATACTCAAAAATCCTTTTTTCCCTTGCACAAATTCGGCTGCCAAAACGGCTCCTAAAGCAAAGCCTTTCCTGTTCTTAGCATCATGCTGAATACGGATTGTATCGGCATCCGATTCGTAAATAATTTCATGAATACCCGCAACTTCGCCTTCTCTTTTCGAAAGAATCGGTAAATCTTCATTGGTTCCTCCCGAATCTTCTCTCCATTGTTTTTTTCGGTTGATATTCTCCAAGATATGTTCGGCTAAAGTAATTGCCGTTCCGCTCGGCGAATCCAATTTATGGATATGGTGTACTTCTTCTATTCGAACATCATAGGTCGGAAAATTATTCATGATTTTAGCCAAGTATTTATTAAGCGCAAAAAAGATATTCACTCCGATACTGTAATTCGACGCATAAAAGAAAGTATGATTTCCTTCGACACAAAGGTTTTTTATTTCATCCCAACGCGCCAACCATCCGGTGGTTCCGGCAACTACCGGGATATTTCGTTCGAAACATTTCAAGTAATTAGTGAAAGCGCTTCGGGGTTGGGAAAATTCAATGGCTACATCTGCCGAAAGAAACTGCGGAGAATCAAAATCATATTGATTATCAACATCAATAACGGAAACAATCGTGTGTCCCCGATCGTTAGCAATTTCTTCAATCGCATGTCCCATTTTGCCGTAACCGATTAATGCGAGTTTCATAATGCAGTTTACCTATTTTGTCTGCAAATATACGGATTATTTTGAGTGTTAGCAAAAAAAATTCCATCTGTCGTTTTTATTCCACCTTCACTCGTCCGCCTGAAGTATGCGACACAAATTCGGGCGCATACAAACACTGAATGGTCGCAATTCCGTTTGAATAATCGCCGGCTGCATTCACATACAAAGGATATTCAAAAACGTATGTTCCTTTGGGCAGATTATAAAAATAGAAATTCATGGAAGCGTCGCGAATTGTTTGGTAATAAATCGCCTGTTGCGCCCAACGAATTCCCGATAAGGTTTCCGCCGGTTCAAAACAGGAAGCGCGCATGTCCTTCAACAAAACGTATTCCAAATCCCGATCTGTGCGTACCACCAAACGTACCACCACTTTATCGCCGACTTTCAAAGATTGATTTTCCGCAACGGGAAGCAGGGATTTTCCGGCAGTCGTCACTTTTTCAATGAAAAGGGATTTTTCTACATTTAATCCGGTTTTTGCCGCTGCGATTTTATCCAAATCTTCAAAGTATTGTCCGTATATCGCTCCCCATCCCGGGCCGACGCCTTCTTTGGTAATGGTTATTCGATTCATATCCGGTGTGATGGCTTTTGCATCAAAGACCGTCTTGATATAACCGGTGCCGGCTTCGCCTTTTTCGGTAGCAACGATTTGATTTCCGATGTTAACGGATAATTTTCCTTCGCTTTCCAACCAATTGCTTCCGGTTTGCAGGAGTATGTTTACCGCGTTTACGGTGGCCGGAGTACTTTCCCATTGCTGCGTTTGTTTTTGTTTCAGCAACCAACGTTTCATTTCATCCATTTCTTCCGGTTTACTTCCGGTTTCATAAAACGCTTGCATCATAAAAGTATGTACGCAGGTTGCACTTTGGAACAAAAAGGATTGCGCTTGATTGTTTGCCCAGAACATTCCTTCGTCGGAGGCATGCGAGGCATGTTCCCGAAGCGATTTTATGACGGAAAGCGCCGCCGTTGTATTTCCGTTTCTTTGTAAAATCAATGCGGTAATGGCCCGATCGTACAATCGGGGCGATTTTACCCGATATTGCTCGGCCAAATCCAAATAGAATCGGAAAGCCTCCTCGGCTTCATTCAACGGAATGTCTTTATACAGAGAGCGAACCAATAAATATTCCAATTCGTAGGTAGAAATCGTTTCCGGTTTCTTTCCCGATGGATTGTATTTCTTGTAATCGTCATAATGACGTTTGAATTGCCCGTCAATAAAACGAACGGCCTGCGCTTGCATTTGTTTGGTTTCGTCCGTATAATTTCCAACATTTAACCGCGACAGTTCTCCCATTCCGTAAAGCAGCCACTGCGTGATGGAGACGCTCGCCGGCATCCCCTTGAACCAAGTCCATCCGCCTTCTTCCGTTTGAAGCGACCGAAGCTTTTCAACGGCTTGACTGTTCAAATAATTGTTGCGATTGATGTCGAACAGCAGCGACAAACGTTGTCTTTGTTCCGTTTCGTTTTGCGCTTCCAACACCCAAGGCGTTTCTTCCAATAGAACGGCTTTTAATTCTTGATTCTTTTCCAATTGAGAGAGCAAGGTTTCTTTGGTTCCGCCTTGTTTCGTCCAAGCGTCAATGATTGATTTAATTTTCGGCGTACTGTTGGCAATATGAACGGCAAAAGCATTGGAATAGTAAGCGGCAAACCACGACAAGACATTGTCCGATTCGGGAGTGGTCAAAGCAGGCAGAGCTTGAACGGCATACCAAATCGGATTACTCGTAAATTCCAACGTTAAGCGGTAATTTTCTCGTGTCGGCGAATTTGTATTTTTCATTCCGTCGAAGACAAATGTTTTGGTTTGGCCGCCTTGAATATTCAACGGCAAACTTTCCGTAACCAACATCCGATTGGGGAGTATGGGAATCAAATGCTGCTCGCCGTCGCTAAATTCGGACGAGCGTGCAACTATTTTTAAAGCGGTTAGGTCAATACCCGAAGGCACTTGAAAAGTCCATGAAACGGCGGCGGTTTTTCCCGGTTCCAAATGAAACGGCTGATTATTTCCCGGAATGGCGATATTCGTTTGCTCGTTTGCCGGATCAAAGCATTCGATTTGTATCGTTCCGTCAATTACTTTTTCCGAAAGATTCGAAATATTCGAAGCAATCGTTACTCGGTCGCCTTCCCGAAGAAAACGGGGGATGTTCGGGCGAACCATCAGTTGTTTTTGACTGATCGTGTTTTCGATGATTTGTCCGAATTTCATATCTTGGGTATGCGCCAACCCCATCAATTTCCAAGCGGTATTGCTTTCGGGAACGGTGAAAGAAATCAAGGTTTCTCCGGCTTCATTGGTTTTCAATTGCGGATAAAAAAATGCCGTTTCGTCGAAATTCCGACGGATTTGAACTTCGGATTGCGGAAGAGGCGTTTCTTCGACTGCGTTTTCTTCTCCGGAAATATTCGGAGGAGTAAATGCTACCGTTGTTTTCAGCTGAGGCGCCGGAACTTTTTCTGAACTCGGAGAGGCGGAAACAACTTCAGCAACCGAATAAGCAGCAGCTTCAGCAACACCACTCACTCTTCCCGAACGCATCATCACGGGGCCTCCTCCGGAAAGCGTATTATTGTAGATACTCCATCCGAACCAATTCAGTTGATCAAACGTAAACTCCGGCATCGTTGAGTAATCGGTCATTTTTCCCTCAAAGGCGGCATACGTCCGGTCAAATTCTTTTCCGGGGTAATAAGAAGGCGTTGAAAGATAAACATTCGGAACCGGATTAAATATCCAAGCGTGATTTCGGATTTTATCTAAAGAAGCGTCATACATAACCGCCAATAATTCGGCCAAAATCGGATTTTTCTCGGCATCTTTGACGGAAATTTTCCACTCTTCTTTTTGTCCCGGAAGCAGTCGGTCACGAAAAACTTCCGGTTTCAAAGTCAGATTTTTGTCCGGTCGTTTTTTGTAAATTTCAACTTCTTCCGTAAAAACCCGGTTGTCTTTGATAAAGGTAAAACAAACCGTAGCGCCGTCGCCGTAATCTTCAAGAAAAGGAATCGTCAGTTTTTTGTTTTCGTTATTCAATTCAAAACGAGAGATAGCTGCACGTTTTCCGTTTTGCCGGAAAATCTCATAAAGCACATACGCATTTTTTGCCGATGAACCATAGACAATTTCGGCATTTTCACCTACGGCACAGGTAGTCTTAGGCGTCATCAGCCATTCGTAAACCGGAACGGGCGGTTGTTTATCCTGCGCGGAAGCTAAAGTGAAATCGGTTTGTATTTCTTTTACATCTTCCGCACGAGCTGTGAAACGATAACGACCGGAAGCGAGCGATTGAAGTGCAACCGGACTGATTTCTTTTCCCGCTTCGAAATCGCCGCTTGCTATTTTTTTATCCGGAATCCAATCTTCAGACGGTGCGTCTAATTTTTCCAGATTTTTCGGTTTCAATCGGATGATTTCATAGTTGCCTTTGGCTTGAACCGGACGACCGTTAAGATTCGCCGCCCGAATCGTGAAGCTGGAAAATGTTTCTTTATCAACCGTTTCATTTAAAAGATCTATTACTAAATAGGCGGAGGTATCGCCGATATTCACATTCGTTTGCGACTGTTGCGTTTCTCCGTTGGAATCGGTAATCGAAGCTTCAACGGTATAAACATAGAAAACCTCTTTTCGATCCCGATCTTCAAAGGCTCGTTCGGCGGTAAAAGTGATTTCGAAACGTCCGTCATCATTGGTTTGAACGATTCCTTCAGCTACTTGAATCGGAGCGCGCCATCCCCAACGATACAACCAATGTTGTTGACGGGTAACTCGATAGTGTAAATCGGTATTTGGAATCGCAACTCCCGAAAATGTTTTCGCATTTCCTTCGACCGTTACCCGGTCGTCCAAGCGATAGGCTTTATCATTTTCCGAGAATCGAATATCAAAAGCAGGTCGTTTGTATTCTTCCACTTGAATCCATGCAGTCGTATTATCGTTATCCGACTGAAGCGAAAATTGTCCGTTTAACAAGCCTTGCGGTAATAAAAACTCACCGGTGAAAGAACCGAACTCATTGGTTATTACCGTTTTGTTAGCAATTTCTTTATAATTGGCGTCTCGCAAAGCGATCGTATATTTTTTATTCGGGATTGCCCGGGTTTCGTTTTTATTTGTTTCGTAAGCAATTCCTTTGAAATACACCGTTTGTCCCGGACGATAAATACTTCGGTCCGTAAAAAGTTGCAGATTGGTATAGGGTTTATTCGATTGTTCGGGAGTATAAATCCAAGGCGTCGGAGATAAAATCAGCGAAGTGTCGTTCTCGTAAGAGGCCTTGTAAAACAAATTGTTATCGGCCGTACACATAGCTAATCCCAACTTATCGGTAACGGTTGTTTTTCCGGAGACAGATTCAAACGTATTGTTTGTTCTACGGTAAAAATGAATCACTGCGCCTTCTATCGGTTTTCCGCTTAATCGGTCGGTGATCAGAAATTCCATCCAGCCGTCAATTCCTTTGGCTACACTTGCCAAGCGGCTGACCGAAAATTGTTTGTTGATCGGCAAATCCTTTGCTGAAATTGAATCGGCATAAATAACATATTCGTAATTTCCAAACTCGCCGGTCGGGATTTTTACGATGGTATCATAATAAAGATAGGAATATTCATTCTTTAAATCAATTTCTTTCGTTTGAATTAATTTTCCTTTTTTTTCGTATTGCCCGGCTTGACCCCAATTAACATAATAGACTACTGGAGCAGTGATTTTATAGATTCGGATGAAAACTTTGCCGACATTTCGGTGTCGCAGGGTAATTTCTAAGCTATTCCCCGGATAAACCACATTGTCTGCGTCCGAAGTTAAATTTTTCCCCGTAATGGATTGTAATAAATTCCGGAGTATTCCGATTCGCGCATATTGAGGATATTTTTTTATCCCTTCCGTACAAATTGTATATACTTGCCGGAGTTTTTCTTTTTGTAACGCGCTTTCATCCGGATTTGTTTCATCGGCATAATCATAGTCTGTAATTCCGCTTTTTTCGGAAGAACCCAAAATGGAGGAAGCTTTTTTGAACAGTATTTCTACGCAAAAATCACGATTGGCGTAGCGATTTTCCAATTGTTGAAGCGCGTCCAAATAAAGGTTTTCCGAATTTTCCGATTGAGTATTCCGAGACACAAATTCAAGTCGGTCTAAATCGACGGTTACCAAAGCCTCCGGATTATTTTCCTTCAAACGGAAATCCAATAAATCGCGATACAACTTCAATACGAACGGAACAAAATCATAATCGTTGACTTGAATTGACCGATTTACAAAAGCATCCGCCGGAGCGAAATCGGCTTTATCCGACAACTTGGTCTGCACAAAATAGTTTTGCACTTGGGGATTATTAACAAACCGATTCAAAAGATCAATTCCCCGATATACAAGGAAATCATACAGGGTAGGGCGTAAGTTTCGGGAAGATTCGCCTTCCGTTACGATTGCTCGATATTTCAGGACATCCGTATTTTGCAGTTCTTTAGCCGGAAGCAGCGATAAGCGAACATAATCGGTTATTTTCCGAATAAAAAGATTGGCCGACCATTCCCGAATATCATCCGGAACCAAACCGGCAACCGCCGTTCGTTGGTTGATGCGGTAAGCGTCTGCATTGTAGTAATTCGCATACAATTCGGCTGCGATGGAATAAAGCATAGCCTGCTCTACCGGATTTTTATTCGCTTGAATACGGAGTTCCAAATCCGCGATTTTCTCCGGTAACCGGTCTCGATTGATAGCCGTTTCGTATTTCAGTTGATAAATCAAGGCTTTAATCAATTCCGGACTATTCCCGTCTTTGATTGCATCCTGCAAGATTTGATTGACTATTTCCAATGCGGATTGAGGAAGCGATTGCTTTTCCAATTCATTCACTTGGTTCCATTTATCATTGTTCATACGCGCTTGGGGTGTTTGAGCTGCGGTTGAAAACACAAAAAAACATACGGATAAAATCAGAAAATACGTTTTCATACGCTGATAATTTATTATTTACCGAATCACGATGCTAAGGTAAGAAATAAAATGTATATTACCTATATCCGGCAGAAAAATAACCGCCGATTAAAGCATCATTTCCATGAAATACTCAAAAAAATGCTACCTTTGATTCATTATATCGTTAAAATATATGTTTCGCCGTGTCGCATTTGTTTTCTTATTCCTGTTTCCCGGCTTGTTTGTTTTGGGACAGAGCGCCGCTTATCAATCGTTCGACAACATCAGCTTAGGGACGGAAGCTTCGGTAATTAATTGTTTCTTGCAGGACAATCAAGGATTACTATGGATTGGTTCGGATAAAGGATTGTTCAGTTACGACGGATATACCGTTCAACAACATTTCACGCCGGGTGAAGAAAGTAATTCGCATATTTATTGCGGAGTGATGATAGACAGTACTTATTTGTATCTCGGCGCGGATAATGGCTTACTTATTTATAATTATCGTACAGACCGGTATGAAAAATTGCAAGTATCTTTCCCAAGCGATATTCGCGCGCTTGCCGTTAATAATAATACATTATGGATAGGCTCGCTGAACGGATTATATACTTACGATCTGCATTCGGGAAACTTGCAACGTTTTAGCAGGGAAGAATATAAAAATATACCTCATGAAACAATTTATTCCATTCTATGCGCTACCAACGGAAAAGTTTATATAGGCACCTACAACGGATTTTGCAGTTATGAACCGGAAACTCATATTTTTGAAAAGATAAATTTGCCTGTCTATAGCCATAAAAGCAATCAATTTGTCAATTCTCTATTGGAAGATACTTCGCGGAATTGTATCTGGATCGGTATGGAAGGAAATCTTTTCAAATACAGTCTTCCGGACGGAAAGATTGAGCCGATCGAATTATTTTATAACAACTCCGTTAAATCGTTAACGTTGGATGCCGACGGCTATTTGCTTGCCGGAACGGACAACGGATTGTATGTCTATCATGAATCAGAGTCCACACTGCATCCGGTGCATGATTCCCGAAATCAACAATCTTTATCGAATAACATTGTTTGGTGCGTTTTTACGGATAAAGAAAAAAATATTTGGATGGGGACGGATTACGGCATTTCTTTGTCTCGCCGCAACGATTACTTTCGGTATGTTCCGATTGCCCGGATTACCGGAACGGGCGACGGAAATCATTTCTATTCTTTGTTTAAAGATTCCCGCGGAATTTTCTGGTTCGGCGGCACCAACGGATTGATTCGATTGAATGAACATTCGGGGAATTATTCCGCTATCGCATGGTATCGGATGGGGAATAAGGAACATCCGTTGCCTCACAACAGGATACGACAGATTTATGAAGATCGGGAGCATCAATTATGGATTGCTTCCGACGGAGGTCTCAATCGCTATGATTACAACACGAAGCAATTCATTCGTTACAACATCACGGATAGTACGGGAACCTATAATAGCAATTGGGTCTATTTTATATCAGAGGATAATAACGGAAAACTTTGGGTTGCGACTTGTCTGGGTGGTATTTTTATTGTTGACCGGCAAAAATTAATCCGTACAACTGCCGGAAACTGCATTGCCGAATATAATTTTACCGTTCGGAACGGGTTGTCGGGTATGTTTGTCAACCAAATCGTTCCGGATAAGAAAGGCAATTTCTGGGTAGTGTTGTACAATAACGGCATTAATAAAATTGATGTCGCTACACACAAAGTTACGCGGATTCCCATTGAAAACCGGATAGGTGAAAAAAATCCCAACTTCGTGCTTTGCGACGGGGAAGGTCGAATTTGGATTGGTTTTCGGGGCGGAGTGGCGCGCATTATCCCCGAAACGGATCAATCCGAAGTGATCCGTTGGAATGAATTTAGTAATAATGAGGTTATTTCCATGGCGGAAGTCAACGAATATATTTGGGTATCTACTACCGATGGCGTTTGGGTGGTGGATAAACGACAATTGGAAGCTAAACATTTAAATATTGCAGATAAGATATTTACCAATCTTTTTTACGATTCGGCCGATAACCGGGTTTATATGGGAGGAATGGACGGTTTTGCCGTCACTTCACCCGAAATAGTGAATATCAATATATCGGATCAACCGATTTATTTAACGGCGCTGTATGTTAACGACCGGCTATTTATTTCCAATGATAAAACCGATAGCCGGAGTATCCGTTATACGCGCTCGATTGTTCTGGATCATAATCAAAATAATCTTTCTTTTGAGTTTTCGGATTTCCCCTACGGATTGGAAGAAAAGAATAAATTTGTATATAAGTTAGTCGGAATGAATAATGAGTGGAGCCTTTTGAAGCAAAACAACAACCGAATCACTTATAACAATTTGGATTACGGAAAGTATCGGTTGACGATTAACAAATTGGATTTGCACGGAAAGCCTTCCGATAACCAATACGTGTTATCCATTCAAATCCGTCCCCCTTGGTATTATACGACTTGGGCCCAAACGTTGTACATTATTTTATTGACCGGTTTGATTCTATGGACGGTGAATTTTTTCCGGATAAAGAATCGCTTGAAATTCGAGCAGATGGAAAAAGAAAAAATTCTCGAACAATCCCGTTCTAAAATTGATTTTTTCACCAATATCTCCCATGACTTTAAGACGCCTTTGAGCATGATTATTGCTCCGGCAAGTAAATTATTGCTCGAAGTGAAAAATTCGGCCGAAAAGAAACAATTGGAAATTATCAAGCGCAATGCCATGAAGTTAAATTCATTGATTCATCAGGCGCTTGATTTTAATCGGATGGATAGCAATGCCGACAGTTTTCTAATTCTTTCGAAAGTGGAATTTATTTCCTTTGCTAAAAGTTTGTTTGAAGTATTTGAAGAAGATGCGGCTAAAGAAAAGAAACTGAGCTTTGATTTTCACAGCGATTCCGATCAATGCTATATGAATATTGATGCGGTGAAATTCGAATCGGTTCTTAATAATCTATTCTCCAATGCATTGAAATATACTCCGGAGGGCGGGAAAATAACTTTTTCGATAGAGATTGAGGAAGAAACCGGAACTTTGAGAATGGTTGTTTCCGATACGGGAACAGGAATTTCTCCACAGGATATGCCGTATATTTTTCAACGCTTTTTTCAGTCGTCCGGGACTCGTCGGAAAAAAGAAGGTACGGGCATCGGTCTTTATTTGGTGAAAACCTACACAGAGTTGCATGGAGGGCAAGTGGAAGTCGTTTCGGAAGAAAACAAAGGAACAAGTATGATCGTTCGATTGCCGTTGCATACAAATGAAAATACAACCGCACCGGAGGAAGTCCGGATTGAAACCGAAACCGGGAATACCGACCGACCGCTCATCTTAATTGCAGAAGACAATACCGAAATATCTGATTTTATTTTCCGACTATTGGAACCGAAATATCGTTGTCGGATGGCTGAGAACGGGAGAATCGGCTTGAAACTTTGCATTGAACTCTTGCCGGATTTGATTGTAGCGGATGCAGTGATGCCGGTGATGGACGGATTGGAAATGTGCCGACGAATCAAAAAAAATATTCCGACCTCGACGATACCAATTATTATGCTTACGGCCAAAGATGATAAGGAGACTGAATTGGAGAGTATTCAGCTTAATATAGACAGTTTTATCGCTAAGCCGTTTGATTCCGGCATCCTTTTATCAAGGGTAGAACAGTTGTTGAACAGCAAGCTGCAAAGGGAAATCCAAGCGCGGATGGAAGTTATTTCCACTCCTAAAATTATTGAAGCGGTTTCTTCCGACGAAAAGTTTTTATCCAATATTACGAAAATAATCGAAGACCGGGTTTCCGATTCGGATTTAAACGTGAATGCGCTCAGCGAGCTTTCGGGTTTCAATAGTAAGCATATTTACCGGAAGATCAAACAGCTTACCGGTGTGACTCCGGTAGATTATATCAAATCCATACGTATGAAAAAAGCGGCCGTGTTGTTTAGCCGGAAAAAATTCTCGGTAGCGGAAGTCATGTATATGGTCGGTTTTTCCAATCATTCGTATTTCTCCAAATGTTTTCAAGCCGAATTTGGTAAAACCCCGAAGCAGTTTATGGAAGAAGGGTAAATTCAAAAATCATTGAATCAAACAAAAGAGAATAAGTATTATATCGTATGTCGTGCGCGGCTGTCCGAATTTTATCCTTTTATGTCCGAAATCTGCTTTTATTCCGTAAAAGGATATTTTATCTTTGCCGCGTAAATCTATACTATTCGTTATATGCAAAAGTTTATTTTCATTGTTGTATTATCTTTGTTGTACTTGGGGATAATTTCTTCTGCCAGTCAGAAAAAACAATCGGTATCTGTAGATAAAATATATATAGATAAAAAAGGCGTGATGCGTTGGAGTGATACCGGGCGGGAAGCTTCTTTTTTCGGAGTGAATTACACGCTTCCGTTTGCTCACGCTTATCGTGCGACCGGGTATTTGAATAAAGACCGAAAAAAAGCGATTGATAAGGATGTGTATCATTTTGCTCGCTTGGGATTCAACGCTTACCGTATCCATATCTGGGATGTGGAAATATCCGACGAGCAGGGCAATCTGCTTGCAAACGATCATCTCGATTTATTGGATTACTTGATTGGTAAACTGAAAGAGCGGAACATTCAAATAGTCCTTACAGCAATGACTAATTTCGGAAACGGCTATCCGGAGCGGAATTTTCCGACGGACGGTTTTTCTTATCAGTATGATAAGTGTGAAATCCACAAAAATCCGGAAGCGATTCGGGCGCAGGAAAATTATATAACACAATTGGTGAAACATGTCAATCCCTACACCGGAAAAGCTTACATGAACGATCCGGATATCGTCGGCTTTGAAATCAACAACGAACCTTGTCATAACGGTACTCAAGAACAAACGCGAGAATATATCAACCGGATGCTTACGGCGCTCAAGAAAGCGGGAAATCGGAAGCCGGTGTTTTACAATGTAAGTCATAATCTGCAACAGGAAACGGTTTATTATTCCACAAACATTCAAGGGACTACCTATCAATGGTATCCTATCGGCTTAGTGGCGGGACATACCCGGCATGGAAATTTTCTCCCCTACGTGGATAATTATGCTATTCCCTTCAGTCACACAAAAGGTTTTGAGAACAAAGCCCGATTGGTCTATGAATACGATCCGGCCGATATTTTGTATTCCTACATGCACCCGGCTATGGTTCGCAGCTTTCGGAAGGCAGGCTTTCAGTGGATTACCCAGTTTGCTTATGATCCGATGGATATTGCCCGGTTTAATACCGAATACCAGACTCATTACTTGAATCTGGCTTATACTCCGCAAAAAGCACTCAGTATGAAAATTGCGGCAGAAGCCACCCATGCCTTACCTCTTCATCAGTCGTATGGAAAATATCCCAACGACACCGTCTTTGGTAATTTCCGAGTGAGTTATTTACGGGATTTAAGCGAATTAAACAGCGCCGAAAAATATTATTATTCCAATACGACCGATACGCAACCGCTTGATCGAGAACAACTGCAATCCATCGCCGGAACAGGCGATTCTCCGGTTATTCAATACGAAGGAACCGGCGCTTATTTTTTAGACCGCTTGGAAAAAGGCTTGTGGCGATTGGAGATAATGCCGGATGCGGTCGTTATCAGCGACCCGTTTGCAAAACCTTCGTTGAAAAAAGAAGTCGTTGCAATAGCGTGGGGACAATGGGACATGAAGATAGACCTTCCTTCGTTTAAATCCGGCTTTACTGTTACGGGAATCAATGAAGGGAACCGTTACCGAGCCGAAGCGACCGATGGCGTGATTCTTTCGGTCGGTCCCGGAGTTTATCTGCTGCAAAGCAAAGGTTTCACACCCTCTGCCACGTGGAATAAAGAGACTGTTTGGGGAAACATACGCTTGGGAGAGTATGCAGCGCCTCCAGCGGATACGATTCGGTACCGTATAGCTCATCAACCGGCGATGGTTGCAGAGAGCGGAAAACCTTTGGTATTGGAAATGCAGGTAGTCGGTCCCGCTTTTCCGGATTCGGTGATTGTTTATACCGATAAACTCTCATTCTGGAGCGATAAGAATCTTTCTTTCAAAGCTGAAAGAACTTGCGGCTATACTTACCGGGTAACTATTCCCGCCGAGCAGATGCATCCGGGTAAATTCAGATATAATTTGGTAGTATGCGACAAGCAAAAGCGATTGACATTCCCCGGTGGAACGGAAGGCAGTCCGACGGATTGGGATTATATCTCTCCGGAATATTGGGAAACCACAGTGGTAGCTCCGGATAGCGAAATCCGCTTGTTCAGTGCAACGGATGAATCCGGCGATTTAGAATCCTATGCGATGCCGGAATGGAGTTATATCCGAAGAGAACGAATAGACAACGGGCCTGCCGAAATGCCAACGCTGAAATTCACTTTCGAATCGAAAGAAGACCGGCCTCGGTATTTTTTGCGTAAAGATATTAAGAAGGCGGTCGAACACCGAGTTTCCCGTTTGCAACAATGCCGACAAATCTGCCTGTCTGGTAAAAATCTGCCGGAAACGTTGACGGTCGGTTTTATTACAAATACGGGATATACCTATACAGCGCCGGTTACGCCCGGTCAAGGGATTGTTCGGATACCGATTTCCGAATTAAAGCAAACTTCCACCGCTTTGCTTCCAAACTCTTATCCGGTATTTATGGAAAAGTATTTCGAGCCGGATTCACTTATTCCCTTTGCTATAGAAGACGTTGAAAAACTCGAACTGTCGTTTGACGGAGAAAAAGGAATAAAACAGGAACCGGAAATAGCCGATATATGGTTGGAATAATATATAAATCAATATAAACACAATAAAATAACTATAAAATAAAGGAATAGCATGAACAAAATTTTTTCTCAACAAACAGTAAAGCGTTTCTTTCTCCTGCTGAGAGGGAAAGCACGCAGTTCTCTTCTTGTATCGGGATTCCTGATCGTATCGGTTTCGGTTTTCGCTCAACAGGAAAAGCAAATTACCGGAACCGTTATTGATGAAGGAAACGAACCGCTTGTCGGAGTGTCTGTGTTCATACCCGGCTCGTCCGTAGGGACAACAACGGATCTATCGGGTAAATATACGTTGCCGGTTCCGGGTGGAAAATCGGAAATTCGGTTTTCATACATCGGCTATGAGACGCAAACGCTGCCGGTTCCGAGCGGAACTATGCTAAACGTTCAAATGAAACCGAGCGTAATCGGATTGAATGAAACGGTTGTCATCGGTTACGGTACGCAGCGGAAGAGCGATCTTACGGGTTCGATAACCAACGTCAGCAGTAAGGATTTCAATGTCGGGTTGATCAGTTCTCCCGAACAATTAATCAACGGCAAGGTTTCCGGAGTACAAATCATGTCGAACAGCGGCTCTCCTTCCGCAGGGAGTACAATCCGTATCCGGGGCGGAGCTTCTTTGAATGCCAGCAACAACCCTTTGATTGTACTTGACGGAATGCCTTTGGAACAGGGCGGAATAAGCGGTAATTCCGACAACTTTTTGAGTTTGATTAATCCTTCCGACATCGAGAGTATGACAATTCTGAAAGATGCTTCTTCCACGGCAATTTACGGTTCAAGAGCATCCAACGGCGTTATTATCATTACAACTAAAAAAGGAACCAACGACCGTTTGAAGGTCAGCGTTTCTACCACCCAATCAGTACAAACACATACCAAATTGGCCGATATGCTCAGTAGAGACGAATTTATCCGGGTGATTCAATCGCAGGGGAATACTGCTCAACAATCGTTATTAA
>WRFZ01000169.1 GCA_009778655.1 Candidatus Azobacteroides sp.
ATTGATCCAATGAATAAATCCGGTTCGTAAGATTTTTTGTGTAATAGAAATCAATGCCGTTTTTCAGCGTTTCTTTTTTGATTACATTATTGAAATCAATGAAAACCGGTTCAATGGGTTCCGGCTTTTCAGCCAGCAATTTCTTTGCAAAATCCGATTCTTCGTCGCGATTGATTTTAACCGGAGTGATAGCCGGTTTCTCAACGGTAACTTTTTCTTTGTTTTCACCGGTGCGTTTATAAACGGTGACATAGTTTTCTTTAAAAAACTCGTTAGCGAAAGCGACAACATCATCTTTGGTTATCTTAGCCATTTCATCAATTTCCGAAACGCAATCTTTCCAATCCCGTTCGTTACTGAATGCATCTAAAAATTCATAGCAAGAATAATAGCGGGCATCGGTCATTTGAATGATTTCCAACTTTTTATTGTTGATAATCGCTTTTAATAAATCGGCGTCGAAATCGCCGGCTTTCAATTTTTGAATTTCTTCTTGAATCAAAGTTCCGACTTCTTCAAGGGTTTGATTTCCGCGCGGAGTCCCCATAAATACAAATACGCCGTAATCTTTCAAAACATCGGCATCAGCAGATAATTGCAATACTTTTTGTTTTTGCAGCAAATCCAGATCTATTAAACCGGCTTTTCCGTTAGAAAAAATAGAAGAAATCAGTTTCAGATATAAAGCATCTTTCGATTTAGCATTTTCAAAGCGATAGGCTACCACGATACGTTCTTGGTCGGGAGTAGATACTTCAAAGGTTTTTGCAACCGTAATCGGCTTTTCAACAACCGATTCAGCATGTTTTAAGTTTTCGTTCGGTTTCATCTGACCGAAATATTTATCAACGATTTGGATTGTTTTTTCGAAATCCAAATCACCGCTTAACAAAACAGCCATATTATTGGGAACGTAAAAATATTTTTGGTGGGCCATAACGCTTTTCATAGACGGGTTTTTCAAATGTTCGGGTAACCCGATAACAGCTACTTTATAAGGATGTTCGGCAAATAATCCACCTAAAACCTTATTCCATAAAACATAATTGCCCGCATCTTGATTCATATTAAATTCTTCATAGACGGTTTCCAATTCCGTGTGAAACAGGCGTAATTGCATATTGGAAAAACGATCGTATTCCAATTGAAAAAATCTATCCAGTTCGTTGGCCGGAATGTCGTTCACATAGGCCGTAAAATCGAAGCTTGTAAACGCATTGGTTCCCGAAGCTCCGAGAGCGCCGATGATTCTGTCGTACTCGTTGGAAATCGCATACTTTGACGCTTCTTGAGAAACGGCGTCAATCTGCTTGTAAATTTCTTTCTTTTCTTTATCTGTTGCCGCAATTTTATGGGCTTCAAACAAATCGGCAATACTGTCTAAGAGCGGTTCTTCCGCTTTCCAGTTCGCTGTGCCGAAATGATTTGTACCTTTGAACATCATGTGTTCCAAATAGTGAGATAATCCCGTATTGTCTCGCGGGTCGTCTTTACCGCCGACTTTCACGGCAATCATCGTCTGGATACGCGGCTCATCCGTATTTTTCGACAAATACACTTTCAAGCCGTTGTTAAGCGTATAAATTCGAGCATTAAACGGATCATTGGTGACTTCTTCGTAAGCGTATCCGTTTGCGTCTTTCTTGGATAGGGTAGTATGACCTTTTTTTTCCTGTGTACATGAAATAATCAACAGGAGCAATGAAAATAAAAAAATTGTTTTTTTCATGATTAAAATGTATTTTTGTAAATAAATTCAAATTTGAGTCAAAGATAATATAAAGTTTTCGAAACGGACAATTATTAAATGAATTTTTATGAATCAACCGTTAGCAGAGCGGATGCGTCCCACATCGTTGGATGATTATGTCGGCCAAAAGCAATTGGTGGGGCAGGGGAGCGTGCTTCGAAAAATGATTGATTCGAGCCATGTCCCTTCTTTTATTCTTTGGGGACCGCCGGGAGTCGGAAAAACCACTTTGGCAAAAATTATTTCCAAGCAATTGGATATTCCTTTTTATACGTTAAGCGCCGTCAATTCGGGAGTGAAAGACGTTCGGGAAGTAATAGATAAAGCAAAGTCAACAACTTTTTTTAACAACAGACGTCCCATTCTTTTTATTGATGAAATTCACCGGTTCAGTAAATCTCAACAAGATTCTTTGTTGTCGGCCGTCGAAAACGGAACGATTACTTTAATCGGCGCTACTACCGAAAATCCTTCGTTTGAAGTAATCACTCCCTTGCTTTCCCGTTGTCAGGTATATGTATTAAAAAGCTTGGATGAACAGGACTTATTGGCTTTAATGCATAAAGCTTTGACGGAAGATTTTGAATTAAAAAAGAAATCGGTAAAAGTTTTGGAAACGGCCGCTCTGATGCGTTTTGCCGGAGGCGATGCCCGAAAATTGTTGAATATCTTGGAATTGGTTATCGAATCCGATGACGGTTTCGATAATCCGGACGGAACGATTTTTATCACCGATGCCAAAGTGATTGATCGTTTACAGGAAAATCCGGTGGCTTACGACAAGGGAGGCGAAATGCACTACGATATTATTTCGGCTTTTATCAAATCCATTCGGGGAAGCGATCCCGACGGCGCTATTTACTGGTTGGCGCGGATGGTTGCCGGAGGCGAAGACCCCAAATTCATTGCCCGTCGTTTGGTAATTTCCGCTTCGGAAGACATCGGTTTGGCGAATCCCAACGCTTTGCTGTTAGCCAATGCCTGTTTCGACGCTCTGACTAAAATCGGATGGCCCGAAGGTCGGATTATTTTAGCAGAAACGACGGTTTATTTAGCGACCAGTCCCAAAAGCAATTCCGCTTATATGGCTATCGAAAACGCATCGGCTGAAGTAAGCCAATCGGGTAATCTTCCCGTACCGCTTCATTTACGAAATGCTCCCACCCAATTGATGAAAGAATTGAATTACGGAAAAGGTTATAAATACGCCCATAATTATGAGGGAAATTATGTGAAACAAGATTATTTACCGGAAGAAATAAAAGATAAACAATTCTGGTTTGCCCAAAATAATCCCCAAGAAATGAAAATACAGGAACATTTAAGAAAATTAAAAGAGTAAAAAATAGCTGTCATTCGAATGAACAATGTCAATACAAATGCGGTTAAAATGAACAAATTTATACCGACGGCTTAAATTTATAATCGAATCGGTATTCCGTTATAAAAGTCCAGAATTTTGGCTCGCAAGATATATTCGTATTTTGCTTGAGCCTGTTCCAATTGGCTGGTTAGCAACCGTGTTCTGGCTTCGTTAAATTCGAAAACGGTAGCGTTTCCCAATTCATAACGCCTTTTGGCATATTCAAATGATTCGTTTGCCGAGAGGACTGCCTTGTCCGAAGCGCGATATTTTTCCCGAGCTGCCACCGCATTCTTGTAAGCGGTTTGAATTTCTTTGTATAATGTCTTTTTGTTATTATCCAAGATTAATTGCTGGTATAAAATATCCACCTTGGCGCCGCGCACTTGATTGCGTATCTGGAAACGATTGAAAATCGGAATATTCAGAGTGAGGCCGATAAATTCGGATCCGTAATTTCGAAGCTGGTCCGAGATCGGAGTATTTAACTCCATCGTAGTCTGACCTGCCGGGTCAGCCGGATTGAGTTGTTTTCGAGGTCTGTAAACATGTTGGAAATGAGTTCTGTATCCCAAGAAAAGGTCTAATTGCGGATAATATCCCGCTTCCGCTACTTTCAAGGCTTTCTTAGCGCTTTCCACTTTGAACTCCTGCCCTTTAATAACCGGCTTCGCATTCAAAGCGTTTTCGTAGATCAAATCCGGAGATTGTAAACTGCCCATAAACATAGCAACTACATTGCCGGTAAAATCGGGAACATAAATATCGAAATTCTTATCTTCTTCCAATTCGAGATTTTGTGCAAGGTCTAATAAAGCCAGATCCACATCGTTTTGAGCGTTAAGAACAGCTACCGAGTCTTTTGCTACCTGCGCCTCAATATCATATATCTGGGATTTGGGAACGCTCCCCGATTGTACGAGCTGTCGGGTGCGTTCAATTTGTGTGGAACTTAATTCCAATTGCTTTTCATTGATATTGTATAATTCTTTATTGAAAAGAACTTGCAAAAACAAGGAAGTTATATTTAAAGATAAGTCATCTTTCGCTTTTTCCAGATTTTGGGTAGCCACTTGAAATTCTAATTTGGTGCGTGCCATTTCATTCGGAATCCGAAATCCGGTAAAAATAGGTACGACGCTTTGGATGTTAGCGGCAGTAGTTGATTGATTCCAAACATCATATCTGTTATCTTGCAACTTAGCCAGCAAATCCTCTGTTCGTTCGAAATCCCATTCTTGATTGATGGCCGCATTCAAATTCGGTAAGCGGCTGTTTTTTGCCGTGTTTTGCTGTATTTCGGCGTCTTCTTGTTGAAGTTGAAGCAGTTTGACGTTAATATTGTGATCAATGGCGTATTGAATGCAAGATTCCAACGACCATTGAGCGGGTTGTCCGATCGGTTTTCTTTGAATATTTGTTTCTTCTTGTTGAACGGTTGATCGGATAACGGGACCGATCGAGTCGGGCGAAAAGTCGGGTCCGGCGTTTTGTATTTTCGACTGCGCAGAATCGGCCGGTTGCGTTTTGTTAAACAGCTCGCTTTGTCTGCGCGTTTGTTCCCGTAATTCTTGCAGTTCTTCTTTTATTGTTTTTTCTTGGGCATGCACTAAACCGTTAAAAGCCGTCAACAGGCTGAATACTAAAAGCATTATCTTTTGAGTTTTCATCAATGTCAGTTATAAGTTAATTAGTTTTACTTTGTTTTTTCGATTTTTATTCCTCTGATTTGGTCGGATACGGTTAAACCGGAAACAACTTGCAGATTCACTCCGTCCGACAAGCCGATTTCGATCGGTCTTTTTACGAAAATTTGTTTTTGTGAATTATTGCTTTTCAAAATATAGACATAAGTTAAACCGCTCTTGCTAAATTCAACCGAACTTTCCGGGACGGTAATCACATCCTTGGCTTCTTCGGTAACAATATTTGCATTGGCGCTGTAATTTGCCCGGATAAGTTCCGTTTTCGGAGTTTTTACGGCGGCTTTTATTTCATACAAAACCGAACCGCTCTCTTTTTTCCCTCTTGGCGCTATGTATTCCAACGTGGCTTCAATCGTTTCGTTTGTGATTGCTCCTACGGAAATATCGAGATGCATCCCTTCTTTAATTTTACCTATTTCGACTTCATCAACGGTTCCACTGAAAATCAAGTCGTTCATATCCGCGACCACAGCTATGGTTGTACCGTCGGTAAATCCGTTGCTGTTCATTACGGAGTTACCCACTTTGACCGGAATGTCTAAGATGGTGCCTGACGTTCTGGAGCGAACCTGCGTATTATTTGCAAGATTGGGATTTTTTGATGAACCGGTTCTTACGATTTGCAATGCGTCTTGGGCATTTTCTTTTTCTTCTATCGCTTTTTCATAGGAAGCCTCAATGACTTCATAGTCGTTTCTGGAAATAACGTCTTTTTCATATAATCCTTTTTGACGTTCATATTGTTTTTCTACTTGTTCCAAAGTAATCTCAGCAAGTCTTACGCGGGATTCGGCTGAACTCAACTGCGCGGCATCCGGAATAACCCTCAATGTAGCGATAATTTCACCTTCTCGGACTGCATCTCCGACTTCTTTCCGAATGCTTGAAATAATGCCGGGTATTTCCGGTTTTACCGAGATTTCGTTTCGCGGTTCGATATTTCCGGTAGCCGTCGTTGTGTTTTTAATATCTCCTATTTTGGGAGATATAATTTCATACATCGGCGTTTCGGGACGAGAACTATCCCATAAAAACTTAAATGTCGCTATTAAGATTAATACTCCAATAACCAATAAAAAAATTCTAATTATCTTTTTCATATATTTTTATTTTTTCACTATTCATTTTACTCGTCACTCGTCACTCGTTACCGGTTTAACCTATTCTTCGCGGATCGCATCAATGGCTTTGATTCGCAAAGCTCTGGAAGCTGGTATTGAACCTGCCAATAAACCACATATTATTAAGATAGTAATGGATGTTATGGCCGCTCCGAAAGTAATCATCGGTTTGTAAAAAAAGACATTGTCTAACGTTTGTATCCAATATTTATCCGCAAAATACAAGACATAAACTCCCAGACACAATCCCGGAATCCCGGCCATGGAGGTTAAAACTAAACTTTCCATCAATATTTGAGAGATAATGGAACGAGGATTTGCTCCCAACGCCCGTCTGATTCCGATTTCCCGTGTTCGCTCTCGGACGGTTACCAACATAATGTTGCATATTCCGACGATACCGGCGATTAATGTGCCGGATCCGATGATCCAGATCAAAACGTCAATCCCGGCAAACAGATTGGTGAATAAGTTAAATTCTTCTTCCAGATTAATGCTCCAAATCGCTCTCATATCGTCCGGATGAATATAATTTGTTCTTTTCAGCACTTCCGTAATTTGTTTTTCCACCCGACTTACCGGAATTTTATTTTTCGATGTTACGGCTATCGCATATATAATATCTCCTTGATTGTTTATTTGTTGCATCGTGGTCAGTGGAAGCAGTATCGAACTTTCCAATTTGGAGTCTCCTACGGTGATATCCGAAATACCGTAGGTAACGCCGATCACTTGGTAATAGATGCCGTCAATGCGAACGTTTTGTCCCAACGAACTTTCATTGGGAGGAAATAATTCTTCTTCGACTTTGGTACCTATGACGCAGACTTTTCTTTTCTGCTCAATATCTAATTCATTGACAAACCGTCCTCCCGTTAAATGTTGTCGTTCGATTTCTTCATAATTCGGGTATATGCCTCGCACGGAAAAAGTGGCCGATCGTTCTCCGAAGACGACATTGTTGGGAAGTACCGGCAGAATGAGCATCGGGGAAAGAAGGTCAATATCGGGTATCGAATCCGTCAAAATTTTTAAATCTCGGTTGTGTATATACCATCTTCTCCCTTTTTGAAATCCGTGATAAGGGATGCTGGTCACGGAGGATCCGAGAAAACAGGAATTACCGGCAAATCCGTCAATACCGTGTATAAACCCGCGTTTCAATCCGTTTCCGGTACCGGTCATGATGGTTAACATAAAAATTCCCCACAGTACGCCGAAAGCGGTAAGAAAACTGCGCAGCTTATTTCGGCTGATCGTGATCCATATTTCCTCTATTCTATCTAAATCAAACAGTCCCATTTTTTATTCCTCCCTCATTGCTGCAACAGGCGTAATTTTAACCGCTTGTCTTGCGGGAAAATATCCGGCAAGAACCCCTGCAATAATTAATACAATCATAGCGATCAACGCTACCCCTAAGTTAATCGAAGGATTTTCAAAGATAGCAAATTCCGTTGAATTCGGATGACTTTTCAGATACATACCAAACAAATTGCTGACAAGCATCCCCATAAACAGACCGAAATACCCGAACAACGAGGTAAGGCAAACGGCTTCCATAATGATTCCTTGTAAGATAGAAGCCGGTTTTGCTCCCAGCGCTTTCCGGATACCAAATTCCCGGGTTCGTTCTCTGACCGTAATCAGCATAATGTTGCTGACGCCGATCATACCGGCAAAAAGCGTACCTGCGCCAATGATCCATATAAAAATGACAATTGTGTTGATGATGCTGACTGTTTGCAGATATACTTTTAACTGGTTGAACAGATTGACGGCAACTTTATCGTTCGGATCAAACTTGTGCAACTCGGCAAAATTTGCCATCATCCGATCGGTAAACGCTTCGTTTTCTTTATTCGTGTTCAAATTTGTAACAGTAAGAGCAATACTCTTGAGTCCGCTTCCGCCGTTGAACAGGAGTTGGGCCGTCGAAAACGGGATGTATGCCTTTTCAAAACTGATAATTGCATTTTCCCGGTAAACTCCGATTACCGTAAATTTTGAGTCGTTAATTAATATTGCCTTACCTATCGGATCCTCATGTTTATACAAAATATCTCTCAGTCGTTCATTGATAACGGCTACTTTTCTCTTTTCTATGATGTCCAAGTCGTTAATAAGCCGTCCTTGGTTTTCGATAATTTTTATCCCGTTGATATTGTTATACTCGGCATTAATTCCGGTGCAGGCGCCGATGGTAGAATTATTTTCATAACTCAATGTGGCTTCAGTCGGAATCAAGGCGGAGATATATTCTTTTTCCGAAAAACGATTGTTTAACCGGTCATAATCTTTCATATTCAAGTTGATTTTCCTTCTGTCCGGAAGACCTTCGTAAGGCATGGAAGTCAAACGTCCTTGTATTTGTATGATATTGGTGGTTCGTTTTTCAAAAACCACCGATATTCCGTTTTGTGCGCCGTTGGATGTTGCAAGAAGAATAACAAACATGAAAATACCCCACGCAATGGAAAATCCCGTCAGAAATGTTCGCAATTTATTCTTTCTTATAGAACTGAATATCTCCGCCCAATTATCAATGTCAAACATTCGGTTTTTGTTTTTTAACTGTTTCTAATACGGAATATTGTTTTCGGAATCAAGCAATGTTTCCCGTATAATTTCGGTAATTCTTTGTTCTTGTTCCTGTCCGAACATGAAAAAATGACCGCCCGTAAAGTAATACATCCGGAAAACTCCGGTGATGTAATTCGCCCATTGTTTTACATATCGGTAATCTACCATCCCGTCGTCTGAAGCGAAGAAGAAAGTGATATCTACCTGTAATCGTTGCTTTTTCTCCTCGTAATGATATAATTCCGAAATGCTTAAATCTGCTCTCAAAACAGGAAGAAACACATTTGTCAATCCCGAAGTTTCAAAAAAATCGGCGCTTACGCCCCCCATTGTTACTACTCTTTTAATAAATTCGTCATCAACGAGTTGAGATATAGGCTTATCAACCAATATATTCGGCGGATTTTTTCCGGATAAGAAAACATGCGCCGGCATCGGAAATTTCATTTCCGATAATTCGTGCAATAATTCATAAATTAATAAACATCCCATACTATGACCGTAAACAGCATATTCCTCCTCCTCGTAATTAACTTTTTCAACTACCTGCTTTTTTACGTCAACCATCATTTTTTCGATTGTGTTACACAAAGGTTCTCTTATTCTGGTGCCTCTGCCCGGAGGATCAATCGCTATTATTTTTATTCCGTCGAGGTATTTATTCCATCGTTGGAAAGTTACGCCGGAGGCGCCGGCATAAGGAAAACACAACAGCTTCATTTTATATTATTTAAATTGTCCATCCAATGATAAAATCGTCCCTATATTTTTTAGTTGTTATTACTGTGTTTTTAATTTTTAAATCTTCTCCCGTTACCGATTCGATCTCATATTGCTTGGGGTTGCCTTGTAAGCCCACTCCGAGCATTTTCACGTAGGCTTCTTTGGCTACCCAAAAACGGGTAATCCATTCCGTTTCATCTTTTTTCGTTTTCAGTAAATCCAACTCATGCGGAGTAAATGAGATTTCCGTAAATTCTTTATTTCGGGGTTCGATTTTTTCAAGATCTATGCCTACCGGTTTATCCGATATGATAGCAACCGCTCCATTTCCTTTGTGAGCTACGGATACTTCAATTCCTTTCACTTTTTCATGTCCGAATACATAAGGCTTTCCTTGTTCATCGTGTCGGACGGCTATTTCTATCGGATAGATAAGGTCTCCGCCCTCCCTTTTTTGGATGAATTTTCTTACGCCGTCTTTCAATGCGATACGGCTGATCAGATACTCTCTCGCTTGATTGGGGTACAAGGATTGAAAATAGCGTCTCTCTTCAGAATTAAGAACCCGTTCGTAAAAGAAATCCAAGACGGAAACCTTTCTCCGGGTATCGAAAAAATAAGAAAATACGTTATCATACGGTTCATCAGCTAAAATAAATTCTTTAGGGCGTATGATCAGATTCATTGATTCCGCCGAATAATCGAAGCGACGATTATGCCAACCGTTTGCCACACACCAAACTTTACCGTCTCGTTTGATTATTACGTTACTGATTACATCGTATTCTTTGATTTCTTTAACGACCATTGTATAATCAAAGACGCCCTTTTGATCTCGAAAGTCCTGATAAAAAATCAGTTCGTCCAAGCCCATCGGAAATGTAGCCCGACTTTCCTTTAAGACCATATAACAATAGAAACCCAATAATTGTCCGAGATTATCTAACATGGATCCTTTTCCTTCCGTTTTGCAGATACGGGCGCGAAGGCCTGTTTTTGTCAAATTCAGTATTTCTAAGATGGATTGATATCGCGGTTCGTGAAACAGAAAATAAGAATAGATTTGCTTTCTTTGCGGTAAAGCCGGTAAAATATTATCACCCAAGTCAATCTCTTTGGTATATTCTTCCGGAACCGGAGGAAATGTATCGCCTAAGGTAATATCTCCGAAAACATGGTCCGGCAGCATCCATGAAATACAATCGTCTGTTTTCCATTCTCCGGTTATTTTTGCCTCAAACGGTTCTTTCACCGATATCCATTTTTGGACTCCGGCCGAACTTACGCGCAATACTTTCTTACCCGGAATCAGCGCTTGAGCCTGTTCACATAATGTTTCAACCGTCATGGCGAAAGGAACAACTGGATTTTTTTCTTCCAACGGACAATTCTCCGGTTGGCGGACCACCATGTGGTCAAGCAGGTAGGGATGATCTTCCAAGGTGAAGCGAATGATTTGTTCGATTTTAGTACCTGCTCTTCGCCGGTTGCCGGAATCAACCGGCGCCGGATAACTTTCGCTTTGTATTTTTTGAACCGGCCGACCGTTGGTTTGATACCATTTTAACATGCTTTCCTGTAAGGCGGCAATTTCACGTAAATTTTCATTTGCTTCTTGCAAGACAGCATCTCCTTCTATCTCTTTTACCGAAAAAGCAGGAGCGGATACAGTCGAAATTTGGGCAGCCTTCTTTTCTATTTGCCGATTCATTATTCTTTGCATAGCAGGAAGTTCTTGTATTTTTCGAACGCTGAAATCCAAAGTTATCTCCATTTTATTTTGTTTCAGACTGCTTTCCTCTTCTACGATTCCTATCAATTCCTTATTTACTGGTTTTCCTTCGATAAACATCAAAGCTGCAATGCGCCGGATTTGTTCCAAGCCGGAAAGGGAAGGATGAACGGTAGAAATTACAGCCGAATTTTTCTCTTTTAAAATATCTTCCGTAAAGCCGGTCAAAGGCCCGATGCCCACTTGGACGAATACCCGTATATTTTCTTGGTTATACAGAATTTCAATCAATTCCCGAAATCGTACGGTTTCTCTTAAATGACGGGAGAACAAGGCAAAAATATCTTCTATGTCCTTCGGGTATTCTTGAAGAGTGGTTGAAGACCACAAAGGAACAGCGCCTCCTCTGATGTCTGGTTCCAACAAAGCGGTACAAAGGGACTCAAATCGTTTTGTAAATTCTTTAGGAAATAAAGGGGTATGAAATCCCGATTTAAAAGGTAAAATCCGGTAAGAAATCTGTTCTTCTCTCAATCGTTCCGTAAAGCGGTTGATCGAATCTTCCTTGCCTGCAATCAAGATTTGGTTTCGGCAATTATCGTTTGCCAAATACAGACCTTTAATTTCTTTGCACCATGGTTTAACTTTGTCATATCCGCATTCTACCGCTATATAAATGACATCTGTCAACGCTTGCTTTTCCGGATCGTAATCTTCAAACAGTCGTTCAATGGAATTGAGCGTTATGTAGCGTGCCGCTCCTGCTGCAATCCATTCTCCCGTACTGTGTCCTATGTAAATATCCGGAGTTAATCCTATTTTTTTCAGCGCTTCGTCCAACAACAAGGAACGACAGAAATGATTGATCGAATGTCCGGCCAACGAGTCATTTTTGACAACTACCTGTTTGAGAGGAATACCAAAATAATCGCTGACGGATTGTATTTCCATTTTGCCGTTCGGATCAAATCCGGCAAACATAAACGCTACTTTTCCGCCTTCACTCGACATCGGTTGACCGGAAAACCAGATGTCTGACTTTCCTCTCCAAGGTTGGTCTTTTTGCACCAGCGATTTTGCTTTTTCTAATCTGTCGGCTGTCGGATTAAATACGACCAAACGGTAATTTCCTTTCGAAACGGTGTAATCTTCTTTTCCCAGTTTGGAAAGAAGTTCTTCTTTGGTTTGAGCCGATAAACAGATTACTTTATCTTTAATCAGTTCTGCTTTATTGATATGAACGCTTGTTTTTTCCTTCTCGCGATACGGCTCCAGAATGGCATGCGTATTGATACCTCCGAAACCGAAAGCATTAATGGCTGCTACTAAAGGATATTTTTCTTCATCCCAATCGGTTAATTGCTGTGCCGGCATGAATCGGGATTCAAACATCGCTTTCATGGGTTTTTCGCAGTTTAGGGTAGGGGGGATTTTCCTGTAATACAACGCTAAAGCCGTTTTTATTAAGCCAGCGATACCGGCGGCGGGCATAATATGTCCGATATTGGCTTTTACCGAACCGAGCAATGCCGGCGGCGCCGTTTTATCGCCGAAAAATTCGGTGATCGTATTCATTTCCGCCCAGTCTCCCGCTTGGGTTGCCGTTCCGTGCGTTTCTAAATAGCCCAATTTTTTCGGATCCATTCCCGATTTCGCCCAAGTCTGTTTCAAGGTTTCCACCTGTCCTTTGGAAGAAGGCGCTAATATACTGACATCCGAACCGTCGCTTCTCGAACCGTAGGCTTTGATAACGGCGTAAATCCGATCGTTATCGGCTATCGCTTTGTCCAATTTTTTCAAGACGACAATACCGGCTCCTTCACCGATCAACAAACCGTCGGCAGTTTCACTGAATGGAGCCATTACTCCCTTACTCGTAGCCGCTCCGATCACATTAAATACGCTCCAGAAAGAAACGCCTTGTCCCAAGTGCATGCCGCCGGCCAATGCGATATCGCATTGATCGCTCAGCAACAAGTTGGCGGCATGTTCAACGGCGAGTAGCGAACTGGCGCAAGCTCCGTCTATGGTATAAGCCGGTCCCTTCAAGTCAAATTTATTCGCTACCAACGACACGACTAAGTTTGGCATGGAGCCGGCGGCGGTATCTGCTTGATAGCGACCTAAAGTTGCTTGATATTCTTCTCGAATGGCTTTCATATCCTCTGCTGTTAATTCCGGAAATAAATACTTTGCAATACTTTCTATTACGGCTGAAAGGAATGTATATCCGCCTATTCGGGTTTGAGCGACGCCGGCGTAATTTCCTTTGCCCAGTATAAAGCAACAATTTTTCAGAGGGATGTTTTTTTCATACACTCCGGCGTCTGTCAGCGCTTCTTTTACTAAATGCAAAGCAACCAAATGTTCCGGATCAATCCCCTGTGCAGCCAGCGGAAGAAGACCGTATTCGAGCGGATTGATTTTAATCGGAGATACAAATCCGCCTTTATTGAAATAAAAATGATCAATATCTCCCGGTTTGCCGTTGATAAAGAAAACCGGATCAATACGATCTTCCGGAACATCGGTAATCGAACAGACGCCATTCACCAGATTGTTCCAAAATTCTCCGATATTGTTTGCTCCGGGAAAATAACAGGACATCCCTACAATGGCTATATCGTTACTTTTTCCCATTTTCCAAGCCTTTAAAAAAGTTTTCTACTTCTTCTTTTCCTCCCATGACAATGATTCTGGGAGCTTTTCCGTATTTCAGTTCTTGTACGAAATAAGCGCCTCCTTCTTTCAACGGAATCAACGATACGCCTCTACGGGCAAATTCGGCTTCCAACGATTCGGAGACCATTCCGGCGCCTTTCCATGGACCCCAGTTGAATGCTACGATTCGCAAGCCCGGTTTTATTCCGCTCAAAGAAGCTGTGAAATCGAATACGCTGTTGGCGGCCGCATAATCCGTTTGTCCGATGTTGCCGTAGGAAGAAGCTACGCTGCTGAACAATACGAGCAGTTTCAGATCGTCGTTCATTTCTTCCATGATGACATGCAAGGGATTGACTTTCGTCTGATATACTTGTTCGAACGTGTCTTTGGTTTTATCCGTAAAGAATTTGTCGTGTAACAAGCCGGCGGCATGAATGATTGCGTCAATTTTTCCGTATTCTTTCCGAACGGATTGCAGGAAAGCCCTGAAGTTTTCCCGGTCGGTTATATCTATTGACCGGTAAGTTACTTGAGCGCCTGTTTCTTCTATTTTTGCAATCGCTTCCGCTATTTGATTGGATTTGAATATTCTTTGAATTCTTTTTTCAATTTCGACGGGTTTTTTCATTCCTTCCACCGAAATCAAATGCTTCCGAATATCCACCTGCGTTTTCAATTGGGTATATACGCCGGCCGGATCGTCTATTTGTTCCGAACGTCCGACCAATATATAGCGGCAGGGATATTCCGAGGCTAATTGTCTTAAAAGTTCGGGCGATATTCCTTGCGCGCCGCCTAACGCGAGTACAACCGAATCTTTGTTTAATTTCAGATTCGTACTTACTTCGGCTTCGTCGGGAATCAGATCTTCCATCTTGATACCGTCAATGAAACGTTCGGTTCCTTTGTATATGGCTTCGGGAAAAGCGCCATCCACCGTAAGTTCATCCAGTACCATTTGAGGAAATGTTTTCGGGTTAAAGGACGTATAAGAAAGAACGGAACGGAATATCATTTCCGGATATTCAAGTTGTAAACTCTTGAGTAATCCCGAAAATCCCTGTATTTGCTCGACGCCTTTCAAGTTTTTCTCGTTTTCGATTTTCACGATTATATCGCTGAAAGTGAAGACCCATTTCAAATGTTTCAGCTTTGTTCCCTGTATCAGGGTAAAGAGATCGTGTATGGTATATTTGTCGGGCGAAGCCGCCGCGTTGATAAGAATCAATCCGTCGTAAGAAGTAATATCCGCATCCGCTCGGATAATATCCGCTTGTGCGCCGGCTTTTTCCAGAAGCGACTTGGTTTTCGTTGCCAATGAACCTCCGTCGTCGGTTATGGCAAATCGTTTTCCTTCGATGAAAATTTTTTCCGGTTTCAACGGATAAGGTTGTAATTGAAACAATATACGGGACAGTTCAACTGGTTTTTGAGGAGCTTCTTTCTGTTTTTCAACAACTTCGACGGTTTTTGTCGCCGGTTCGGGAACAACGGTTTCCGCCGGTTTCATTAATTCTTCAATCCAGTTGATTAATTCATTTAAAGTTTTGAGTGAAGCCATTTTTAAGAATGCATCTTCCGTATTTTCGATATTGTCTCCCAGATTCATCTTATCTTTCAAGTCGCCGATGATTTCCATGCGTTTGATGGAATCAATGCTCAAATCGCCTTCCAGATCCAAATCCAAGCCGAGCATTTCAGCCGGATAACCGGTTTTGCTGCTTACGACATCTAATAGTATATTTTTAACATGTTCTAAATCAATAGATTGAAGTTTATCTTGGCCGCTTTGAGAAGTTGTCGCGGTTGCCGTGGTCGGCGCTACGGCTGTTGCATTTGTCGGACTTGATTGGACGTTTAATTCATCCACCCAAGCAATCAATTCGTTCAATGTTTTGAGTGAAGCCATTTTTAAGAATGCCGCTTCCGTATTTTCAATATTGTCGCCCAAATTCAATTTATCTTTCAAGTCTCCGATGATTTCCATCCGTTTGATGGAGTCAATACTCAAATCGCCTTCCAAGTCCATATCCATACCGAGCATATCTATCGGGTAACCCGTTTTATTGCTGACTACGTCCAATAGCGTTGTTTTGATTTGTTCGGTAGTCAGAGTCAACGCAGCAGCCGGAGCCGACAAAGTTTTGGAAACAACCGGTTGGGGCGCTTCTGCTCTTTCAATCGTCTGAACCGTTTGCGCTTTTGTTTCAATAGCTCGCGATGCCTGCGTTTCAATCGCCATCGAACGGATTTCATGCGGATTCTGACCGAAGTAAGTCAGCATCACATCGCGTTGATTTTGAATCATCGAGCGTACGCTTCCCAAGTATTCCATCATGATTTGATCGGAATGATAAGCTGTTCCGTTGGGAGATACCGGCGCAAAATTGGAGGTCATCGAAGTTAACTCGGCTTCTGAAACGAGTTTCAAGCCTAAAGGTTCCGTGAAAGGCATTCCACCTATATCCGGAAGTTTACCCTCGATAGGATGAGCATATTGTCCGTTTATCTGCCAAAGCATTTTTGGTCTTCTGTATTTTTCCGGCTCATCAATATCAATGACTTTAGCGCCTCTTCCTTCGAACAGTTTTCCGATATTGAACGTTTTGCCGGCTGCGAGGTATTGTGCCAAAGCGCTAAGCAGGAATTTGATGCCCTCTTTTCCGTTCGCTTCGGTTTGTATTGTTGTAATTTTTTTACCTAAAATGGATTGAGCCAAGCTTATCAATATATTTCCGGGTCCGGCTTCAATGAAGATGCGAGCGCCGTCGGCATACATTTGTTCGATTTCTTTGCTGAACAGAACCGGTTGGACTAAGTGTTCCGCCATACGTTTTTTGATTGCGCTTCCGTCTTCCGGATAGGTTTGGGCAGTCGTATTTGACCAGACCGGTAATTTTATTTTTTCAAACGGAACCTCTTTTAATACCTCCGCATAGAAATCTTTGGCTTTAGCCAATAAAGGACTGTGAAAAGCGCAGGCTACGTTAATTTCCTTATATGCAATATTTTGTTTACTGAGCTTTTCCGTAAATGCATCCATTCCCGATGTAGTTCCCGCTAAGACCGTTTGTTTCGGTGAATTGAAATTTACTGCCCAGACTTCTTTTTCTCCTTTTAACAAGGCATTTAATTCTTCTACCGGAATACTGACCGCGACCATTTTCCCTTTATCATCTTGTATGGCATTCAAGATGGAAACGGCTCGTTTTCGACTTAATTCAACCAGTTTTTCGGAATCGAAAGCGCCGGCAAAACAGAGCGCCGGCAACTCGCCGTAGCTGTGGCCGGCTACCATATCGGGTTCTATTTCCAAAAAGCGCAAAAATTCGGCAATGGCATAGTCAACAATACCCAATACGGGTTGTGCATTCTGCGTATCGGTAATGGTTTTATTTCCTTCTCTTTTTTCCGGTTCACTGAACAAGGTGTGGGGAAAAAGAATTTTCTCGTATTCCTTGTTTTGAATCAGCAAACGTCTCATGGCGGGAAACGCCACGAAAAGATCGCGTGCCATGTTCACTCGCTGGCTTCCTTGACCGGAAAACAGAAATGCTACTTTTCCTTCTTTTTCCTGCCGGAAATACAATTCTTGATGCGTTTCGTTGAAGAGAGCTTCCAGTATTCGCTGGGACAGGTCTGCTACCGAAGACGCCAGCGCAATGATTTGTACCGGTTTGTCGCTTTCAATAGCTAACGAGTAAGCTAAGTCTTTTATAGATAAACTATTATTAATGGAAAAAAGCCTTTGGACTTTTTCTAATCTTTCTTTGGCTTCTTCTAATGTATTTCCTCTGAATACAAGTAATTCGGTTGGAAATACGTTCAATGTGCTTCTTTCAGAAATTTCCGGTTTATAATTTTCTATTACCACGTGACCGTTTGCACCTCCGAATCCGAAAGCGCTGACGCCGGCAATTCTTCTTTCCGAAGACCAGATACCGGCTCTTGTGTCGAAAACAAACGGGCTGGTTTTACCGTTATACAGATCAAGCGGTTTTTCGAGATGAAGGGTGGGGGGGATAACGCCGTGATAAACCGATAGAATGGCTCTTAACAATCCGGACATTCCGGCTGCGCATTTGGTGTGTCCGATTTGTGATTTTACGGTTCCCAAAGAGGTTTGTCCCGGAACAGCTCCGCCGTCCCAGAAAACGGAAGAGGTGGAGCGAAATTCGGTACGGTCGCCCACGACGGTTGCCGTTGCGTGAGCCTCGATCAATTCAACTTCATCGGGAGAAATACCGGCCGCACGATAGGCTCGTTCCATTGCCAAAATTTGTCCTTCTTTGTTGGGAGCAGTCATTCCCAATCCTTTTCCGTCGCTGCTGCCTCCGACTCCTTTAATTACCGCATAAATCTTATCGCCGACCCGTTCCGCATCTTCCAATCGTTTCAAAATAATCACGCCGACCCCTTCGCCCATCGTCATACCGTCGGCTTTGGCATCGAACGACGCGCAATAACCGGTAGCGGATAAGGCATGGGTGGAGGAAAACATGAGGTAATCATTCAACATGCTGTGAAAATCTTCCGCGCCGAGTACCACTATGTCGGAATCGTAATTGGTCAATTCCTTACAAGCGATATTCAAGGCGGTCAGTCCGGAAGCGCAAGCCGAATTAACCGTGTAGTTACGTCCTTTCAAATTCAAGCGATTGGAAATTCTTCCCGGAGTACAGTTAGACAATAAGCCTGCAAACGTATCCGTAGTAACTGTCGGCAACCGTTTTTTCAACTCTTCGGGAAGTTCGCCGACATACTGACGATAGGAAGAACGAAATCCGATTCGGGTTGCTAAATCCGTTAAACCTTCTCCGCCGAAAATCACGGATGTATTTTCCGATTCGTCAGCAGATATATCGCTGTAACCGGCATTTTCCAACGCCCGTTTTGCAACCAATAAAGACAATAATTGCAAGGGTTCTATAGAAGCCAATGATTGGGGAGTCAAGCCGAATTCCATCGGATCGAAATCTATTTCCGGAACGAAACCTCCAGTTTTACAGGAGAGGTAATCGTTATCTGTTGTTTCGGCTCTGTAAAAAACGGATTTGTTCCATCGAATATCCGGTACTTCCACTACGCAATCTTTTCCGGTAACAATATTCAGCCAGTATTCTTCGATATTTTTTGCTTCCGGCAGGATACATTCCATGCCGACCACTGCAATATTCACTGGACGAGACAAGGAAGCCGGCAGCGGAATATTCGTTAATTCCGAAAGAATCTTCCGGTTGTCTATCGCAACGGCCGTATGCAGTTTTTCAAGCGTGGTTGCCTTATGAATTAATATGGAAACATCGCCGATCAGAAACATTCCTCTTTCGAGTTGTTCTTCTTCGCTTCGCTTGATTAATTGATCACCCTGCGCTTCCTGCCCTTTCGCAGCAATTCGCAAACGTCCGACCATGATGTTTTCCAATGCAACTCGTCGAGTCAAGGAATTGGTTTCTTCGGAAAGGATGCGTTGTTTTTCCTTAAAAAAGTATTTTGCAAAAGGAGTCGGCAATACTCGGCTCACTTGGCCGGGTACGCTTTCCAAACAAATGGTTTTTTTATTTTCGATAGACAATTTTTGATATAACGGCGTGATCGCGCCTGTTTTTACGATTTCTTCCGTATAAAGGTAGGAAGTTCCCATCTGTACGCCTATTTTTACGCCGCGAACAGCTAATCCGGCTGCCATAATAGAAACAAAGGCGGAAGAAAAAGCATCGTGAATGCCTCCGGCAAAGAAAACGCTGAATTTGCTCAGATCCTCTTCTTCCTTCATTAAACGGTTAATTTGTTTTTCCCAGAAGAATGTACTCCAATACGGTCCGTCGTGTCCGCCGCTTTCTCTTCCTTCAATAATAAAATTGGTAATTCCTTCTTTGAGATATTGGTTCATCAATACATCGGATGGAGCGTGAAAAAAGGTGGTGATTCCGGCTTCTACGAATTGTTTTGAAAAAGCGGCATGACCGCCTGAAATCAAGACGACCTTGGGCTTTATTTTCAATACAAAGTCGGTTTGTTCACGAAATACATCCGGCAGGTTGTAGCCGAGAAGACCGATGCCCCAAGTTTGATTTCCCAGTAATTCAGCGGTTTGTTTTACTATATCGTGCATTGACTGTTCTCTCATCACACTCAGCGACAAAAACGGAAGGGCTCCGGAGTCGGCGACTGCTTTGACAAATTCCGGAACATCGCTGACACGCGCCATAGGTCCTTGTGAAATAGGGTATTTGATTCCCAATTCTTTGGCTAACGGACTGTCGGGTCCGATTATATTTAATTTTTTCGCTTGAATGATATGACCATGTACGGCTTCATGGAACGCAAAAACGAAATCCCGCAGTTTTTTATGTTGGGAGAACAAATCGCCGGATAATGCGACGTCTTGTCCCATAGGTAAGTAACAGGTTGAAAGATCGTATCCTTTCAAAAAAGGAAGCAAGTCCTCGAAACGGGGATTTTCGGGAAGCGCCGGAGAATTTTTCCGTACCAATACTCTGAAATCGTCAATCGCGCTTATTTCGCTCCCGCTCAACTTGGAACAAAGCTCTTTCACTTCTTTGGGCGCGCTGCATTCCGGAAAGGCGACCATTTGAGAATCAAAAACGACTCCTTTCGCTCCCAGCGCTAAAAAGGCGGCGGATGTGTGGATTCCGGCTCCTCCTTGTATATATACTTTTATGCCCGCTTTTCGGCAAGTATCCATAATTCCTTGGAAAAGAATAAAAGAAGATTCTTGCGCTACTTTTCCGGCTCCTTCTCCGCCTTTGATGACAACGGCGGAAACCTTTTCTTTAATTGCTTTTTTTGCTTCTTCTAATGAGTGAATTTGATGCAGAATTTCGACCGATTTATTCACCGGACTCTTCATACCGAAAGGTAACAGAATTTTTGTTACTTGATCCGGAAGTTCTATGTTCGTTAATTCGTCGGAGGCGATACAGATTCCGAAAGATTGATTCGTTTTTGAGGATAATTCTTCTACACTTTTTTCCGCGTCCTTTTTATCCCGACCCAAATGCAGGATGGGGAAAGCTCCCGCTCGGATGGTTTCTACGGCCAGCCTTACATCCGGTAATTCGAATGGACTTAGAATCAGTAATTCTTTGTTTTCAGTTTCTTTTGCCATAAATATTGTTAATTAATGTTATTATTTTATTCTAATGTCAAGCTTTATCTAATATAAAGGGAGGGGTCGTCGTATATGAAATATAAGGCAGCGCTTTGGAAAGTTCATTTTCTTCGGAAGGAACAACCTCATTTCCGTTTATCAACCATCCGGTCGAACTTTTCTTGTATTTTTCCGGTTCATCAATGCTGAGAAATGTAACATGTCTTCCTTCAAATAATTTTTCAATGTGAAAATCTTTTCCTAAAGATAAATACTGTCCCAAAGCTTTCAGGTAGTAACTAATGCCTTCGCTGCTTTTATTCTCGGTTTGTATGGTAGCGACTTTTTTCCCTAAAACCGATTCGACAAGGCCCAGTTGTACTCTTCCCGGTCCGGTCTCAATAAATATACGGGCGCCGGCTTTATACATATTTTCGATTTGTCGCGTAAATTCGATCGGTTGATCCAGATGCTTCGCCATATACATTTTGATTGTATCCGTTTCTTTGGGATAGATTTCTCCGGTCATGTTCGACCATACCGGTATTTCGGGCGATTTGAAATCATAAGCCTTCAAGGCTTCGGCGTATAATTTTTCGGCTTTGGCCAGCAACGGACTGTGAAAAGCGTATTCGCCGTTAATTTCTTTGCAGATGATATTTTTTCCGGCCGCCTTTTTCAAAAATGATTCTATCCCTTGCGCGGTACCGGCAACGACAATTTGTTTGGGAGAATTGTGATTTACGGCCCATACCTCGGTTTCGCCTTCCAATAAAACTTTTAATTCTTCTTCGGTAGTGATTACGGCTACCGATTTTCCTCGATTTTCTTCTCCGATAACATCGTAGATTGCTTTGGCTCGATCTTCGCTTATAGCGACTAAATTACGACGGGAAAAGGCTCCGGCAAAACAGAGCGCCGGTATTTCTCCGTAACTGTGACCGGCTACCATATCGGGAATTATTCCCAAAAATCGAAGGCATTCGGCAATGGCTATATCAACGATTCCCAAACTCGGCTGGGCAACGTGTATGTCAATCATTGTTTTTTCCTGCGCTTCTCTTGTTTCTTCGTCGAAAGCGGTTTCTGGGAAAAGAATCCGGATGTATTCGCTGTGTCGTTTCAACAGCCATCGCATCGGCGGAAATGCAACGAAGAGATCGCGCGCCATGTTTACGTATTGGCTTCCTTCTCCGGAGAACATAAATGCTATTTTGCCTTCTTTTACGCTTCGGCGATAGATTTTAAATTCCATTCGGTCTTCCATTACGGCTTTTATTTTTGTCAATAATTCCTCGACCGTATCGGCGACAATAGATACTTGAACGTCCTTATTATTATAAAGCGCCAAACTGTATGCAATATCGGCTAATCGAAGCGTATTGTTCAACTCCAGCAGTTTTTTTACTTTTTGCATTACGGCTTTTGCTTCATTCAACGAGTCGCCTCTGAATACAAATAGCTCGGAAGGCCATACTTCAAAGACGGATTTTTCCGGAGGATTCGGCGAATAGTTTTCGATAACGGTATGGAAATTGGTCCCTCCGAAACCGAAGGCGCTGACGCCGGCAATGCGTTTTTCGCTGTTCCATAATCCGGCGCGTTTATTAAATACAAACGGACTTGTTTGGGGGTTATAGAAAGCATTCACCGAGTCTATGTGAATGGTAGGAGGAATGATTCCGTGATAAACCGAAAGAACCGTCTTGATAAGTCCGGCAACCCCCGCGGCGCATTTTGTGTGTCCGATTTGCGTTTTCACGGATCCGATAAAGGTTTGTCCGGGTAAAGCTCCCGATTCTATAAACAAGTCCGTTAAAGCATTTAATTCCACTTTATCGCCGACTACCGTTCCGGTTCCGTGCGCTTCAATCAATCCTACTTCGGCAGGAAAAATACCGGCATTTTGATACGCTCTTTCCAGCGCTTTGCCTTCTCCTTTCCGGCTGGGCGCCGTTACGCTCAAGTTTCGTCCGTCGCTGCTTCCGCCGATGCCTCGAATGACAGCGTAGATTTTATTATTGTCTCGTTCCGCATCTTCTAATCTTTTTAAGATTAAAACGCCTATCCCTTCACTCACGACTATTCCGTCGGCGGAAGAATCAAATGCCGCGCAGCGACCTTTGGGAGATAACAGGTGCATGTGTGAAAACAACAGGTAAGGACCGTATGTATTCGTTAAATCGGAACCTCCAAATACCACCATGTCCGAATGACCGGAGGATAATTCATTGCAAGCAATGCTGAGAGTGGCCAAAGAAGAAGCGCAAGCGGCATCCACCGTATAATTTTGTCCTCCGAAATTCATGCGGTTGGCAATCCTTCCGGTAAGAAGATTCGGTAAAATTCCCGAAAAAGAATATTCGGTAATCGGTGGAAGAAACTTTCTTATTTCATCCGGAACCCCTCCGTATATTTGTATAAATGCAGATCGTCCGAGTAATTTGGAAACGAGTGAGTTACCCATTCCGTTAGCGCCCATGAAAACCGATGTGTTTTCGAAATCGCATTCGGCAAGATTTTTGTAACCGGCATCTTTCAATGCGCGTTTTACTACAAGAATACTCAATAAATGAGAAGGTTCGGTCGAAAACAGGGTTTGCGGCATAATTCCGAATTCTACCGGATCGAAATCAATGGTTGGAATAAATCCGCCCCACTTGGCTAAGCTGAAATCCGTATTTGCTGTTTCGGTTTTGAAAAATGCGTCCTTGTTCCAATGCGAAGCGGGGATTTCGCTGATGCAATCCTTTGCCAATAAGATATTTCTCCAATATTCATCCAAATTGGCGGCGGCGGGATAGATACATTCCATACCGACGATGGCAATATCCAACGGTTTAGCAGCCGGACAAACGGGAGAAATGACCTTTAATCCGGATAACAGGTTTTGAGTATCGGATTGCAATTTCTGTTTTTCTCCGGAAGTAGAATCTTTCGGAACGGATACTTTGACTTTTATTCCTCTTACCGATACCGGAGCCGCCATAATTGAAACAAAAGCCGAAAAGAAGGCATCGTTGACGGAATCTGAAAATACAAGACTGAATTTTGAAAGGTTTTTTTCTTTTCGGAGCATCTTGGTAACTTGCTTTTCCCAAATGGAAAGCTTGGGAAGCGATCCGTATTCTTCTTTCGAATCCGTTTCCGCCGTTTCATCGTAACTGACTATTTCCAAGCTTTTTGCTTGGTGAAGGTGTCCGTAAGAAGCTTCATCAACCGCAGTAATAAACCATTTCAAATTCCGGTAATGTTCAACAAAATCATTAGCTAAACTAAGATCCCAGCCATCGGGAACCGAAACGCTGCACTCCGGAAATAAGGCTATTTGAGAATCAAAGATGACTCCCCGTGCGCCTAACGCCAAGAATGCGGCCGATGTATGAATGCCGACATCGCCTTGTACATATACCTTTACATCGTTCTTTAACGATTGATCAATCACTTTCCGGAAAATATCAAATGAATCTTCCGTTGCTTCCGTCCCTCTGATAACAATAGAAGAAACTTTAGCAGCAATCGCTTTTTTTGCATCTTCTACAGAACCTACCTGACAGAGAATTTCCGCCTGCGTGTTAATTTTAAAATTATAGTCGAACGGAACAATGACTTTGGTCACATTTTCAGGTAAAACAAAATCTAAAACAGTCGAAGGACCAATCCATATTCCAAAAGGTTTTCGTGCTTTCTTAGAAAGAGTTGCGATTAATTTTTTTGCCTCTTCACTATTTCCCCCCAAATATAAAACCCCAAATGCTCCTGCTTTTATTGTATTCAAAATTAATTGAATATCAGTACTTTCAAATGGAGAGAGAATTAGTAACTCTTTTTTTTCTTTCATTGCAATCAATTTTTTTCAAATAAGTCTTTTTTGTCAATTAGTATAGTTATTTTCAAAATATCAAGTATTTTTGAATAATACAGTTCAAACAAAATAGATAAACGATTTTTTATCATCATATTTTACCGCAAAGATAAATATTCTTTCACAAATGAATAAAATATTATTAAAAACTCGACAATTTATGTGATAGGATTCGTCATATTCTTTTGAGTTATTATAGTATATATTCGTTTTCCAATTCTTTTTGTCGGTTTAGTTCTTTTCGTTGAAAAGCAAGAATAATTATTGCCAATAAAGCAGATGAAATTTCCGTAAAAGGAACAGCATACCAGATTCCTCTGGTTTGCCAAAAAAGCGGAAAAATAAACATCGCCGGGACTAAAAATACCAATTGCCGAGTGATGCTCAATGCAAAAGCTTTGCCGGCAGAGCCGATGCTTTGAAAAAAAGAATTAACCGTCAACAGAAACCCGGATAGTGGTAAGCCGATGGCCAGAATCCGAAGGCACCGGACCGATTCCTCCGCAATAAGTTTGTCGTCCGGAGAAAGCGCCGCCGCCAACAGATACGAAAAGAAATAGGCGATTATCAAACCGGTTATTCCTATCAATACGGCGGCACTGCCGGTTATTTTTAATGTTTTTAATACCCGGGTTATTTTTTTTGCTCCGTAGTTGTATCCGATAATCGGTTGAACTCCTTGGGACAGGCCGCTTAATATCAATCCTACAAATGTCATGAATGTATTGGATATTGTATAAGTACTTATGGCAAAAGCGCCTCCGTAAGTCATCAAGCGATTGTTAGCGATAAGGGCAATGATTGACATTACCGAAATAACCAAAAAAGGAGAAAAACCGATTTTGCTTATCATTTTTACAACAGCTCCGTTTAATTTTAATGAACGCATTCGCAGCGGTAAAGAATTGCCTTTTTTTAAAAAATGCCACAAGGTGGGAATAAAAGCGACGAATTGGCACAAAACCATGCCTAAAGCTACGCCTTTGATTCCCCATTTCAAAACATAAAGAAAGATGGGGGTTACCAAAATGTTTAACGAAAAACCGAACAATATCAGCATCATGGATTTTTTCGGGTGCCCGGCCGCACGCATAATGGTATTCATGCAACCGGTTACAATAATGATGATAACGCTCGGAATATAAACAATCATAAAATCCTTTACGTATTGATAGTTTTCTTCGGAGGCGCCGATCAATCGCAAGATGGATTCAAAGAACAGAAAAAACAGCAAGGTAAATGCTAATGACAAAATAATTGACAGCGTAACGGCATTTCCCAGCAAATCGCAAGCGGTTTCTTTGTCTCCTTGTCCCATACAAATGGAAATGTGGGCAGCGGCTCCTAAACCCGTAAACGTACTGATAGCAATCAATAAGACCATGATAGGCAAACAAATACCTATTCCTCCCACCGCATGAACGCCTAATCCGGAACCATGCGCTATGTAAATCTGTATAATAATTATGTATGATGCAAAGACAATCATCCCTATAATATTCGGAAGCGCATATTGCAGAATCAATTTGCCTATTTTTCCGTCTTTCAGTATTTCCGCTTTGTCTATGGATTCCGTTTGAGTCATCGGATCGGTTGCTTATTAAATTTTCCAATAATGATACCGCCCGACTCGCGCCGCCTGCTTTCTTGAATGAAGCTTGTATCTTTCTGGCGTTTAATCGGATTATCATGCCCGTCTAAAGGTGGAACCGTAAATGCAAATTTTGCCATTTTTTAAACTTAAATAGAACTATTCTCGTTTTTTACTATATATTCTTTGATTAACTCTTTGACAGACTGTTCAAATTCAGATCGAATCGCTTCCATCTTTTCGCGGGGAATAAAACTTTCATTGGAGGCAAAAATAAATTCATGAGTCATGTTGCGGTCGCTTCCCACCCCGAAAAAGGTGGAATTAAACCACGGACTGCGGATTTCCGGCGGCGCTAAGGAGGAGATTATTTCAAATTCCGGATTTTTTAGCGGAGTAGTAAAAACGCCTAAATTGATAAAATTAAAATCCGAGCCGTCGTTTACGGTCAAATTCCGCTTGACCATAAGTTTAATAACCCGGTTGAAATATTCGCTGAAAACGATTCCGGTGGTTATGGAACGTTTTATCGGCAGATTCTTCTCTTTTTGTTCTTTTAAAGCCCTCTCAACCACTGATTTTTCAAAAGAACGCGCTTCTTCCAAAACATCCGTATGGTCCGACGTCTGAAATAGCAGGCGAATCAACGGAGCGAACGCCCAAAGCATATCTTTCTTTAAAGAGGTGGTGTAACGTCTTAAATCCACGGCCAAAGAGATGATGCATTTCGGCTTTTGCGGGTGAATATGTTTTATAAACAATTCAGCGACAATGATACAGAAAATGCTGCCGACAGATACTTTACTTTTTTCGGCGATTTTGTTCAACGCTCCACTCGTTTCTCTGTCCAATACTAAAGGAAGTATATATCGCTTGTAGTGTTGTATTTTTTTACCCCGCACAGAGGAAAAAAGTTGCCAACGCATATATTCCGTATATACATTTCCTATCAGTTTTTGCTTCCAATTGAGCGTGACTTCCGGCAGAAGTTCTTTCATGGATAGTATCGGCGGATACGGTTTCATTTCTCTATCCGGTTCATTGATAAGGATGTGAAATTCTTTTAGTAGTTCATAAAGCGATTTTCCGTCAATGATCACATGAAGTCCGATAAATACAAATTCCGAGCGTTCTTTCGATCTTACCCAAAGTAAACGGACGAACGGCCCTTTTTCGAAAACAAAAGGTTCAGCGATGAGTTTTTCCTTTTCGGTTTTCCACGTATTATCGGAAACCCGTTCTGCAATCCGAAGAGGAATCGGCGGATAATCCGTGTCTTCATAATGAATGTATTTCCCTTCGGTGATTCGTGCGCGAAGCGCCGGATGCCTTTTCTGCAATTTATCTAATGCGAGTCTTACTCTTTCTTCCGGTATATTTCCGGCAAAAGCTGCATGAATGATAAGCGTTAAGGGGTCAACCGACCGGATACCGTTCAAAAAGAGCATTCGTTCGATATAAAATAACTTTCGTTTGATTTCCATAATATGAATAATTCAATTTTTGTCAATGTGTTAATTATTATTATTCTCTATGTAAGAAGCGAACTTTCCACACTCAAGGTGGGACTCAAATGTCCGAAAAATTGCATATTTGTGTTTTTTACTCTTAAATAAAAATTGACATGCACTATTTTGGCGCAAATTTAATAATAAATTTTAAATAATATTGCACTATCTGATTTTTTTTGCAAAAACAGCAAATCAACGAGTGAGTTACTAAAAAATAGTTCGTTATATTATCATAAAATGATTATGTTGTTATTGAATGTATTATAAATAACTGTTTCGATTTTTTTAATTGTCTGAAAAAGTCCTGTATTTTTGGTAATGCGTTGAATTACTATTTTGGTGACATAAAAAATAACGGCCGTAACTTGAATAAGATACGGCCGCTACTTTTGAAAATTTTTTTATAATTTTACGCCTGCATCAGTGATTTTTTGATTGCATTAACGTAATCGAGTTTTTCCCATGTGAATAGTTCTACTTCTATTTGTTTAGACGGCTCCGATTCGTATCGGGAAGCAAATGTTTTTACGACTTTACGGGGCTGACGTCCCATGTGACCGTAAGCGGCTGTTTCCAAATAGATAGGGAAACGGAGTTTGAGCCTTTCTTCAATCGCTTTGGGACGCATGTCGAAAATAGTCGCTATTTTTTCGGCAATTTCGCCGTCGGTTAATTTGACTTTGCTTTTTCCGAAAGTATTGACAAAAATATTCATCGGTTGCGCTACCCCGATCGCATAAGCCACCTGTACTAAAATTTCATCGGAAACTCCCGCCGCTACTAAGTTTTTCGCAATGTGACGGGCGGCATAAGCAGCCGAACGGTCCACTTTCGAAGGGTCTTTTCCCGAAAAAGCGCCTCCTCCGTGCGCGCCTTTTCCGCCGTAGGTATCAACGATGATTTTTCGTCCGGTCAATCCGGTATCTCCGTGAGGCCCTCCGATTACAAACTTGCCGGTCGGATTCACGTGGTATTTGATACTGTCTTTAAATAAGTCTTGAACGGATTTCGGATATTTGGCTTTTACTCTTGGAATTAAAATATTTTTAATATCTTCCGTAATTTTTTTCTGCATGGCTTCATCCGAATCAAACTCATCGTGTTGAGTTGAGATAACAATGGTATCAATGCATTCCGGAGTTCCGTCGTCATTGTAGCGGATAGTGACTTGCGATTTAGCGTCCGGACGCAGATAAGGCATCAAGCTAAGCTCTTTCTTCCGAATATGCGCTAATTCAATCAGCAGATTGTGAGAAAGATCCAAAGCCAAAGGCATATAGTTTTCGGTTTCGGCGGTAGCGTAACCGAACATCATGCCTTGATCGCCGGCCCCTTGATTAAGCGGATCTCCCCGCTCCACTCCGCGATTAATATCCTCGGATTGTTCGTGGATAGCGCTGAGTACGCCGCATGATTCCGCTTCAAATTGATATTCGCTTTTCGTGTATCCGATTTGTCGGATGACGCGACGCGCCACGTCCGGAGCGTCCACATACGTTTTGGATTTAACTTCGCCCGCTAAAATGACTTGGCCGGTAGTGACCAATGTTTCACAGGCTACTTTCGAATCCGGATCATAAGCTAAAAACTGATCCAGAAGCGCGTCGGAAATCTGATCGGCGACTTTGTCGGGATGTCCTTCCGAAACCGATTCAGAGGTAAATAAATAACTCATAACATTTACTGGTTTTAAAATGAAAAATCTTTTTATTAATTTTCATCGAAAAGCAGGAATGATTTGATTGATTTGCAGAAGTGAACCGGACCGAACCGGTTTTTAGCATTTTTTACTGTGGTTGCAAGCATACAAATCTTTCCACTTTCGTATGTGAGTGCAAAGGTAATCAATAATTATAAATAATGAATGATTCGAAATGATAAAAATACTTAAAAACTTTTCTTAATTCGAAGAGATTCGTTACTTTTGCAGTCAAATTAAGTTTTGCATGAAACGATTGAATTCAAAAGTGATAGGCTTTTTCCTTATTGTCTTGCTGTTTACCGCTTGCGGAGAATATAACAGGATATTGAAATCTACGGATTTGAATGTTAAATTTGAATATGCCAAAAAATATTTTGATGAGGGAAAATACAACCGAGCAGCTACTTTATTGGAAGATATTGTACAACTGACGCGAACAACTTCGCGAGGTGAAGAAGCGTTATACTTGTTGGCGCAAAGCTATTATAAAATGAAAGATCATTTAACGGCGTCCGAATATTTTAAAACTTATTATACCACTTATCCGAAAGGCGAATATGCCGAATTAGCGCGCTTTTATTCCGCCTACGGATTGTATCTCGATTCTCCGGATCCTCGTTTGGATCAGTCGGACACCTATAAATCCATGGAGCAGTTTCAAGATTTTATTGAATTGTATCCCCAAAGCGAACGGAAAGAAGAAGCGCAAGCCGCTTTGTTTGAGTTGCAGGAAAAATTGGCTTTTAAAGAATTAATGGCTGTTCGATTGTATTATAATTTAGGTAATTATACCATTATCGCATTTCCGGGCGGAAATTATCTTTCGTGTGTAATCACCGCTCAAAATGCCATTCGGAACTATCCGTTTTCCAAATACAGGGAAGAATTTATGTATTATATGTTCAAAGCGAAATACGAAATGGCTACTAAAAGCGTGGAAGAAAAGAAAGAGTTTCGTTATCGCGATGTTGTGGATGAATATTATTCTTATAACAATGAATTTCCGGATGGAAAATACAGCAAAGAGCTTAAAAAAATGTACGATAATATTGATAAAGAATTAAAAAAACAATAAATATAAACTATGGATTATAAGAAAACTTCAGCTCCGGATAATACGATTACCCGAGATATGATCAAACTCGGAGACGCAACGGGTAATATTTATGAAACCGTGCGTATTATCGGCAAACGTGCGAATGAAATAGCCGTAGATATTAAGCAGGATTTAAGCAAGAAATTGCAAGAATTTTCTTCAAGCGTGGACAGCTTGGAAGAAATTTTTGAAAATCGGGAACAAATAGAAATTTCCCGTTATTTTGAACGTTTACCTAAGCCGACATTGATTGCTCTGCAGGAATTTCTGGATAATGAAATTTATTATCGCAATCCGGCAAAGGAAAAAGAAAAAATGGAAGAAATATGATTCAACGCATTCAAACCGTTTATTTATTTTTAGCGTTTTGCTTAATGGCGGCTGTCGTGTTTGTGCCGTTCTCTCCTTCGGGGGTGATCTTGTCAACGTCGGGAACAGTTGCCGTTTTAGCGTTAATTACTATTTTTCTTTATAAAAAGCGCCGCTTGCAGATTAATATGTGCTATGTTATGCTGCTTTTATCGGTTTTAGTATATGCGTTTTATTTTATTTTTGATCGGCAAAATTTGTCGCGCGGAGAATTTTTCCCGCACCTTCAATCTACTTTTGTTTTTCCTTTTATTGCAATCATTTTCCTTTACTTAGCTATCCGTGGAATAAAAAAAGACGAAAAATTGATTCGTTCGCTCGATCGCTTACGGTAATGAACAAGAAAGGCGTTATTTGTACAGGAATTGCGATACTTGTTCTTTTCTTTTTCCTTGTTAATCTTTTTTACGGTTCCGTGTCTATTCCCGCATCGGCAGTGATTGACAGCTTGTTGGGAAAAGAACTCGAAAGGAGCGTATGGACAAATATTGTATTGCAATCCCGTCTTCCGCAGACCATCACCGCTTTATTAGCCGGGTCGGCGCTGGCAGTTTGCGGATTAATGCTTCAAACCCTTTTTCGGAATCCTTTGGCTGGTCCATCTATTTTAGGTATCAGCGACGGCGCTAATTTGGGCGTTGCTTTGGTGATGCTTTATTCGGGAGGAATCATGGCCGTCGGCGGCGAACGTTCGCATCATCTTTCCGTCATTTTCTCGGCTTTCTTGGGCGCTTCTTTGGTTCTGCTTCTTTTGCTTTATTTTTCGTCCAAAGTGAAAAGCAATGTTTTGGTTTTAATTATCGGAATCATGATTTCCTATCTGGCTTCATCCGGAATATCCGTTCTTAATTCGTATGCGTCGGCCGATAATGTGCGTACCTATGTGATGTGGGGGATGGGCAGTTTCTCCGGAGTCCCGATGACGCAAATCCCTTATTTTTCATTCGGTATTCTGATCGGATTATTTTCGGCGGTTTTGTTGATTAAACCTTTGAATGCCTTACTGCTGGGAGAAAATTACGCGACCAATCTCGGCGTTCATGTCGGACGAACGCGCACCGCTGTATTATTGACAACCGGATTCTTAACAGCATTGGCGACCGCATTTTGCGGACCGGTGACATTTATCGGTTTGGTCGTACCGCACATTGCCCGAATGTTTATCGGAACTTCCAATCAAAAATGGCTTCTTCCGACAACGCTTTTGATGGGAGGAGTCATCGCTTTGCTATGTAATTTACTGACAACCGTCCCGTTTGGAAAAGGAGTTTTACCGTTGAACGCCGTTACGCCTCTTATCGGAGCCCCAACGGTTATTTATATTATTTTGAAGAATAGAAAAAGTTTTTGAGAATGAAAAAAATAATTGTAACTTTGCGACAATATTAACCTAAAAAATATTTGACATATGAAAATGAAATTTGTTCTATTTTATTTATTATTAGTTGCTTGTGTATTTGGAGCGAATGCTCAGAAAGTAGAAAAAGGATGGGCGCGCGTGTATGTGAATGGAAAGTTCGGTATTATCTCTAAAACCGGAGCTGAAACAGTCAAACCGGAATTTGATTTCATCGGTAATTATAACAACAAGTCGGTTCCCGTTATTAAAAACGGAGAGGCATACGCTATCAATGAAACCGGTGATCGAGTACCTTACACGTCCGAAGCCAAAGGAAAAGCTGTTCCGTTTATAGAAAACAGTAAATGGGGATTGAAAAGTGATAAAGGAGTCGTTTTGGTTACTCCCAAGTATGACTTTATCGGTAAATTCAATGACGGAAAAGCGCCTATTTCGTTGGATGGTAAAATGGGATTGCTTTCCGATAAAGGACTTGAAATAATTCCCCCTACCTACAATCTTATTTATGATTTTGATAAAGGGAAAGCCATCGTGCTTCGGGACTCGCTTTACGGATTGATTGACGACAAAGGCATGGAAGTTGTAGCTCCTCGTTATCACCGGATTGAACGGATTAAAGGGAACAATTATCTGATTATGCAAGGCGGCGCGTGGGGCGTGTTAAACTCCAACGGGAAAGAATCCATCACTCCGAAGTATTCGGCTGTTTTCTCTTGTAAAGACGGATTTCAAACATTCTTAGGCGGTAAAATCGGTATGCTTGCCGACGATGGAACTTTGATGTTCGAACCGACTTACGACGAAGTCGGAAGTAAGGATAACAATGTATATATTGTTGTTTTGAACGGACTTTACGGCTTGCTGAATAAAAGCGGGAAAAAAATAATAGCGCCCACTTATCAATATATTGATAAATTCGACAGCGGCCGGGCGTTTATTTTGCAAAACAGTTTGTGGGGCTTAATCAATACCGATGGAAATGAGATAATTGAACCGCAATACAATGCAATAGAAGAAACGAAGGATAATTGTTATAAGGTGTATAAAGACGATAAACAAGGTATTTTAGATAAAAGCGGAAAAATAATTGTTCAGCCGATTTATCACGATATCAGCATTTTCTGAAATGTTATGAAGATTGCTTTTCATGGCGCTGCCCGTACTGTTACGGGCAGCAAACATTTAGTGACTTTAAATAACGGTAAAAAATTTCTGTTGGATTGCGGGATGTTCCAAGGAATGGGACCGGAAACCGAACCGTTGAATCGAAATTGGGGTTTTGATCCGGCAGAAGTCAGTTATGTATTCTTATCGCATGCGCATGTTGATCATTGCGGATTGTTGCCCAAATTAGTGAAAGACGGATTTCGCGGAACGATTTATGCCACGCCGGCCACTATTGATGTCATTCAAGTGCTTTTACTGGATTCGGCCTCTATCCAACAACAGGATACCTATTTTTTGAACAAAAAACGTCGGGAAGAAGGTCGGAAATTACTGGAGCCGCTCTACACGGAAGAAGATGTGCGGAATATTTTTCAATATTTGAAGCCGGTACATTATTATCAAGCCGTTCAAATAGATAAAAATATCGTCTTACAGCTTTTTGACGTGGGACATATTGTCGGAAGCGCTACGATTTTTCTGACTTTGACGGAAGACGGAAATACAACTACATTGGCTTTCAGCGGAGATGTCGGTCGTTACGGCGACCCGATTTTGCATTCGCCCCAAACGTTCCCTCAAGCCGATTTTATCGTGATCGAATCAACTTACGGAGATAGGTTGCATGACCGCATTGAAACCTATGCCGATGATTTGCTTAAAAATATAGAACACACTTGTTTACATAAAAAAGGAAAACTGATTATTCCCGCTTTCAGCGTAGGACGTACTCAAGAATTATTGTATGCGCTGAACGATCTGGAGTTGGATGGTTGTCTTCCGCCGCTTGATTATTATGTTGACAGTCCGATGTCTATAAAAGTGACGGAAATTGTCAAACAACATCCGGAATGTTTCAATCGGTCGGTACAAAAATTACTTCGTAAAGACCTCGATCCGTTCCGGTTTGAAGGGTTGCATTACATTTCCGATAAACGGGATTCGCAAGCGCTCAATACGGATTATCGCCCGTCGGTCATTATTTCCGCTTCTGGAATGGCTGAAGCCGGACGAGTGAAGCATCATATTGCCAACGGTATTGAAAATTGGCGAAATACCATCATGATTATCGGTTATTGCGAACCCAACTCTTTAGGCGCTCGCTTAAAAGAACATCCGGATACGGTCGGTATTTTTGGGATTCCGCACAATGTAAAAGCGGATATTGTTACGCTCAATTCGATGAGCGCTCACGCCGATTACGGTGATTTATGTCAATACCTTTCCTGTCAAGACGCTCAAGAAGTGAAACGTGTTTTCATCGTTCATGGCGAACCGGAGGTACAGGTTGAATTTAAAAGGCGTCTGGTAAGAAAAGGATTTTTGGACGTTACGATTCCGGAATTACATCAAGAATTCGGGATAAGGTAATTTTATCTTGTTCCAAACCTTGAGGAATCAAATTCTTTATACGTTTTATCATACCCGCCGAGCTTGAATATAAAAGATAAAGAGATAGCCCGTGAGTCGGGAATAATATTCATTCTCAAGTCTTGAGTATTGTATTTCATGTTCAGATCGGGCGACCAGCTGTTAAACAAATCAGAACCTCTCAATCTTAACTCGGCATGGTCGTGAAAGAATGTCCATTTTAAACCGGCATCCAGATTCCACAAGGAAGTAAGTTCAGCAGGTCCCTGTATGTTTTTTGAAATATAAGCCCCGTTAATTTCCATCGTAATATTGGGCTTCGACGAAATATGAATAGTATTGTCCAATCGTGTATAAAACACAACTTGGTCATTGGTAAACGAAATATCATGAAACCGGGAACTCTTGACCTTATCATAAAACCCTATGAGCGTAAGGCGTGTATTTAAAACATGTTGAATATTGAAAGGGAGTATAAGATTTAATCCGGCCGACTGCTTGTAATCAAAATTCAAAGTTTCATAAATGAGAATCAATTGATCCGGCGCTTGATAGGGTAATTGTACAAAATATCTGTCCTGATAATTAAAAAATGCAGTAAGGACATATTTACTGTTCAGTATGTAATTCAATTGAGTAGAATAATCCCGGTACGGCTTCAACAAAGGATTGCCGTGAATTTCACTGTATCCGTTCAAGTAGCTTATTGCTCCGTGCATTTCCCAATAAGCGGGATATATTTTGTCGGAAGAAAAGGATAATTGCA
>WRFZ01000170.1 GCA_009778655.1 Candidatus Azobacteroides sp.
AGGAAACGGAATTGAATTCGAAAATGAATGGACTATTTAAATTTAATTAATTATGAGTGCATTACAACCTTTAGCTCATCATGTGATTACTTTTATTTCGGATGGGAAAAAATACGACGTGGAACGATTCGCTATAGAGTTTTCTCAACCCATAGACTACAAGGGTCAACCGCAGTCGAATGTCCGGGGCGGTCAAATAATGATTAATTTGACCCAACTGCCGGATGATAACCTCTATATTTGGGCAAAAAAATCAACCCTCAGGAAAGACGGCAAAGTTTTATTTCAAACAGACTTGGGAATGACCGTGCTTGAAATTGACTTTAAAAATGCGTATTGCATTAATCTCACAATAAAAGTTAATGCTTTTAACGGGACTGAGACTTCTCTGACCATTTCGCCGGAGATCATCATTATAGACGGTATTGAACATGATAACTTTTGGCCGAGTTAAGATTATGAATGATGATATTATTTCTTTAAGCGATTTTATGAACCGATGCCGCCGGCATGAACGTTATATCGGGTATGTTTTGGATCTCGGTTATGTTTCGGGTTGGAGAACGGAACGGATTGTGACGGAACACCCCGTCAACAGTCCCAAAGCATTAACGGGAGATGCTCAATTTATCCAGACGGTTGATGTTCCGATAATTAAAAATTCGGTATATTCCGGTTTACAGAATACGGAATACAGCGATGAGAGCCGGATGGCAAGCTGGGGCGGTATTGCAGCTACGGCAGGCACGATTATTGACCAAGCGCTGGTCATGGAACCCAAATACATCCAAATCAACCCGCAAGGAACACGAATACTTAATCCGGATTACGGTAAAGTTAAACTGGGAACGGTAAAAATTGCCGGAGGATTAGGATTTGGACTACTTTTATTGTCTGCAGGTTATGATTTAAAAGCCCATGATAATAACGAGATAACAAAAGATGAGATGCTGGTGGATATAGCTGTTAACGGAATAATTTATACTGTTGGATTATTAAATCCGGTATTGGGAGTCGTTTTGGGGCTATTGTATATGTCATTTACCGCCCCTGTCGGACCGTCTATCGGCGCGACCTATGAAGAAATTCACGGAACGGTTACTCCGGCAGACAAGACAAGAGTAGCGCCTAAGATTCCTAAGATTTCTCCGGAAGAATTACTTAACGGTAAAAAAACGCCGACGAAGGAATTTCCCGTTATAACACGCGGACGTTAATAGTTAAAATATTCATTTTTCTATTGAATGGAAAAAGCCGGAATATCTTTTTTTAAAGAACTGTATTATTGGATGTATATTTATCTTTCAAAAACAATAGGAAAAATAAATAAATATCAAAATATACGATTCGGAGCGAGTGGATTTCTTTCAATACTAAGAGTCCTAAATGTTGTATCTTTACAGATATTTATTGAATGGATATTAAATATAAATGAATTCGAATATGAAAATTATTATGCTAATAAAAAAATGCTTTCAAATTATATATTTATTATTATGATATTTGACTGTATTTATTTCACAAGGAAGAGTAATTTTATTACTACAACTTGTGACCAATTTTCAAAAAAGAGACGAATCATCGGCCAAATAAAATTTTGGATTTATGTGGCATTAACTATTTTATTTTTTCAATATGTTGACGGATTAAGGAATAGCATGGGATAGCTGATGTCGCGTCATCAGTTGTCCCGCAGGGACAGCATTTTATTAACCGCAGGTGAAGCGACAGCGTAACCTACGGATTACGGACTACGGACATGAGACGCGAGCAGTATGCACTATCATCGCCCCAAGTCCCGCAGGGACGGTGCTATAAAACGCAAAGTGTCGTCCAGACGGGACTTATCGGAGCCGGACGGGCTCTTGCCGCAGGTTACGCTGTCGCTTCACCTGCGGTTAATAAAGTGTCGTCACTGCGTGACTTTACCCCGGATAAAACGGAAGCGATATATTCATGGGATAGTTTCTATCGCGTCGCCAGTAATAAGGATAAGATCTGATAAAAGATTTAGAAAACCGATAATAACTGAATGTCGGTGTGATTTTAATCGGTCAATAAGGTAAATGAATATAATTTTTTTTGAAAAATTATTATAAAAATGCAGCGCATATTTAGAAATTTATTTTACCTTTGCGTAATATAATTACTAAATTACTAATTTTAAATAAAGAAAAAAATGGCTCACGTAATTACAGATGATTGCATTGCTTGTGGAACTTGCTTGGATGAATGCCCGGAAGGCGCTATCTCCGAGGGAGATATCTACAAAATTGATCCGGATCTTTGCACCGATTGCGGGACATGTGCAGATGCGTGTCCGTCGGAAGCAATTCATCCCGCATAAGTTGAATTTCCGGTGAATTTTTAAGCAAAGAGACTATCAACCGAAAAGGGAGGTAGTCTTTTTTATTTATATTGCACATTTTCTAATATATAGCACAAAAAATCTTTGTTTGTTTCAAACAATTTGCTTAATTTTGCGTCTTCATAAGAACAATCCGGGATTTATTTATATATGCCAAATACTAAGAAAAAAATTAATAACGCGCTGATATCCGTTTTCGATAAAACCGGACTTCATACCATTTTGGAAGAGTTGCACCGAGGAGAGGTTAATTTTTATTCGACGGGCGGCACCTTAAAATTCATAGAATCCTTGAATTACCCTTGCCAATCAGTGGAAAGCCTAACGGGTTATCCTTCCATTTTGGGCGGTCGCGTAAAAACGTTGCATCCCAAAATCTTCGGCGGAATACTGAATCGAAGGGACAACGAACTTGATAAAGAACAAACGGCGCAATACGAAATTCCGGAAATTGATTTGGTCATCGTGGATTTATATCCTTTTCGAGAAACAGTCGCTTCCGGTGCAAACGACGAGGAAATTATTGAAAAAATAGATATCGGAGGAATCTCGCTGATTCGGGCGGCAGCCAAAAATTTTAACGATGTGGTTGTCGTCGCCTCCAAAGAACAATATGCTCCTTTGGAAAGCTTATTATCCGAAAACGGAGTTTATTCAACATTGGAGGAACGAAAATGGTTTGCTAAAGAAGCTTTTGCGATAACTTCCGCTTACGATACGGCTATTTTTAATTATTTCGACAATACGGAAGGATCGTATTTCAGATTCTCCGAAGATAACGCCAAAATCTTACGCTACGGGGAAAACCCGCATCAAAGAGGCGTTTTTTACGGCAATTTCGAAGCTTTATTCGAACAACTGCAAGGGAAAGAAATTTCGTACAATAATTTGCTTGATATAGACGCCGCCCTTGCCTTGATTTCGGAATTTGACGAGTTAACCTTTGCCATCCTTAAACACAACAATGCTTGCGGAATAGCTTCTCGTCCTACGGTAAAAGAAGCGTGGGAAGCGGCTTTGGCCGCCGACCCGGTTTCGGCTTACGGCGGTATCTTGATTTGCAATGCATCCGTTGACAAGGAAGCGGCAGAAGCCGTTAACAAAATTTTCTTCGAAGTAATCATCGCTCCCGATTACGACACCGGCGCTCTTGAAATTCTTATGCAAAAGAAGAACCGGATTATTTTGATTCAGAAGGCAAACTCTCAACCGAAACTCCAATTCCGTTCTTTGTTGAACGGCGTCTTGACGCAAGACCGCGATGAAAGCATTCAAACGGAAAACGACTTGAAAACCGCAAGTCTGAAATCACCGGACAAGCGGGAAATCGCCGACTTGTTATTTGCCAATAAAATAGTAAAACATACCAAATCGAATGCCATTGTTTTAGTAAAAAACAAACAGCTCTGTGCAAGCGGAACCGGTCAGACCTCCCGAGTTGACGCTTTGAAACAAGCTGTTGAAAAAGCCAAATCATTCGGATTTAATTTGGAAGGAGCCGTAATGGCTTCCGATGCGTTTTTCCCTTTTCCCGATTGCGTGGAAATTGCAGGAAACGAAGGTATTACCGCCATTATCCAACCGGGCGGATCAATCAGAGATAATTTATCGGTAGAATATTGTAATACACATAACATGGCGATGGTAATGACCGGAATTCGCCATTTTAAACATTAAAAAATTATATGGGATTTTTTTCATTTACGCAAGAAATAGCAATGGATTTAGGTACGGCGAATACCATTATCATTTGCAACGGAAAAATAGTAGTGGACGAACCGTCGGTGGTAGCTATGGACGATCGCAGCGATAAAATATTGGCAATCGGAAAAGAGGCGCAACTGATGGAAGGAAAGACGCCGGCAAAAATCAAAACCATCCGACCGCTTCGCGACGGAGTTATTGCCGATTTTAATGCGGCGGAACAAATGATTCGGGGATTAATCAAAATGGTAAATACGAAAAATCATTTTTTCTCTCCCTCGTTACGAATCGTGGTATGTATCCCGTCCGGAAGCACGGAAGTTGAGATTCGCGCCGTCAGAGACTCGGCCGAACATGCCGGCGGAAGGGATGTATATATGATTTACGAACCCATGGCGGCGGCCATCGGAATCGGTCTCGATGTTGAAGCTCCGGACGGAAACATGGTGGTGGACATAGGAGGAGGAACCACCGAAATTGCCATTATTTCTTTAGGCGGCATTGTTTCCAATAAATCAATCCGGGTTGCCGGAGACGATTTGACTCAAGATATTATTGAATACATGGGACGTCAACACAATATGAAAGTCGGCGAACGAACGGCGGAATTAATCAAAATCAACGTCGGTTCGGCGCTTGTGAATCTGGAAGAGCCGCCCGAAGATCATATCGTATATGGTCCGAATCGTATGACTGCTTTACCGATGGAAGTGCCGGTATCCTATCAGGAAATTGCTCACTGTTTAGACAAATCCGTTTCAAAAATAGAAAATGCAGTTTTGAGCGCGTTAGAAAGTACGCCCCCCGAATTGTATGCAGACATTGTTCGCAACGGAATTTATTTGGCGGGCGGAGGCGCGTTGCTGAAAGGCTTGGATAAACGTTTGTCCGATAAAATCAACATTGCATTTCACATTGCGGACGATCCTTTGCATGCCGTCGCAAAAGGAACGGGAGTGGCGTTGAAAAACATTAACAAGTTTAATTTCCTTATTCGTTAATTGAAGAATTTATTCAATTTTATACTCAGGTATATACATTGGCTGCTGTTTTTTTCGCTAACCTTTTTTTCTTTGTTTTTATTGGTTCATAACAGTGAATTTCAACGAAGCAAATATTTATCGGTTTTTCAAGAAATAGCGGGGAGGGTGTATTTTGTCTCCAACAGTGTGCAATCCTACTTGAATCTGAAAAAGACCAACGCTGATTTAATGCAGCAAATTGTTACTTTGGAAGAAGAAATTCAAGGATACAAAAAGAATCTGGAAAATCTTACCGACCGGATGCCGCCCGACTCGTTTAATATAGGCGTTGATTATCCCGTTTATCAATACATTCATGCCCGAGTAGTTCATAACCAGATATGCGAAGCAAATAATTACATTTTATTGGACAAAGGTTCGAAAAACGGCATCACGGAAGATATGGCAGTCGTATCCGTAAAAGGAATCGTAGGGGTGGTTATGAATGTATCTTCTCACTTTTCGCGCGTAATTCCGGTTTTAAACTCCGGATTTCATCCGAGTTGCATGATAAAAAGCACGAGTTTTTTCGGTTCGCTGTTCTGGGACGGAAAAGATCCGCGTTACGTTCATCTGAGCCGTTTGCCCAGTCACACCTCTTGTGAGATCGGCGATACGATTGTTACCAGCGGTTATTCGGCGACTTTTCCCCCGGGTGTCCTCGTCGGAACAATTGAAGGCGCTTTCAAACAAAAGAATGAGGAAAATAATTCGCTTAAAGTCCGTTTATTCACGGATTTCAGTACGCTGAATGAAGTGTTCATTATCCGGAATCCGCTTCGGGAAGAACAAATAACAGTCGAGAAAGGAGTTAGTGAAGAATGAAAAAAACGTCTTTTCAACTGATTTTATTATTTATCCTTTTGGTCTTTTTACAGATTTGGCTTTTCGACAACATCCATTTATTCGGTTTTGCCACACCTTTACTTTATATCTATTTTCTGATCAAATTGCCGATCAGCATGAATCGGAACGTCGTAATACTTTTGTCCGCTTTATTGGGTTTTATCATTGATATTTTCGGCGGCACTTTAGGCTTGAGCATGACGGTGTTGGTAATTGTCGGCTTTCTCCGCTACTATTTATTGAAATTGTTTGCGCCGAGAGATGTTTTTGACGATTATTTCCCTTCTTTCAGCACTTTCGGAAAATTTTTGTTTATGCGATACGCCGTAATAATAACTTTAATTCATATATTCCTGCTGTATATGATAGAATCATTTTCACTTTTTACTCCCGTCTTACTTCTTTTACGTATTGCGGGAAGTTTTACTTTAACAATTTTGCTTATCTTTGCCTTCGAATGCGTAACTATTGATGTATTTAAAAAGTGAAAAAAGAAAATTTGAATTGGGAAAAAAGAAGAAAATACATTACTTACGCTGTCGTTCTGCTTACAGTGGTTTATATTTTGCAATTATTTAAACTGCAAATCATTGATAAAGACTATAAACAATGGGCGGATAGCAATGCTTTTTTAAATAGGAAAATATATCCTCCGCGCGGCGTGATGTACGACCGGAACGAGAAATTATTGGTTTACAATCAGCCGGCGTATGACGTCATGGTCATATTCCGCGAAACAAAACCGATGGATACGCTTGCTTTTTGCCGTGCCGTTAATCTTCCCATTGATAAATTTCGTCAAAAATTAGCGGACGTAAAAAATCAAAAACTTAACCCCGGATATTCATCCTATACTCCGCAATCATTTCTTACCCAATTGGGAAATAAAGAATACGGCATCTTGCAGGAGTCCATTTATAAATTTCCCGGATTTTACATTCAAAACCGGACGGTTCGAGAATACAATTATCCCAATGCCGCTCATGTCTTGGGATACATTGCGGAAGTTGACAAGCAAAATTTGGCGGACGACAACTACTATATACGCGGAGATTATATCGGTAAATCCGGTATTGAAAAACAATACGAATCCTACTTGAGAGGAACCAAAGGGGTGGAAGTTTTACTGAGAGACGCGCACGGACGTATCAAAGGAAAATATGAAAACGGTATTCACGACCAAGATCCGATTGCGGGAAAAGATTTAACCCTTTCTCTTGACGTTGATTTGCAGGCTTACGGAGAAGAGCTGATGAAAAACAAATTGGGAAGCATTATCATGATTGAACCGAAAACCGGCGAAATTTTGTGTATGGTTTCCTCCCCCACTTATGATCCTTCTATTTTGGTAGGAGGAAGGCAATTCAGCGAAAATTTTACGGAATTGGCAAACGACCCCTATATACCGCTTTTAAATCGGGCGCTCAACGGCTCTTATCCTCCCGGCTCCACGTTCAAGCCGCTGCAAGCTTTGGCTTTTTTGGAAGAAGATATTATTCAACCGAGCACCGCTTACTCATGCGCCCACGGATTTCCTCCCGGAAACGGGCATCCGGCCTGCCATAGCCATCCGTCGCCTTTAACCTTAGTCCCGGCGATTGGAAATTCATGCAATTCATACTTTTGTTGGGGATTAAAGGCCATGCTTGAAAATAAAAAATACGGAACGATTCAAAATGCGATGAACAAATGGCGGGATTTAATGGTTGCTCAAGGTTACGGTCGCTCGCTGGGAATTGATTTACCGGGAGAGAAAAGGGGAAGTATTCCCAACGGAGAATTTTACGACAAACGCTACAAACGGTGGAATTCATTTACGGTCATATCCATTGCCATCGGTCAAGGGGAAGTGGAAGCTACTCCGCTTCAAATTTGTAACTTTGCCGCAACGGTGGCAAACCGAGGTTATTATATTCCCCCCCATATTGTCAGGAAAATAAAAGATACACCCGTAGATCCGTTTTATACCCAACCAATATATACCGGAATAAATGCCGCGCATTACGAAACGGTTGCCAACGGAATGCGATGGGCGGTAGATGGTCCGGGCGGAACCTGTCGGGGAGCTGATATACCGGATATTGAAGTTTGCGGAAAAACGGGAACTGCCGAGAATAAAGGGAAGAGTCATTCGCTGTTTATGGCTTTTGCTCCGAAAGATGATCCTAAAGTCGCCGTGTCAATTATCATTGAAAATGGAGGATGGGGCGCTACTTATGCGGTTCCTATCGGACGGTTGATGATTGAAAAATACTTGAACGGGGCCATTGCCGAATCTTCCCGATGGATGGAAGAAAATATGAAGAATGCTGTAGTTTTGCGCAATGCCCTACCGAAAAAGTAATATATGGCTCAGTCTTGACTGGTGGACCGCAGCAATTTATCTGATAATGGTTATTGCCGGATGGATTAATATTTATGCTTCCGGTTACGATTTCGATCAAGTATCCATTTTTAATTTATCGGGCCGGGCCGGAATGCAAATGGTCTGGATTCTCACTTCGCTTCTCATAGGCTTTTCCATCCTAATGATTGACAGCGATTGGTACGATATCTTTGCGTATTGGATTTATGCTTTGGTTATCCTTTTATTAATCGCCACCATCCTCTTTTCACACGATATTCGAGGATCCCGTTCGTGGTTGGTTCTGGGACCTGTTCGTATCCAATCGGCTGAATTTGCCAAATTTGCCACCGCATTAGCTGTCGCTCGCTTGGCAAGTAATTACAATTTCGACTTGATGCGGATGAGAGATTTCATCAAAATCCTGCCGATATTTTTCTTGCCGATGGCATTAATCTTGTTGCAAAAAGAAACCGGCACCGCTTTGGTCTTTCTGGCTTTTTTCTTGGTCTTGTATCGCGAAGGAATGTCGGGATTCATCCTCTTCTCCGGATTCTGCGCCGTTCTGTTTTTTGTCATAGAAATTCGTTACGGAGATGTTTTGTGGGGAGGAACTCCTTTGGGAAAATGGATCGTGCTCTTACTGATCATTCCCTGCATCAGCTTTATATTGTACGATTATGAAAAAGGACGACAGTATATAAGATATTTTTTGATCGGTTCCGGCGTCTTGGTAGGACTTGCCGTGCTTGTTTCCTTATTTTTCATTTATGATTTATGCTTCGTGGTATTGGCAATCATCGCAATAATTACGGCGGTATTATTGTTTTTATTTCTTAAATACAGAGAAAAACATTACCTGTACATTGTCGCCTTTGCACTTCTTTCCGTCGTTTTCATATATTCCGTGGATTATGTTTTCGACGACGTGTTAGAGCCGCATCAAAAAGTAAGGATAGAAGTCGCTTTAGGAACCATTGACGACCCCGGTGGAGCCGGATACAACGTCAATCAATCGAAAATCGCCATCGGTTCGGGCGGACTGTGGGGAAAAGGGTATTTAAACGGAACCCAGACCAAATTGAAATACGTGCCGGAACAAGATACCGACTTTATCTTCTGTACGGTGGGAGAAGAACACGGATTTGTCGGATCGGTTTTTATTTTACTTCTGTTTTTATTTTTAATCACCCGGCTCATTTTTTTAGCCGAAAGACAACGTTCTACTTTTAAACGAATTTACGGTTACAGTGTAGCTGCGATTATCTTTTTCCATTTACTGATTAATATCGGAATGGTAATAGGACTCACGCCGGTGATCGGAATCCCGTTGCCTTTTTTCAGCTACGGAGGGTCTTCTTTGTGGGGTTTTACCATACTTTTATTTATCTTCCTTCGTTTGGACGCATCAAGAAATGAACGATTATAACATTATTTAACTAATATTTTTTGTTATTCTTAATATTATTCCTTTTCTTTGTAGTCTTGAAAATGTACATAACATAAATTTTTATTGATTTTTCATGTTAGACAGAACACTTGTTATCCTTAAACCGTCTGCAATTCAAAGGGGGTTAATCGGCGAAATCATCCGTCGTTTCGAAAGAAAAGGTTTATTACTCGCCGGACTGAAGATGGTTTGGTTAAACGATGAAATTTTGAGTGAACATTACGCACATCTGAAAGAGAAGCCTTTTTTCCAAAGGGTAAAAGATTCGATGAGAGTGTGTCCCGTTATTGTTTGCTGTTGGAAAGGAAAAGATGCTGCTCAGGTAGTCCGGACGCTTACGGGCATAACCAACAGTCGTGAAGCGTTGCCCGGAACTATTCGCGGCGACTTCAGTATGAGTATGCAGGAAAATATTTTACATGCATCAGATTCACCGGAAACGGCAGTTGTAGAATTACAACGGTTTTTCAATGAAGATGAATTGTTTGATTACAACATGAGCTTAATTTCAAATTTATACGCTAATAATGAAATATGATTTTTATCGTATAGAAACAACAAATTAATGAAACACATAAAAAACATTCGATTAGGAATTATACTTACTGCCCTGCTGACGTTCACTTTGAATACAACGTTTGCGCAAACTCACTCCGAAAGAGATTTAACTTCCGATGAAATAAAACGATTAACTACCGATCGTAAGTTGACGGCTGATAAAGTCACCACAAAAATGGAACTCGCCGTTATTGATTCAATACAAATGCAATATGAGCTGAATGAAGAAGCGGATGAGTTGTCTCCCGCCGACGAATTATATGATGGCGCTTGGAACAATCGGTATGTAAAAGCATACGCCAATATCTCGATTCCGGATTCGTTCCGGATTGATCTATCCAATTTCGTGATGCCGGTAGAAGGAAAAATAACATCGCCCTTCGGCCCTCGCAGAAGAAGATTCCATTACGGAACCGACATCAAATTGCAAACAGGCGATACCGTTTACGCCGCATTCGATGGAAAAGTAAGAGTAAAACAATACGAAAGAAAAGGATACGGTTATTATTTGGTACTTCGTCACCCCAACGGTTTGGAAACCGTTTACGGACATTTATCCCGATTCTTAGTAGAAGAAGGAGAATCCGTTGGCGCCGGTCAACCGATTGCCTTGGGCGGAAATACCGGACGTTCCACCGGTCCGCACTTGCATTTCGAATGCCGCTTCCTCGGACAAGCCATTGACCCGGCCGATATTGTTGACTTTGATAATTTCTGCACTTTCGACGACTCGTATGTTTTCCAAAAATACAGAGTCAACGAAATCAGCATGCATAATAACAAATATACCGCATACGATCGAACCGTTCAATATCATCGCATACGGTCGGGCGATACATTGTCAATAATAGCCGGAAAATACGGAGTGTCGGTTAATCAGCTTTGTCGTTTGAACGGTCTTCGGCCGACAAGTACTTTGAAAGTCGGAAGAGTTTTACGATGCTCATGATAATTTACAATTCATAATTCATAATTCATAATTCATAATTCGTAAATTATATTGTATCTTTGCACCGTCTTATGCTAAAAGATGGATACAAAAGAACAATTTGAACACGTGATAGCCATTTGTCGCAGCCTCTTTGAAAAAAAGCTCGAAGATTACGGCGCTTCATGGCGCATCTTGCGTACACAATCCGTTACCGATCAGATTTATATAAAAGCGTGTCGCATCCGTAATCTGGAAACGACGGGTACCTGCAAAATAGAGGAAGACATCCGTTCCGAATTTATTGCCATTGTCAATTACGGCGTTATCGGATTAATCCAGTTTCATCACGGATTTACTGATAGGGTTGATACAAACCCGGTCGAAGCATTGAAATTGTACGACCAATACCTTACCGAATCCAAAGAATTGATGTATAACAAAAATCATGATTATAACGAAGCATGGCGTAACATGCGTATCAGCTCCTACACCGATTTGATTCTGATGAAAATCAATCGCACCAAACAAATCGAAAACAACCGTGGAAAAACGATTGTCTCCGAAGGAATTGACGCCAATTATATGGACATGATTAATTATTCTTTATTTGCCTTGATAAAATTAGAATATGAAGACGAAGCATAAAAAAATCGCCGTAGAAATTTCCCGTATTATCTTGGGCTTGGTGTTCATCTTTTCGGGCTTTGTAAAAGCGATAGATCCTTGGGGCGGCGCTTACAAGATTTCGGATTATTTTTCCGCGTTTCAATTTACGCAGTTTGATTTTTTGGCGCTTCCGCTTTCTTTTCTCCAAGCTGTCGTTGAATTTGGCGTAGGCGTCTGCTTGTTAGTCGGCATTTACAGACGAATCAATTCCATTCTCGCTTTGCTTATCATGCTGTTTATGACGCCGCTGACGTTGTATCTTTCCATTGCTAACCCGGTTACGGACTGCGGATGTTTCGGCGATGCATTGGTCATTTCCAATTGGCAAACGTTTTATAAAAATATATTTTTGTTAATTGCAGCAGTCATTGTCTTTATTGGGTATCGGTTAATGACTCCCGTTTTCACTCGAAAAACCCGGTTTTCCGCCGGTCTGTGGATTTACTTATTTATTATCGGTCTCTCTTTCTATTGCTTTCATTATTTGCCGGTTCTTGATTTTCGTCCGTATAAAATAGGAGCGAACATTCCGGAAAAAATGGAAGTTCCGGAAAATGCGGAACACGATATTTACGAAGTCCGGCTGATTTATTCGAAGAACGGGGAACAAAAAGAATTTACGGTTGAAAATTATCCCAAAGACGATAGCACGTGGACGTTTGTTGATTCCAAATCACGCTTAATCAAAACAGGCTATCAACCGCCCGTTCACGATTTTTCCATCACGAATGCCGACGGAGACGATATTACCGAAGATGTGCTTTCCAATCCTTCTTATACTTTTCTGCTTATCGCGCATAAATTAGATAAAACCAATGATGCAAATGTGGATAAAATCAACGACATCTATGATTTCTCGAAAACCGGGGAATATGATTTTTATGCGCTGACATCTTCTTTGTCGAACGAAATACAAGATTGGATTGAAAATACCGGAGCGGAATATCCTTTTTGTACGATGGATGATATTACATTGAAAACGATCATCCGTTCCAACCCGGGCTTATTACTGATTAAAGGCGGAACAATTATCAATAAGTGGCCGAATACCCGTTTGCCGGACATTGAAGAATTGGCTCGGTTGACGAGTGAAAAAACGAACGAAAATCCGGCGGCGATTCATCGTTCCCATACCGTACCCCTTTTGGCATTAATATTACTTGTTCCTCTTATCGGATTATTTTTATTGGATTTGAATGTTTTCAAAAAAACGACAAAAAACAACGAAAATTCGGATCCGTACCAAGAGAAAAATTAAAAACTATATAAACATCAAGAATATGAGAAAAAATATTGTTGCAGGAAACTGGAAAATGAATAATAACCTGCAAGAAGGATTGAATCTGGCAAAAGAATTACAACAAGCGTTAGCCGGAAAAACGGTTAATTGCGACGTGGTTATTTGTACGCCGTTTATTCATTTGGCTTCGATTGCCAAAGAAATTACAACCGTCGGCTTAGGAGCGCAAAATTGCGCCGATAAAGTTTCAGGCGCTTATACCGGCGAAGTTTCGGCGGCAATGATTGCCTCAACGGGCGCACAATACGTCATCATCGGTCATTCCGAACGCAGAGCGTATTACGGAGAAACCAACGCTATTCTGAAAGAAAAAGTACTGTTGGCTTTAGCCAATCATTTGACTCCGATTTTCTGTATCGGTGAAGTATTGGCCGAACGGGAAGCCGGAAAACAAAATAAAGTCGTTGAAACGCAAATCCGGGAATCACTGTTCCATTTGAGCGCGAAAGATTTCGGTAAAATTGTATTGGCTTACGAACCGGTTTGGGCAATCGGAACCGGAGTTACGGCGACTTCCGACCAAGCGCAAGAAATGCACGCTTTTATCCGGAAAACAATAGCCGAAAAATACGGATCGGCCGTTGCCGGCGAAACTTCCATTTTGTACGGCGGAAGCTGCAATGCAAGCAATGCAAAAGAATTATTTGCCAACCCCGATGTGGATGGCGGTCTGATCGGCGGCGCTTCATTGTCGGTTGATAAATTTATGCCGATTGTTGAAGCTTTCTGATAGCGGTTGTTATTGCGGGCTTGACCCGCAATTCTCTAATAATTAAAATATGAAAAATAAATTCATCTTATTTTTTTTATTCATCACGGGAACCTGTTTTTCCGAAATTCAAGCGCAAGTAATAAAACAAGGCACTATTATTGATGAATTAGAAACGCCGGTTTCGAACGAAGGCGCTATTCAAATCGTTTCCGACCCGAAAATTACGGAATTAATCGGACAACTTTCTTTCGAGATAAACGCAAGTGAAAAAAATTATGTTGAAACAAGCGGTTTCAGAATACAAGTATTTATGAGTAATGATTCTCGGACGGCAAGGAAGGAGATTTCAGACAAAGGGAATTTAATTAAAAGCGTCTTTCCCGATATTGCTATTTACCCCGGATATACAGCGCCCAATTGGAAACTGTTGGTCGGCGATTTCATGACCAAAGAAGAAGCGGAAGTTTTCAAACAGAAAATACAAAAATCCATTCCGGAACTTGGAAAGGAAATGTACATCGTACCGGACAGAGTCAATATTTCGGTACAAAACGCCTATTAATCATGGAAAGAACGCCGGAAGAAATCCAAAAAAAAGAAGCGATTGCATTTCACTATGCTAAAATCTTGGAGTTGCTGGGGGAAGATATTTCTCGCGAAGGCTTGCTTAAAACGCCGGAACGGGTAGCGAAAGCCTTGATGTTCCTTACCAAAGGATATAATCAAGACCCGGCGCAAATTTTATCATCAGCGGTTTTTGCCGAAGATTATAAACAAATGGTTATCGTGAAAGATATTGATTTTTTTTCGATGTGCGAACACCATGTTTTACCGTTTTTTGGGAAAGCGCATGTCGCTTATATTCCGAATAACGCCGTAACGGGATTAAGCAAAATCGCCCGAATTGTGGATGTTTTCGCTCATCGCTTGCAAATTCAAGAACGAATGACTACCCAGATCAAAAATTGTATTCAAAAGACATTGAATCCGTTGGGAGTTATGGTCGTGATTGAGGCGCAACACATGTGCATGCAGATGCGCGGAGTCGAAAAACAAAACTCCATTACGACCACTTCCGACTTTACCGGAGTCTTCAATCAAGCGAAAACCCGAGAAGAATTTATAACATTAATTAAAAACGGACGCTGATATTCCGAATAATATTTGTTTCGGAAACGGGTTGCATTAATCTTTGATTTCTTCAAAATCAACATATTCTCCATCCTCGCGCGTAAATATTTTTTTGACGGAAGGGGAAGCGTTTGTTTGTTTTGTCGTTTGTTTCGCTTTTTGTTGATTCGAAGAAGCAGTATTGCGAGGATTAGGCCGGGTTCCGAAAAGGGCGTTAAGCAACATTCTTAAAACGGAAAATCCGAATAAGAGTACAAAAGCAACAGCTAATAAACCCATTATAATCAAAAAGCCTAATATTTTCATAAATTTGTCAATCCTATTTGAACGCAAAGATAATAAAAATATATCGCTTATGCAAAAACCGACTATTCCGCAAGGAACAAGAGACTTTTCGCCGGAAGAAATGACGAAACGGGATTATATTTTCGACACGATTCGGGCCGTATTTCGCTTGTACGGATTTAAACCGATCGAAACTCCGGCTGTAGAAAACCTGTCCACCCTCATGGGAAAATACGGGGAAGAAGGAGACAAGCTGCTTTTCAAGATTTTAAATTCCGGTGATTTTCTGAATAAAACCACGGATGATGAGCTGCTTCTCCGAAATCCGGTTCGATTAATGAATAAAATCAGCGAAAAAGGCTTGCGTTACGATTTGACCGTACCGTTTGCCCGTTTCGTAGTCATGCGCCGCAACGAAATCACGTTTCCGTTCCGGCGCTACCAAATACAGCCGGTTTGGCGTGCCGACCGTCCGCAAAAAGGTCGTTACCGCGAATTTTACCAATGCGACGCCGATGTAGTCGGTTCCGATTCATTATTAAATGAAGTCGAACTGATTCAAATGATGGATGAAGTCTTTAAGCGCTTCGGCATCCGCGTCTGCATCAAAATAAACAACCGTAAAATATTGAGCGGTATTGCCGAAATAATCGGAGAAGCGGACAAAATCACGGATATTACCGTCGCCATTGATAAATTTGATAAAATCGGCTTGGAAAAAGTCAATGAAGAATTGGCATCCAAAGGAATTGCCGCCGAAGCGATCGAGCAACTGCAACCTATCATCGGTTTATCCGGCTCCAACCGGGAAAAATTAAAAACGCTGAAAATCCTTTTGAAAGCATCCGAAATCGGACTGCAAGGAGTTAAAGAAATTGAAACCATTCTCGATAAAATCGAATTAACGCCGCTTGTTTCCGCTTTGGATTTGGATTTAACGTTGGCGCGGGGACTGAATTATTACACCGGCGCTATCTTCGAAGTAAAAGCCTTAGACGTCGCCATCGGAAGTATCACCGGCGGCGGACGATACGACAATCTGACAGGCGTTTTCGGAATGCCCGGCGTTTCGGGCGTCGGAATTTCTTTTGGCGCAGACCGTATCTTCGACGTACTGAATCAATTGAATCTGTATCCGGAAAATTTAATCCGACAAACGCAAGTGTTGTTTACCAATTTCGGAGAAAAGGAAGAAAACTATGTATTTCCGATATTGATGCAATTGAGAAAAAAAGGAATCCGATGCGAAATCTATCCGGAAGCCGCCAAACTGAAAAAACAACTTTCTTACGCCGACAACAATCAAATTCCGGTTGTCGTAATGGCAGGCGAAAATGAAATAACGACAGAAAAGTTGACAGTAAAGAAAATGTCCACCGGCGAACAAGTTCAATGTACCGCCGAAGAACTCTGCAAAATTGTCAGTTCATAACTTTGGCATAATCTTCGCATAAGAAGATACAAACAATTAATAATAATTAAACAAAAAATAAACTAATTTATTAATTAATTATGAGTATTAAACCATTAGCAGACAGAGTGCTGGTAAAACCGGCAACTGCGGAAGAAAAAACAGTCGGCGGAATCATTATTCCCGATTCGGCAAAAGAAAAACCCTTAAAAGGGGAAGTGATCGCAGCAGGTAACGGAACGAAAGATGAAGAAATGATCTTGAAACCGGGCGATAAAGTTCTTTACGGCAAATATGCCGGAACAGAAATCGAATGGAACGGAGAACAATACATCATCATGCGTCAATCGGATGTTTTAGCAGTAATATAAATAAAAAAATACTATGGCAAAAGAAATTAAATTCAACATTGATGCCCGCGACTTATTGAAAAAAGGAGTTGACGAATTGGCAAACGCAGTAAAAGTAACTTTAGGTCCGAAAGGTCGTAATGTGATTCTCGATAAGAAATTCGGTGCGCCTCAGATAACTAAAGACGGTGTAACGGTAGCAAAAGACATTGAATTGGCCGACCCTTTCAAAAATATGGGCGCTCAATTGGTAAAAGAAGTCGCATCCAAGACCAATGACGATGCGGGCGACGGTACGACAACCGCGACGGTTTTAGCGCAATCCATTATCAGTGTGGGAATGAAAAACGTAACCGCCGGAGCGAATCCGATGGATTTGAAACGCGGTATTGACAAAGCGGTTGTGACGGTAGTCGAATCGTTGAGAAAACAATCGCAGGAAATCGGCGATGATTTCGGTAAAATTGAAAATGTAGCCAAAATTTCGGCGAACGGCGACGAAACAATAGGCGCATTGATTGCCGAAGCAATGAGAAAAGTGAAAAAAGAAGGCGTGATCACGGTAGAAGAATCCAAAGGTATTGACACCTACGTGGATGTAGTAGAAGGGATGCAATTCGACCGCGGTTACATTTCAGCATATTTCGTGACGAATACCGAAAAAATGGAAGCTGAACTCGAAAATCCGTATATCCTCATATACGACAAGAAAATTTCCATATTGAAAGATATGCTTCCGATTCTTGAACAAACCGTTCAAACGGGTCGTCCTTTACTGATTATTGCCGAAGATATCGAATCGGAAGCGCTGGCTACATTAGTAGTAAATCGTTTACGTGGGTCTCTGAAGATTTGCGGCGTAAAAGCGCCGGGATTCGGCGACCGTCGCAAAGAAATGTTGGAAGACATTGCGGTTTTAACCGGCGGCGTGGTCATTTCCGAAGAAAAAGGTTTGAAATTAGACGGTACAACCTTGGATATGTTGGGTTCTGCCGAAAAAGTATCCGTAAACAAAGACAATACGGTGATCGTGAACGGTTCGGGCAACAAAAAAGCCATTGCTTCGCGAGTAGCTCAAATCAAAGCTCAAATCGAAACGACAACTTCCGATTACGATCGTGAAAAATTACAGGAACGTTTGGCAAAATTGGCGGGCGGCGTAGCCGTACTCTACGTAGGCGCTCCCTCGGAAGTGGAAATGAAAGAAAAGAAAGATCGCGTCGGCGACGCATTAAGCGCTACCCGTGCGGCTATCGAAGAAGGTACGGTTCCGGGCGGAGGTGTAGGATACATTCGCGCGATTGCCGCTTTGGATAACTTAAAAGGAGATAACGAAGATGAAACAACCGGTATCGAAATCGTTAAACGCTCTATCGAAGAACCGCTTCGTCAAATCGTTGAAAACGCGGGAAAAGAAGGCGCCGTTGTCGTTCAGAGAGTAAAAGAAGGAAAAGACGATTTCGGTTACAACGCTCGCACCGATGTTTTCGAAAAGTTGTATGCCGCAGGCGTAATTGACCCGACGAAAGTAACGCGCGTTGCGCTGGAAAACGCCGCTTCAATTGCCGGTATGTTTTTGACTACCGAATGCGTAATCACCGATAAGAAAGAAGAAAATCCGGCTCCTCCCATGCCTCCGATGGGCGGCGGAATGGGCGGAATGATGTAATCGCAATCCTTCATTTCTTAATAAATCATAAAAACGGCTTTTCATAACAAAAAAGCCGTTTTTTTTGCTATTTTTGCATCGAAATAATTCGAACGTATGAGAATCTATAACGAAGAAGATACACTGAAACAATTGCGAAGCGGCGATCTTGATCTGCAAAAAAAAGCTTTTGAGCAAGTGGTTTCTTATTATGGTGAAAAATTATACTACCAAATTCGAAAAATGGTTATCTCGCACGATGATGCCAATGATTTGCTGCAAAACACTTTCTTAAAAGCTTGGGCGAATATCGGATTTTTCAGAGGAGACGCTCGCTTGTCCACTTGGTTGTATAAAATTGCATTCAACGAATCCATTACTTTTTTAAATAAGCAGCATGCCCAAAACAATATATCCATTGACGAAGCGGATACTTTTCTGATTGAAAAATTAGAAGGCGACGATTATTTCGACGGAGACGCCATTCAACTGAAATTGCAAAAAGCCATTTTGTCATTACCCGATAAACAACGTGCCGTGTTCAATTTACGTTACTATGAAGAAATGCCCTATGAAGAAATGTCAGCTGTTACAGGTACTTCCGTAGGCGCTTTAAAAGCATCGTATCATCATGCGGTAAAAAAAATAGAAGATTTTTTAAATCGGGATTAAACTTTTCGTATTCTCAACTGTCAATAATTAAAAAGGTAAAGTATAAATAAAAATTATGGACAAGAAAAAAATACTGTTAAAAGATATAGCCAAGGTTGATCCTTTTAAAACGCCGGAAGGATACTTTGAAAACTTTACAAATGGTATTATGTCTCAATTACCGGATGTTGTTCGAGAAGATTCTTTGATAAATGTTAATTGGTGGCAACGTGTACGTCCTTGGGTTTATATGGCGGCTATGTTCACGGGAATAGCCCTAATGATTCATATATTCGTCGGCTCCCCGACAGAAACAAAAAAATATGCTTTAGAGGGACTTAAATTATCTTCAGCGGCAGATATAGACGATTTTTACCATTATTATGACGACGGATTGGCTCGTCTGGCTTATGACGATACATTTTATTTGGCTGATGAGGCAGATTCTTCGTCGAAATAATTTTAATCATTGCAAATCATGAAAAAAAAATGGATATTTTTCCTTCTGTTGGGATTGACAAACATGAATGTACTCCTTTTCGGTCAACGCGACGATAAAAGAAAAGCGGAATTTGAAGAATTTAAAGAAAAAAGAGTCGCATTTATCACACAAGCGACGGATTTAGACGCTGAAGAAGCCAAAGTTTTTTGGCCGTTATATAATGAACTGCAAGAGAAGAAATTCGAATTAAATAAACAATTGAGAAAAACCTTATTCGAGTTTTCGGAAAACAAAAAGAACCATACGGAAAGCGATTATAAAGAAATCGTTGATTTATATACTCAATCCAGAATAAAAGAAGCGCAACTTGATGAAGAATACATCGCTAAATTTGCCAAAGTGATTTCTTACGAAAAAATCTACCTCTACCAACAAGCCGAACTTCAATTCGCGCGGCAAATGCTTGACCAACGACGCGAACGCGATTTTCCAAAACCGAAATAGTTCATAATAATTCCCATTTATTTAAATTTGTAAGAAAAATTTTATTTTTTTTTAACAAAAAAAATAGTATATTTGCCCCTTGGAAATTTTCGAAGAGCGCAGTGATTGCCATAATGAATTTTTTGTCCTCTTTGCACATTATTGTGTACCTTGTGTATATGGTCTTAATCGGGGGTACGGTAAGTGTTGTAATTTCCGAGAACAGGAGTCCGATTAAAACGATAGCCTGGTTGCTGGTTCTAATCTTTGTTCCTTTGCTCGGACTTATTATCTATTATTTTTTCGGACAAGAGACTCGACGAATGCGACAACTTTCGGAAAAAAACTCCCGAAAAATTAAAGATTTAAGTTTTAAAAACTTGACGCCGAATCGCAGCGTTAAAATATTACCCGAATATGCCAATTTAATCAATCTTTTGAAAAACAACAATTTTTCGCCGGTTTTACAAGGAAGCAAAGTAGAAATTATTACGGAAGGCGCCCGGATGTTTGAGATTTTATTGGAAGATATAGAAAGGGCCAAACACCACATTCATATCGAGTTTTTCATCTTCAAAAACGATCGAACGGGAAAAATCGTCCGGGATTTACTGATGAAAAAAGCATCGGAAGGCGTCGAGGTTCGTTTTGTCTATGACAAAGTTGCCAATTGGCTGATTCCTAAAAAATTCTACAATGAAATGAAAAAAAGCGGAGTGAAAATCGCTTCGCTGATGGATGCCAAGTTCGTTAAGCTCGGAGAAAAACTCAACTATCGAAATCATCGAAAAGTAATTGTTATTGACGGGGTTACATCTTATATAGGAGGGATGAATATTTCCAATAATTATTTTATTAATCCGAAATGGAGGGATACGCATTTGCGTATTCAAGGGCAAGGAGCTTTGGGCCTGCAAGCCTGCTTTCTGATTGATTGGTACAGTTCGGGTGAACCGCTCTTGGATGATAAAAACTATTTCCCCGAAGCAAAGGATTATACGCAAAATCTTATGCAAATAGCGACGGGAGGACCTTACAGTTTGTATCATAATTTATTACAAGCGACTGTAAATATCATAATCGGCGCGAAGAAATACATTTATATGCAAACGCCTTATTTTTTGCCCAACGAATCGCTGTTTCAAGCATTGCAAATGGCGGCGCTCAGCGGTGTTGACGTGCGCTTAATGGTTTCCCGTAAATCCGATTCATCCTACGTTGACCCGGCTTCCCGTTCCTATTACGGCGATTTACTGGAAGCGGGAATGAAAATTTACGAACTGCAAGATAAATTTATTCACGCAAAAACTTTGGTTACCGATGATATGCTTTCGGTCATCGGTTCCGCCAATTTGGATTTCAGAAGTTTTGAAACTAATTTTGAAATCAATTGCTATTTATACGATCCGAATATTGCCCGGCGCAACAGAGAAATCTTTTTCTTGGATATGGAACATTGCAAAGAAATTCGTTACGAAGACTGGATCAAACGTCCCCGATGGAAGAAATTTTTCGAATCGGTTATGCGACTTTTTGCACCGCTGATGTAGAAAAATTCCGATTCAATTATGGACTAATCCGAAAAAAAAGTACTACCTTTGTTCCTCCAAACAATTAATTTTTATGCAAAGTTTTGAAAAACGATACGAAAAGGTACCGGTATCCGTCTTTTCGGATGCCGAAATAGCTTCGGAGTTGGTAGCCAAACAAGTAGCCTCTCTCATCCGTGAAAAAGCGGCAAAAAACGAAATGTGCGTATTGGGATTTATTACCGGTGCCACCGCAGTCGGCATCTATGAACAGTTGACGTACTTACACAAAAATGAAGGATTAAGTTTCAAGAATGTAATCGCTTTTAATATTGATGAATATTATCCGTTGGATAAAACCGAATTGCAAAGCCGCCATAAATACCTGCATGAATATTTGTTTGACGAAACGGATATTCTTCCGGAAAACATTTATCTGATACCGGGTGATTTGAAAAAATCGGAAATTTCCAACTTTTGTCGAAATTATGAGGAAAAGATAAAAGACGTCGGCGGAATTGATTTACAGTTGTTGGGATTGGATAGTCGCGGACAAATCGGCGCCAACGAACCGGGTTCGATGTTCAATTCTCAAACGCGTTTGATTACGTTGGATTATGCTACGCGCATGAGTGCGGCAAGTAATTTCTTCGGTGAAGAAAACGTCCCCGACTATTGCATTACGATGGGTATTGAAACCATCATGAGCGCCAAACGAATCATTATGATGGCTTGGGGAGAAGGAAAAGCCAAAATCGTTTGTAAAATGGTGGAAGGGCCTGTCACCGAAATGATGCCGGCATCCATTCTCCAGAAACACCCGAATGCTTCGTTCATTTTCGATTCGGCTTCAGCCTCCGAATTAACGCGGATGAAGACGCCTTGGCTGACCGGTTCCGTCCGTTGGTCGAACAAACTCGTCCGTAAAGCGGTATTTTGGTTGTGTGAAAAATTGGATAAACCGATTCTGAAACTGACCGAACGGGATTACAACGACAGCGGTTTGGGCGAACTGATCGCCGAAATAGGAGCGGCTAATAAAATCAACATCAAAGTATTCAACGATCTGCAACATACGATTACCGGATGGCCGGGCGGAAAGCCCAATGCCGACGATACGACCCGCCCCGAACGCGCGACGCCTTATCCCAAACGTGTAGTGGTTTTTAGTCCTCATCCCGACGATGACGTCATTTCGATGGGAGGAACTTTGGCCCGCCTTTCCGACCACGGACATGAAGTGCATGTCGCCTATCAGGTTTCCGGAAATATCGCCGTTTTTGACGATGAAGTAACCCGTTTTCTTGATTTTGTCCGAGACATAGCGCCTTTATATCAATGGGACGAACCGAAAGCGCAAAAAGCGTATCAAGATACCTTGGAATTTTTTCACCGGAAACGTCCGGGTCAAACGGACCTTCCCGCGATTACGGCGGCAAAAACCGCCATTCGTCAAGGGGAAGCTCGCTCGGCCGGCCGTTACCTTGGGATTCCGGAAGACCGTATCCATTTCTTAAATATGCCTTTTTATGAAACGGGAACCATAAAGAAAAAACCGATCGGCCCGGAAGATCTGAAAATTGTCGCTGATTTATTACAAAAAGTCAAACCGCATCAAATCTTTGCCGCCGGCGATTTGTCCGATCCGCACGGTACCCATCGGGTTTGTTTCATGGCGATTCTCGAAGCTTTGAAGCAACTCAAAAACGAAGAATGGCTAAACGATTGTCGTTTGTGGCTGTATCGGGGCGCTTGGCAGGAATGGGACATTGCCGAAGTGGATATGGCCGTACCGCTCAGTCCGGAAGAAAGCCGCATCAAGCGAATGGCTATTTTCAAGCATCAGTCGCAGAAAGACCGCCCGTTGTTTCCGGGTACCGATCCGCGCGAATTTTGGCAACGCGCCGAAGAACGAAATATAGCGACCGCCGTTCGCTATGATAAATTGGGAATGGCCGAATATCAAGCCATTGAACTGTTCGTCCGCTATCATTTCGAAAAAGAATAATAAATTTGTTTTGAATTATTGAAAATAACGTTACCTTTGCAATAATTATGAATTATAAATTATAAATTATGAATGGAGTGTCATTGCTGGCGCAGCGTAGTGAATATTCGTAATTTTCTTTATACGTAGGCAATTAAAAATTATTATTATAGTATTAATCATTTAAAGATTTGATTTATGAAAAAATTAGCTTTTTTTTCTTCGTTATTAGTAACGCTAATGGTTGTTTTAGGGGCTTGTTCAAGTGATGATAAGCCGTCTCCGGGTCAAGAGACAGTTACATATGATCTTGTTTCCAGTGGAATCAGTGTAAATACTAATACTACTGCACTTACGATAAATTTAGAAAAAAGTTTGACAGATGTACTAGTTACAAATAAAGACAAAGCGTCTTATGTAAAAGAAGCCCAGACTCAACAGGGTTGTTCGCTTAAAATAGAAGGACAAGGATTCCAAACAAGCAAATCATTGGGAAGTGTCACGATTAATCTGATGGATGGACAAAAGGTAGCAAATAAATATAACGTAAATTTAAATTCAGTCAATGATTCTTCGGGTTTAACGGACACATCTGTGGATTGTTTGAACTTTCTTGCCAGTGTAGCTAGTCGTTTGGCAACGAAAAAAAGTATATCACTTCAGATTGTATTTACGGGGGGGGATCAAAATGTAACCGATTTGACTGTGACAATGACTACTAAAGCCACATTCAGCTGGTAAGCATTCGTTTTCAAAAATAAGATTTCCGTCATTGGCTGATTGGGTGCAATGGCGGAAATCTTGTTTTTAAATGGGTTTTTATCCGGTTATTTGACGAGGAAAATAAGGAAATAAGGGTGTTTGTTAGATATTATTTCTCTGCTACGAAGGGAACTTTTGAGGAATAAGGGTTTTTATTATTCATGCTACTAAGGGGGCTTTGAGAAAATAAAAGGTTTCCTTGTTCGTTCATCTTCAGAAAATCGTATTCCTTATCCTAACGTTTACAAACATTCCAATCCCTCTTCCCTTATTTCCAAAAGCCCCCTTCGTAGCATTTTATTCGTTCATACCCGGAAAATTGCATTTCTTGTCCTAACCGTTTACAAACATTCCGATCCCTCCTCCCTTATTCCCCAAAGCCCCCTTCGTAGCAAAAAAATAAACAAATATAAATAATTTCCCTTATTCCTTTATTTTTTGTACATTTGCAGACATTTAACCAATAATTCAATTAAAACTATGGAAGTTCAATACAACAACCTTTATACGCATTTCGTTTTTACAACGAAAAACAGATTTCCTGCTATTGCTGAAATTCATCGTGAACGTATTGAAAAATACATCACAGGTATTGTAAACAATCATCAATGTAAAATGTATGCCATATATGCTAATCCGGAACATGTTCATTTCTTGGTATCACGCGACCCGGTTATGAGTGAAAAGGAATTAGCCGATTTGATTGCGAATGCATCCGAAATATTTATAAATAATAACAGTTTATGTAAAGGTAAATTTCATTGGCAGTCATCTTGTTCGGCATTTTCAGTTTCGAAAAGAGATATTGACAGAGTATGTAAGTATATTCTAAATCAACCCGAACACCATAAAAAACAAACGGTCATTCAAGAATATACCAAATTCTTAAAATTTTATCAAAGCGCCGGTCTAAAATAAGGGAATAAGAGTGGCTGTTTAGATATTATCTCTCTGCTACGAAGGGAGCTTTGAGGAATAAGGGCAGCGGATAGATACTATCTTTTTATTACGAAGGGAACTTTTGAAAAATAAGGGTTTTCTCCATTCGGTCACGACCGTTAACTCCTTATTTCCGAAAGCCCCCTTCGTAGCCAAATTAAATATTATTGTTAAAAATTGAAATCAATCGCAGCGGAAAGACCTAAACGATTTATTTTTCGCGATATTTCTGCGGTTTCATATTTTCCGCTTAAATCATTTTTATATTTCATTCTGGAGACGGATGCAAAAAGTCCGCTTGCATCTATCCCTATTCCGATAAAGGGTGTAATCCGATAATGAATGCCTGCAGATAAAGAGAAGCCAACGGAAGTTCCGGTTAAATCGGAATAGCCACCTCTTTTATTTTGAGGGTATTGACTTGAGTCAATCAAAACGTCATTCGGAAAATGAATAATGTAGTCAATCTCTTGTTTTATCTCAGACAACTTATTATGCAAATACCCTACCCCTGCATTTGTTAAAAACATCCATCGGGATTCTCCTATTTGCCACCTTGCGAAAAAAGCGGGACCGACAAAATGAGAAGTTTCATTAAAATTAACTTTTACATACTCATAAACAGGATATTCATACGTTTGTTCAGTATATTCGGAGTAGGAACTCTTTTCGTTACTATTTGTACTAAAGCGATACTTTACACCAATGCCATAGTTTTTTGTGAAGAACCAAGCGCCGTCAAAGCCGGGTACAAATATTCTTTTTGTAAAAGGGAGGGTAAGGTCTTCAGATAAAACGGTATTGGATGTTCCCAATGCGTAATTCAGCCCTCCCGATAAGGATAAATATAATTTTCGATATTCAGAACTGTTTTCCCTTGATTGGCTGTATATCGGTAAAATAAAGAAGATGTTAAGCAGGATTAAGAATATTTGTTTTGCATTCATATTCGGCTTCTGTTCTAAAACTTCATTTTGTTTTTTTGCTTTTACAGTTTGTCTTTTGCTTCTTGTTTTCGTTGTTTCCATAGCAAATTCTTTATTTTGCCGACAAATTTACGACTTATTTTTAAATTCCGCAATTCTTTGAGTTTATACAATATATTAATTGAAATAGAGTATAAGCCCCAACGAAACCGCCCTTACATCCGGTCCTTTGCCGGATTGAAAAATAGAGAACGGCGAATATTTTGCATAAACGCCCAACCAATCATATCCGGCTTGTACCATATAATCAAGAAAAAGCGGAGTTGTATTCAATCCCCTGCCTTCCACGACAGTAACTTTCTTGCCGTCTTCGTTATTGTATTTCACTTTGTAGGATGAGAATGTTTTGATGCCGGCTACAACTCCGGCGGAAAGAAATGCTTTGTGATTTCCGCAGATGGTCGGTTGCCATTCGAGTAACAAAGGAATATTGATACGAACAATCATTAACCGACTTAACAAATAATGAATATCTTCCGGAGCCGGATAGACTCCGGTTACTCCATCTGCATCAACCAAGTGCGTATTCTTATCCAAACGAAGATTCAACCAACTCATTCCGGCGCCGGTGGTGATTCCCAAATTATTCCGGTAAAGAGGCAATGTTCCGTCCAACAGATTGAAAAACCATTCAAAAGAAGAGCCGGCGTTCACGCTCACGCCATTTACTTCGGTCATGTTAAACGATTGGTCTGCAATGTTGGCAAAACCCAGTCCTACTCCGCTCCAATGAGAAGACATCTGCATAGCATGTTTTTTCTTTTTTGTTAAAAAAGGAATGTCTAAACCGAACGCTTCTTGAACCGTCCATTTTTCATAACTTTTCTCATCACTAAAAATGCCTTCATACAGTTGTTTGTACTGAATCGTATCATTCGACTCGTCTGTTTCATATACCTTTACATTTATCCGGTCATTGCCTTCTTCTACCTTAATATACTTTCGATTAAATTGAAACGCAGTATCTGCCGGTAATTCTTCCGCTTTTATTAAACATGCGATAAGTAATACAAATGCTGAAGTTAAAATCGTTTTTTTCATTATTTTCAAATATTATCAGTTATTTATTTCTTTTTTAATATCATGGTCATAATCTTTTCCGCATCCGATTTCGATTCTATATAAATAAGCGTCATTTCTTTCTCCTCTTCCGACGACTCGTTATAAAGAATCAAACGATTTTCTTCTCCCCGCGGGGCAAGCTGTAAAACGATAGAGATGACTTCTCCGTTCCGGACCACTTGCTTAATTTTCTTTGCTCCTTCCTGATCTTTCGCTATACATTCGCGAGTAAAATAAACGGCGGAAGAATCATTTTTAATAACAATGCTTTTGAAGAAAGAGAAATCATATCCTTGCAGCATCTCCTTCGTCAATTGCACCATCACGACTCCTTTTTTCTTGCCGTATTGTTCAAAAACTTTGTTAATTTGCAAGTCCTGTTGGGCATTCAGTTGCTCGGAAGCTGCCAAAGCCGCTATGAGAAGCAACCATAACCAAATTTTATTTAAAAGTGTCATTCTGTTCTATTTTACAAATAATTGAAGTTGTTGATTGATTAATTCATCCGGATTCGTATCGCCGGCCGAATTATTCCACGATTGAATGGAGGCTAATGCCTGCTCCTTGATTTGTTCCTTATTCGTTACTTTTTTACCGTCAATATAGGCATAAGAACGAGGTTTGTCGAATATCAAAAAGTGAACGATTAACAATCCGATAACGATGGAAGCAGCGATGCTTGTCCGACGCAGTAAGGGAATAATCGAAATTCTACTTTTCTTTCTCTGCGAAGCAAAATAATTCAAGATGGCTTTATCGGCCATGAATTGCTCCGGCAAATGCTTTTGCGATAAAAAGGTACATAATCGTTTTTCCTCTTCTCCGGAAGTAAAACCTTCGTAATACTTATGAAGTAAAACTTCGGCTTCTTGTATTGTAATTACTTTACGCATGGTTTGTTTTCTTTTATTTTGACAATCGAATGTATTCTTCTCTTACTTTTTTTCGGGCTCGTGAAAGATTTACGCGAACAGCCTCCGGTTGTGTCCCTGTAATTTCGGCAATCTCCTCTACTTCGTATTCATCAATATCTTTCATCGTAATAATCGCTTTCTGCAACGGCGGTAAAGACCCGATAATCTTTTTCAGCAGTTGTTCCGTATCTAACCTTTCCAATCGCAGATAAGGGTTATCCGGCGCTGTTCCGGAATCGTTATCCTGGTCTGAAGTCACTTCGCGGCCGCGTATCCGCAAGCGATCAATACAAAGATTTTTAATCATTGCAACCGCAAAAGCCGGAATGCTGTCATACCTGTAAAGCGTATCGCGTAAGTACCAAAGTTTCAGAAAAACCTCTTGTACTAAATCTTCTGCGTCGTTCGCATTTTCAAGCATCTTTCTTGCTACATGCAAAAGATTCTCACGCAGCGGCGCCACCTCTTGCTTAAACTGTTGGGCATTCATCTGTTTATTATGACGAAGAAAATACAAAAGTATAACATCAATAATACAAATTATTCATATATTTGCAATTATTTTATCCGAATTCTAATAACGGGTATATATCACAGAACTGCGGAAAAAGATGAATACCGGCAATTATCAAATTATAGTAAAGGGTAAAGATAAAACAAAAGAAATAATATCGTTTGAACCAAACGGCAATAGATTTGATATTAAATATTTATCGGGAGACAAAACATATTCGTATCTTGCAAAAGACGTTAAAATAATAAAATCGGCTTTACTTGACAATGCTGCAAAAAACATCTTTGACTACTTAAAAGAAATCGCACAGGAAGTTGGTTTGAAAGACGAAAAAGGCGGAAACATACTGTCAAATCGTTATGCGAAAATTGATTTCGTTAGCGAAAACAGTATGTTATCTGCATTTCTTACAGGGCATTTAAAATCGGAAAACAATAAAGAATCTCGTATTCCTATCTATCCGTTTGGTTTTAATGCAAGCCAAAAAGATGCCGTAAATAAAGCGCTTAACCATTCATTGAGTATTATAGAAGGACCACCCGGAACAGGTAAAACACAAATAATTCTCAACATTATCGCTAATGCCGTGATGTATGGCGAAAGTGTTGCGGTGGTATCAAGCAATAATTCCGCTACTAAAAATGTACTCGAAAAATTAGAAAAGAACAAAGCTGATTTTATTGCCGCCTATCTTGGAAGTTCGCAAAATAAAACAGATTTTATCAACTCGCAAAAGTCATTACCCGATTTTACGGAGTGGAAATTAGAGGAAGAAAACAAGCAACGCATCACCAAGACTTTACAAACGCTTTTTTCTTACTTAAATACAATGCTATCAAAAAAGAATTATTTATCTTCATTGAAACGGGAATTATCGTCTTTTGAACTTGAATACCGATATTTTAAACAATACTACGACACATTAAATATTTCTATTTTCGACAAGTCGCTAAAAATAAATAACCCTGATAAAATATTGGAATTATGGTTGTTGTGTGAAAATTTCGGGTCATTCAATCAATTACAAAAATGGATAAAATTGCTTACGGTTCGTTTTAAATACGGTAGCCAATGTAAAGCGCTATTTTTACATTCGCTTGAAATACTGATTGCTTTGTGCCAAAAACAATATTACGAAAAGAAAATAGAAGAAATAAATAAATCCATAAAATATATTGAAAATGAACTGAACAAGTTTGATTTTAATAGAAAGATGAATGAGTATTCGGAACTTTCCATGAAAATTTTCCATGATAAACTCGCAAAAAAATATTCCACTAAAGACCGTATTAAATTTACGATTGATGATTTATGGAAAAATTCAGAAGATTTTATTGAGGAATACTCGGTTGTGTTAAGTACAACCTATTCTTTGCGAAGCAGTTTATCAAATAAAACAATGTATGATTATGTGATCATAGACGAGGCGTCGCAGGTTGACATTGCTACGGGAGCGCTTGCATTATCCTGTGCCGAAAAAGCGGTAATAGTGGGCGATTTAAAGCAACTTCCAAATGTTGTAACCGATGAAACCGCCCGAGAAACAGACCGGATTTTCTTAAAGTATAATATTCCGGAAGTATATCTCTATTCAAGTTACAATCTTTTACTTTCTTTGACAAAAATATTTCCCGATGCACCCAAAACCATGCTATGCGAACATTATCGTTGCCATCCGAAAATAATAGAATTTTGCAATCAAAAATTTTACAATAACCGGTTAATTGTACTTACAGAGCCGAAATCGAATAGTAAACCGTTAATTTTGTATAAAACGGCGGAAGGTAATCACGCCCGAAATCGCGTTAATCAACGACAGATAGATGTGATAAAAAATGAAATTATTCCTCAACAAAAACTGAATACAGAAAACGGTTCGGTTGGAATTGTAACACCCTATCGAAATCAAACCAATGCGTTGCAAGAAGCGTTTAAGAATACGCATATTAAAGCGGATACTGTAGATAAATTTCAAGGACAGGAAAATGATGTAATTATTCTTTCTACTGTTGACAACGAAATTTCGAATTTCACCGACAACGCCAATCGTCTGAATGTTGCTGTTTCACGAGCCATTAACCAACTTATAGTCGTGGTAAACGGCAATGACATAAAACGCGATACAAATATCGGCGACCTTGTTCGTTATATTGAGTACAATAATTTTGAAATTATACAAAGCGAAATTTATTCGGTATTTGATTTTTTGTATAAAAATTACGCGGAAAAACGTAATCAATTGCTAAAAAACAAGAAACGCATATCAAAATTTGATAGTGAAAATTTAATGTATCATGAAGTGATTTTAAAAGTTTTACAAGATGAACCTTTCAACCAATTCGATGCAGTTGTGCATTTTCCGTTGAGAATGATTTTAAATAATACGAAAAAACTCAACAACGAAGAGGTAAAATATGCTCTTAATGCGCTCACGCATATTGATTTTTTGATTTTTGATAAAATAGGAAAAGCGCCCCGATTGGCAATAGAAGTAGATGGCGGCACACATGAACAGGAAAAGCAGAAAAAACGAGATGAAATGAAAGATGCAATTTTAGAAAAATATAATATTCCGATTATCCGATTTAAAACAAACGAAAGCGGAGAAAAAGAAAAACTGATTCAAAAATTAAAACTGATAATCTGACGATTTACCTGCAAATTTATATTTATCATGTCCCACTCCATCCACCTCTATTATACTGAAGTCGAAAAACTGAAAGACTACGGCGGCACAAAGAAAGAAACCGCTATTCGCAACGCTTTCTACAATCTGCTGAACGATTATGCTCGTCAGCGCGGATTGATGATGGTTGCCGAGATCAGCCGGAAAAAACGCACAAGATATTAACCTTGATTTTTCGGTTTAACTCTTGGTTTAACTTTCTTGACTTCGATACTTTTATTTTAATGATTCTATAATTTAATATATATCAAAAACATACAAATTTTGCGTCACCGATTTGGGTGACGCAAGCCAAAATGATGTATTTTTGCGACATGTTTGTACGTAAAAAGAAAAACAGGTCAAGAACAACAAGTGCTGTTATAACAGATAAAAGCGGAGGTCGCTTCCGCGAGTTGCAAACTATCGGGGTCAGTTCTGATGAAAAAGAGATATCTGATTTCTATCAACAAGGCAAAAAGTGGATTAGCCATCATCGTGGCGATCGCGATATGTTCGCTATTATGGAAAAGGAACGGGAAGAGAAAGAAGTTACTGAACATTTATTGAATACTGTAGAAAACATCCTGCTGAATGGCATACAATTAATATTAAATCAAGTATCTAATCTTATAGGCTTCGCGGCAATAGAAGATGATATTTTGAAACATTTGGTCATATCAAGATTGTGTCAGCCAACTGGCAAATCGGGTACGATGGATTATCTAAAGTCATATTTTGATGAAGATATAAAATTGCACAAGATTTACAGGTATTTAGACCGTCTTTACAATACACAGCAAGAAAGCATCCAACAAATCAGCTTAGCGCATACCCGAAAGATTTTAGGGGGTAAAATAAGCCTTTTATTTTGCGATGTAACCACACGGATTTTTTCCAAGGATGGTAAGCATGCACAGCTACAAGTTGTCTTAGGTCTTCCGGTAAGTCGGGACGGTTATCCGCTGTCTTACTCGCTTTTCAACGGTTCTCAGTGTGAAGGCAAAACGATGATACCTGTAGTTGAAGATTTTGTACGTCGCTTTAATTTGGACGATTTTGTCATTGTAGCGGATTCCGGATTAATGAACAAAATCAATATATCTCTATTAGAATTTGGGAGATATAAATATATTATCGGAGCAAGAATCAAAAACGAAACGGAAGAAATCAAACAATGGATACGCTCATTAGACAATGAAACCGGCAAAATCTGAAAAATGGTTTTACCGGTTTTGTGTTTATAACTATGGATTGATTCAAATATCCAACTTTCGGATCCGTAAGGTGGGGATAAAAGAGCAACTGGATAGTCAATCTTTTAAGCCGAAACATTCGCAAAATTAATCTTCCGTTTTGGGAAACTCCACTTCGGCAGTAGGAGGATTGTTTGATATTCAACCAACAGGAACGGATTATGATGTAGTAGTATTTCAAAGACAATAAAAGATTAAAGAAGAAAATAGGAAGGAGGTTATAGCCAATTGAGAGAAAACTATTAAGAATTATTATACTTAAAGTGCAAACTAATCGCTTTTATAAAAATATTTTCAATGAATTGTGAAAAGCATTGAAATTTTGTGTATTTTTGTGATGAATTTATGATGTATAAATAAAAAGTTTTTTCAAGAAAAAGCAAACAGATATTATAAATAATAAATATATGAATAATTTAATTGAATTATTTCCTGCAGAATATCGAGACACAATTACTCGCTATAAAAACAATCTCTCTGATATTTTTGACAAGTATGATGTGGCAATTTTTATGGCTCGCAAAGCAATATGTTTTTATAAAGCTCTTGTTTTAGAGAAATATTTGCAAAAGCCAACTCATTGCAAAGTTGTTTCAAGCCGTGTGCTTGATTATAACGTCTTTGATGACTTCAAAGGCAAAAAAATCATTGTTATTGATGATTTGTGGTACGCGGCGAGTCTCTGGCAAAAACCACGAAAATTTTGTCCGATAACAACATAAAAGCCGACGTGTATATTTTGGCATGCTCTGAAGATGCTTTCAACAATGGCACACTTGTTAAACAAAACATAATTGAATCATATTCAATGTTGTCGGAAAATGATACATACATCCTGTCACAATATATAACAACTTTTATTGAAGCTGCAAAGTGTCCCTATAATATAGATCAACCTATATACAGTTTAGAATATTCCACGGTTGAGGAGTTCGATATGCTTGTAAAAAATCTTAAAATGGTTGACATAACAAGTAATGTTCAGCGTGTGCATGGAATTGAAAGCTATGTGTTCAATGTTCCGAAAGAGGTAGTGCCGTGCGAAGATATTAAGTTAAAAATAGAATTGTGCAAAATTAGATTTTTATGCAAAAAAATAAATAATAAAGTATCTATTTTAGTTATTCCATTTGTGTTATTAAAGACATTAACATACAAGGAACTAGATACTTTTTTTGCTGCACATATACGAACGAAGAAGATTATTCAGTTTATTGATAATAAGAATAAGTATATCTTTAGCGAAAATAAATTAAAAGTTTTACATTTCATTCTTGCTGTGAAGTTAATGCGTTTATTTTCTAATGTTGCTAAAATAAGTGGACTGAATCGACTTTGTGGAAATGACGACTTCGTTTTTGCCACAAATATAGAGAAATTCTTTTCTGATTCAGAGGAGAAGTCCACACTAAATTTTAGCGACATAAAAGATCCTTCATTTGACTCGTTTTTGCAAAATGAGTATATTAGTCTAACTTATGATTTTCTTATTTCAGTTAAAGATGAAACAAAGTATAATGACGCAGAAGATAAGAAAATAAGGGGGCCATTGCTAATTTTAACAGAATTAAAAGATTTCATTGCATCAAAAACCAAAACGAATGACATTGATATTTTAATGTTTTCTAATGTTATTGATATTTTTATTGACAGAGGATTAATTATTCCTTCTATTGTGCATTTTGAAAATACAATCGTTCGCGGATATAAATGTGGTGAAGTTTATCATATAGGAGAAGAACATTTTCGTCTTTTTGCTTTTGTCCTTAGCCAGTACTCCGGTTTCATTAATCGTGATTTGTATAAAACTGAAATGGAAAAGCTATGTGTACTTTTTTTTAGAGAGGCTGCACAAAAACGGTTAATTCCCTATGGGGAAGCGAGTGGAGGGGAAGATGAGTATAGCATTTGTTATTCTAAATTTGGTCCACGTGTTTCAACAAGTAAACCAATTTATAGTGCATCTGAAGATTCAGTTTTACTTTCCCAATTGTTTAATCTCCAATATATAAAAAAACCAGCAGGTAGAAATCCTAAAGTTTTAGGTGACAGGATTGAACCCGGCTATCAAATTTTGAATGAGGGTTTTTTGAAACCATTTGAATCTAATTGGCAAAATAGATCTACTATATTTGCACGCAAATATTCTGTATTACAGAAAGCTTACGACAAGGTACGCGAGTATAGCGGATATCTTATAAGTTCATACATTAAATTACTTACAATGTTATCAATTGGTCTTAATCAAAGAGATCAATTGCTGTCATTACTGGCAGAAGTTTACTTGTTTAAAACTGTACGAACCAATGATGACGATATAAGAAACATTTTGCGGGATTGTAATAGAATACTTGATGGCATTACAAGCGGAATGTGGAAGTATATGTGCTATACTATAGTTCAAAGACACATCCCTTGGAAAAATTGCTAAATGAACTTATATATAATGACGATGAAACTATCCGCGCGATAGATGTAATTGTTAGCGACATCATTGATGCAAACCCCAATATTGATAAAAACCCCAATATTAAAAAATTGATAGATGCAAGTGGAAATTTAATATTTGATGTAGCTTATGTTGTGCATTTTCTCTGCGAAAAGTACAACATAAGATGTGCGATTGATTACGAAAATTTTAATAAGCGCGAATTTTATGAGCATAGCATGCGACCAAAAAGGAAAAACTTTGAAGAACGACTTAGTGCAAGTACACACAATGATGACTTGATTTTGTTGCGAGATTTGCATCAATCTGCTACGCAATTACTCAAAGATTACGAAAAAAATGTTCAAAATGGTGCACCAAAAAATGAGAATGCCATAACAAGGGAAGCTCCGAGTCCGATTATGCCGCCTGCTAATGAGAATGCCATAACAATTGGGATCGTTACTGCGTTGCCAATTGAATTTGCAGCAATGGAAACAATGTTACAAAACCCAAAACTACCAAAAGAAATACCTGTTGGCGACCCAAATGATTATAAAATTGGGACAATAGAAACAAAAAGAGGGAAAAATGTGAGTATAATACTTGCTTGTTTGAAAGAAATAGGAACAAACAACGCATCAAGTGTTACAATACATATGTTACGTACTTTTCCTGAAATAGATGAAGTAGTCCTCGTTGGAATTGCGGGTGGAATTCCTTGTCCCACAGATTCAAAAAATCATGTAAGATTAGGAGACATTGTTTGCTCTGATAGCATCCTTCAGTATGATAATATTAAAGAAGAAGACGATGACGTAAAAATTAGAAGTAACGCAGATAAGCCATCGGCTCTAATGAAAGGCAAATATAATTTATTAGAAAGTGATGTTTATTACTTAGATAGATATCCATGGGAAGATTATATCGATGATACTATATCTTCACATGATATCTTTAAAAGGCCAAGTGAAACTAACGATATTTTAGAAATTAATGGAATTGAAACTACTCATCCTATAGATAAAAGGAGAAGAAATGGGAAACCACGTGTTTTTATGGGTAAAATTGGTTCGGCTAATACCCTCTTAAAGAATGAAACAAAAAGAGACTATTTAAGAGATAATTTTGGGTGTAGAGCTATAGAGATGGAGAGTGCTGGCGTTGCAGACGGTACTTGGAGTTGTAATAAATCGTATTTTGTTGTTAGAGGAATTGTTGATTATTGTAATCCATCAAAAGGGGATATTTGGCATGGTTATGCTGCATTATGTGCCGCAGCTTATACCAAATCTTTGATAGAGTTATTTTAGTATTTTCAAAGTTGTGTGCAAATTGTATGTACATATACATATAAAAGAAAAGGACTCACAATCTCTTGTAAGTCCGTGATTTTCAAGTGGGCGTTGACGGATTCGAACCGCCGACCCTCTGCTTGTAAGGCAGATGCTCTGAACCAGCTGAGCTAAACGCCCCGTTAAAAGTGATGCAAAAGTAATACTTATTTTTGAATGTGCAAAATAATAAAAAGACTTTATTTTTAATAATTAGGTAATTGTAATACAATCAATATATT
>WRFZ01000171.1 GCA_009778655.1 Candidatus Azobacteroides sp.
ACGTTTCCCAGATGGTCGGTTTGCACGGAACGGATGGGTTCTTGAATTTGAGGAAGCGAAATCACGTTGTCGGTTTTCATATCCATGATTTTCAAAGAGTTGTAAGTAGCCAAAAGCAGCAGATGTTTCCCTTTGAAATCTATTTTTGTCAGACCATAGACGCCGGTATTGATATTATTGATATCGCTAACGCTCCGGTCAGCATGGATTTCTTTCAAACCTTTATTATGACAACAGAAAAGACGCCCGTCAACTACCTCCAACGCCCAAACTTGTCCTTGAGTGCCGTTTATCAATTTCAAGTGTTTCAGATTGTTCAGCTGAGGCAAATCTTCATTTTCAATGTACAAAACACATTGATTGGTAGCTATATACAAAGTATTATTCCATAATGCCGCACCATAAACTGCACCCAAGTTTCCTATGGGATCAATGTAGCAACTCAAATTATTAAGGTAACTGATGCAAGAGATACCTCTATCAAGCGCTGCCCAAATATTGCCGGAGTCGTCTTCCATCAAAGAGAGTACCGTATTGTTTTGCAAACCGTTATCCGTTGAAATATGATTAAGAATCGTTCCGCTTGAGTCAGTTACAAAAATACCGCCGGATATGGTACCCCAATAGTAAATACCGCTTGAAGTCAGTATCCCGCAATTCAACTCTTTATTTACTAATATTTTAGAAAGCGCCGGATTCCATTCCTCGAATTTCTTTCCGTTATACCGGTAAATTCCTTTTCCAACAGTTCCCATCAAATAATCGGTTTCTCCTATCGGCAATATCACACGGACATCTGTATTTTTGAAACATTCGCTACCCGGAATCGGATGCAAACCGTAGCCGTCGAAACGGCAAATAGCGCCCAGCATCTGTTGTACCAAAAACTCGCTGCGCACTTTCTGTAAGAAAAGAAAAGCTTGTTCGGAAGGAATTTTTCGGACGGTATGATAATCATAAACATAAATAGACGTAAAAGATTGGAAATAAACAAGCGTGTCTGCTATCCATATTTTCCAAAAGTCATCGTTGCGAAAAAGCGACCGGTCAATTTCAGCGCTTAATGAAGTGTAAACGAGATTTCCCGAAAAGTCCCTGTCCCACCTGCCAAACTCTTCATAACTACCGGTAAATAACGTTTGGTGCGAAAGGACAGCTACAGAACGTATAGTCAATTTGTTAGGCAATTCATTCAGACGCCATTCGATTCCGTCAAATTCCAACAAGCCGATGTCGTTTCCAAAATACAAAACACTTCTTTCGTCTTGTCCGATTGTCCAATTCTTATTACTCGCCAGATAATCTTCCCGGTGAATATTAATGATATACGGATTGTTTGAATAAACAGGCTGCCGTAATAAAATTACAAAAAATAATAGATAAAAATATCTGAATATTTGAAAATCAAAAAATTTGAATTCCCATTTATATTTGATCAATCGCATCTACACGGCATTGATGTCTTCCGCCTTCAAAAGGCGTATCCAAAAAAGCGGTAATTATTTTTTCCGCCAATTCAAAAGAAATAAATCGCCCCGGAAGCGTCAAGATATTAGCGTCGTTGTGTGCACGGGCCAATCGCGCAATTTCTTCGTTCCAGCACAAGGCAGCTCGAATGCCTTTATGCTTATTTACAGTCATATTAATCCCGTTTCCCGTACTGCAAACGGCTATTCCTTTTCGGACTTCTTTTTGTTCGACAGCTTTTGCCAAGCGATGCCCGTAAATAGCATAATTTGTACTTTCGGCGGAATAAGTTCCATAGTCAACAACCGATCTGTTCTTCCCTTCCAACAACTTCCGAATATATTCTTTCATTTCGTATCCGGCATGATCGGAAGCTAATCCGATTTTATCTTCCATTCATCAATTCGATTACTTGTTTATAAACGTTTTCCGGCGTGAAACCGAGTTTTTCGTCCAACACTTTGTAAGGTGCGGAAAAACCGAACGATTCCATGCCCCATATTTTGCCGGCGTCGCCGACTAATCCCAAAAGCGTTGCCGGAAGTCCGGCTGTCAGACCGAATATTTTTTTACCCGGAATAATCACGGAGTCTTGATAATCTTTGGGTTGGGAACGGAACAAACCTTCGGAGGGAACCGATACGATCCGAACTTTTATTCCTTCTTTACGTAATAATGCCGCTCCTTCCACCAAAGTAGCGACTTCAGAACCCGAAGCCAGCAGGATAACATCGGCATAACCGTCGCATTCAACCACGTAACCGCCTCGAGCTGCTTGCAAGGCTTCTTCGTAACGGTTGGTTTTTGCCGGTAAATCAGTGATATTTTGACGGGAAAGAATCAAGCCGGTCGGCGTGTGCGTATTTTCTATCGCTAATTTCCACGCAACGGTTGTTTCCTGTACGTCTGCCGGACGAAGCACCAGCATCGAATTATGTCCCTTGTGATTTTTCAGTTTTTCCATCAGACGGATTTGCGCTTCCTGTTCGACCGGTTCGTGGGTAGGACCGTCTTCGCCTACGCGAAAAGCGTCGTGCGTCCAGATGAATTTGACTGGAAGTTCCATAAGAGCAGCCATGCGTATCGCCGGCTTCATGTAATCGGAAAAAACAAAGAACGTTCCGCAAGCCGGGATAACGCCTCCGTACAGTGCGATACCGATACATACGCAAGCCATAGTCAACTCGGCAACGCCGGCTTGCAAAAATGCGCCGGAAAAATCGTCTTTTGTAATCGCATGGGTTTGTTTCAAGAAACCGTCCGTTTTGTCGGAGTTGGATAAATCGGCCGACGCCACAATCATGTTTTCCACTTGAGTTGCCAGAACGCCCAAAACCGTTGACGATGCCGCTCGCGTCGCTTGATTGGGTTTCTGTCGGATAGCCTCCCAATCAACAGCCGGCGCTTGACCCGATAGCCAAGAAGCTAATTTTTTTGCCCGTTCCGGATGAATTTTCGCCCAAACCTCTTGTTCCATTTTCTCTGCCGCGACGATTTTTTTCAATTCTTCTTTTCGCCGGGCATACAATTGTTTGACTTCCGGAAAAATATAAAAAGGATTTTCCGGATTTCCGCCCAAATTTTCGACGGTCTTTTCAAACGAAGCGCCGGCTTCGCCCAAAGGCATACCGTGAGTAGCGCATTTGTTTTCATACGATTCGCCGTCGGCTTTACGAGCGCCTTTCCCCATAATGGTTTTCCCGATAATGAGCGTAGGAGAACCGGTGTTCGCTTGCGCTTCAAGCAGGGCTTTTTCGATAGCGACAACATCGTTTCCGTTTATTTCGATTACTTTCCAGCCCCAAGCGCTGTATTTGGCGGCAGTATTTTCGTCGGTTACTTCCCGAACGGTGGTAGAAAGTTGAATATCATTAGAATCATAAAACATAATCAGATTGTCCAAACCCAGATGGCCGGCGATTCGTCCGGCGCCTTGGGAAATTTCTTCCTCAACGCCTCCGTCGGAAATATAGGCATAAATTTTTTGAGTCAGCGGACGTCCGGTTTTTGCCGCCAAGAATTTAGCGGCGATAGCTGCGCCTACGGCGTAGGTATGTCCTTGTCCCAGCGGACCGGAAGTATTTTCAATTCCGCGTGCGACATCCCGTTCTGGGTGTCCGGGCGTAACGCTCCCCCACTGACGAAATTGCTTCAAATCGTCTAAAGAGAATTTACCGGCAAGCGTTAAAACGGAATACAGCATGGACGACATATGTCCGGGGTCTAAAAAGAAGCGATCGCGTCCTTCCCACGTCGGGTTTTCGGGATCGTAAATCAAGAATTTGCTGTATAATACATTTATAAAATCGGCGCCTCCCATAGCGCCGCCCGGATGTCCGGATTTAGCTTTTTCCACCATAGCAGCCGCTAATATTCGAATGTTATCGGCAGCTTGATTCATAACTTGAGTATCGTTCATTTCGTATATAAAATTAAGTAATGCACATTAAAAAATCGGATTGGCAAATGTACTAAATATATTTTGATTAGAGCGCATTTTTCAACAAAAAACTCACCGACGGGGCGAGTTTTGCAAGCGGAAAGAGGGGGATTCGAACCCCCGGTACAGTTTCCCGTACGACAGTTTAGCAAACTGTTGGTTTAAGCCACTCACCCATCTTTCCCTGTGCCTATTTATTTCAATTTTTGCGAATGGCGGTGCAAAGATAAAAGAATCTTTTTGATTTAACAAAGATTTATCATTTCATTTTTATATTTTTGTACCGTCAAAATTAAGCGATATTCATATGAAACAACGTACTACCCTGTCGAAAAGTAAAAGTTTCCGGAGAAAAATCGTATTCGGAATGCTTGCAATTTTTATCCTAATAACCGGTACAATAGCCGGAACTCTTTTTATAAAAGTCGTTTCTCCGGCGTTCAAAACCGATAAAATTACTTACCTCTGTATTGATGAAAAAAAAGATTACGAAGCCCTTTTAAATCAATTGGAAACAGAATCTCAAATAAAAGATATTCGTCTGTTCGACCGATTGGCTTCGATTATGAAATATCCTCAAAATATAAAATCAGGGAGATATGAAATCAAACCTCAGTTGAATTATTTGGAACTTATCCGCATGTTGCGAAACGGAAATCAGACTCCGGTTAAATTGACATTCAATAATATTCGTCTGAAAAAAGATTTTGCCGAAAGAGTCGGAAGTCAGTTGATGTTCGGAGAGGAACTTCTTCTGAATAACTTGAACCAACCGGAAGTCTGCCAATCGTTAGGGTTTGATACGACTACCGTTATGTGTATGTTTATACCGAATACTTACGAAATATATTGGACGATTTCCGTTACTCAATTTCTTGATCGCATGAAAAAAGAATACGATCGCTTTTGGACTGCCGACCGATTGAAAAAAGCGCATGAACTTTCGTTAAGCCCTGTGGAAGTATCTGTTCTGGCTTCGATTGTAGAGGAAGAAACGGCTGACAAATCCGAATATCCGATTGTCGCCGGATTATATATCAACCGTTTACGAAAAGGTATGCTTTTACAAGCCGATCCGACCGTCAAATTTGCAGTCGGTGATTTTGAGTTGCGACGAATTTTATTTGCCCATCTTGACATTGATTCTCCTTATAATACCTATAAAAATTTCGGACTGCCGCCCGGCCCTATTCGTATTCCTTCTATCGCAGGCATTGACGCCGTTTTGAATTATACGCATCATAATTATTTATATATGGTTGCCAAAGAAGATTTTTCCGGCCGTCATAATTTTGCCGTTACGCTTTCGGAACATAATCGGAATGCCGATAAATATCGTCAAGCGTTGAATCGGAATAATATTCGGTGAATAAAAAGTCAAAACAAAATATTTGCTTCCGATTCCCGTTATTTAAACGATATGGCAAAAAATTTTCGATAATAAAATTTATAATGAACTTATGCTGAGAACCGGTTTGAAATATTTGGCAATATTGATCTTCCTCATGTGTTTTTTGGCAGCTTGCGCTACTCCTTGCGGTTGTTAAAATACGAATGACTTTTTTGAAAAAATGAATCATTTTATTTGAGAAAGTGCGTAAAATTTTGTAATTTTGCGGCGTAAAAAGGCTCGAATTATTCCCTAAAAAAGGATAATATAATTTTTTAACTATAAAAACAATTTCAAAATGATTAAAGTAGGTATTAACGGCTTTGGCCGTATTGGACGTATGGTGTTTCGCGCCGCGGTTTATAATTTTTCAAAAGATATCGAAGTAGTAGGTATCAATGACATTTTAGCTGCCGATTACTTGGCGTATATGCTAAAATATGATTCGGTTCACGGACATTTCAAAGGCGATATTTCTGTTGAAGGTAATTACATGATCGTAAACGGAAAGAAAATTCGCTTAACGGCTGAAAAAGATCCGGCCAATCTGAAATGGAACGAAGTGGGTGCAGAAGTAGTTATCGAATCTACGGGATTCTTCTTAACAGATGAAACCGCACGTAAACATATCGAAGCAGGTGCAAAAAAAGTAATTTTGTCGGCTCCTTCCAAAGATTCGACTCCGATGTTTGTTTATGGCGTAAATCATAAATCGTATGCCGGTCAAGATATTATTTCCAACGCTTCTTGTACGACGAACTGTTTGGCTCCGATTGCCAAAGTACTAAATGATAAATTCGGAATTGTCAAAGGATTAATGACAACGGTTCATGCTACGACAGCTACTCAAAAAACGGTGGACGGACCTTCTTCTAAAGATTGGCGCGGCGGACGCGGTATTTTGGAAAATATCATTCCGTCTTCCACCGGCGCTGCCAAAGCGGTAGGTAAAGTGCTTCCGGCTTTGAACGGGAAATTAACCGGCATGTCTTTACGTGTTCCGACTTCCGATGTTTCGGTCGTAGATTTAACCGTAATTTTGGAAAAACCGGCGACCAAAGATGAAATCAGCGCTGCGATGAAGGCTGCTTCCGAAGGCGAGTTGAAAGGCGTTTTGGGCTATACGGACGAGTCAGTGGTTTCCACCGATTTCCGCGGTTGCCCGTTGACTTCGATTTATGATGCCGAAGCCGGCATTTCTTTGGATGCAAATTTTGCCAAAGTGGTTTCTTGGTACGACAACGAATGGGGCTATTCCAACAAGACGCTTGAAATGGCTCGCGTAGTTGCGAAATAAAACAATTGATTTTTAATAATCAGTAGATTTGCGGGTCAAGCCTGCAATGACAAAATGATGGTAGAGATGCGGCACGCCGTGTCTCTACTTTATTAAATCCATTACTCCGTCTATCATAAGATACGTATCCGCATCGAGCGGTCCTTTGGACGGGTGAATGGTATCTTTAGCCTTTCCCAATCGAACAATCACTAAGTTTTTATCGGGAACTATAAGGATTCGCTGTCCGAGATGTCCTATCATGCCATAAAACGACGGATGATAATTCTCGTCTATCCAAATAGAATAGCCGTATTTCTTCGGTTCGTTCGGAAGAAAAGCATCGGAACAGGGCGTAATCATTCGTTCGACAAAAGCCGAATCCAGCAGTTGAACACCTTTCCAATTCCCTTTTTGAAGCAATAGTTGTCCCAATTTGGCATAATCGCGTACATTGCTGTAAAAACAACAAAACGATTTTTCAAGTCCTCCGCTCAACGACCAAAGCGCATCGTTTTCCATACCCATGGGTTGCCAAAACTCTTCCGAAAGGTATTGCGCCAAATTTTTTCCCGTAGCTCGTTTCAAAATAATAGCCAATAATTCGGTATTGGCGGAAAGATACTTGAAGTGTCCTCCGGGATGACTTGAAAAATGCCGCTTCAGCAATTGTTTTTCGATATGATCACCGTAATACGCTTCCGCCGTCATGTTTAAGGGTGAATAATAATCTTCCGTCCAGTCGAATCCCGAACGCATGGACGCTAAATCCCCAATCGTTGCCAAGCGACCCAAAGAATCTTGAAGAAATTCGGGAATAAAATCGGTAATCCGCTGATCCAAACCCTTAATATACCCTTGCTCAATGGCTTTTCCCAACAGCAGGGTCGTAATACTTTTCGCCATTGAAAAAGCATTGGTCAAATCGGAATCCGAATAATTCTCCCAATATTCTTCATACAACAATTTTCCGTCTTGAATAACAGCAAAACCGACGGATTGAAAATCTTCCAATTCTTTCCGCAAGCTATCCGGCAATTGCAATTGATTGTATTTTTCGTGCAATTCCCAAGGTTGGGGCGTTCCGGCTCGAACAACGGCATTATCAAAATCAACATAATCGTCAATGTAGGCGGTAGAGTAACCTTTAAGCATCGTTTTTCGAAACGCACTGAAAATATATCCGTTTCCGGAAACATACAATCCCACAATAACCAATGCTATGATAAGGAGAAATCCTCCTAAAATTCTTGTAAAAATTTTGCCTGTTCGTTTCATGCTATGTATTTTTTTACAAAAGTATAGAAAAAATACATACTTTCCTGCTTGAGGCCGTATCAAAAGCTTTTTACCGGAAAAATATTTCAGATTCGTATAGTTAATTTCAAAAAACAGCTATCTTTGCTAAAACTAATGAATAAATTATTTAACTAAATTCTTTAATTTATGGAAAATTTCGATGAACCGGAAGAGAGGTATCTGAATCCGTTAACGGATTTCGGATTTCACAAAGTGTTTGGAACGATGGTAGGAATTTTGGATTTCGTCCTTTTCGATGAATCGGAAGAAGACAAAGAACAGGTAATCGAGTACGTTCAACTTGTACGGGAGCGAACAAAGACGCTTTATTCGGATAGATTGAAATTTGTATTTATCGAATTGCCGAAATTCAGAAAGACGGAGGAAGAATTGGAAACCCGATTCGACCGATGGTTGTTTATACTGAAAAACTTATACAAATTAAAAGAGTGTCCGGTATCAATTCGGGATAATATTTTTAAAGAGTTGTTTCAATTAGCGGAAATAAAACAATTAACAAAAAAAGATATGAGAGCATACAAGAAAAGTATAACGGATTATCACGAAGTTCGCAGCGCCATAGATTGCGCTCGCGAAGAAAGCTTCGAAAAAGGCGTCGAGAAAGAAAAAATTGCTGTCATTCAAAAATGCCTTCAAATGGATATTCCGATAGAAGTAATTGTCGGAATTACCGATTATTCAAAAGAGCAAATAATGGAGATGAAAATTAAAAACTAATTTAATATCTCGTATGCAAATAATTCAGTTAATGCATCAAACGATACGGATGCGCCGGCTCTCGGAGAGGTAGAATATAATAATACAATCTCAAGCGATTTGCCGTTGATAGTAACCGTCGTTCGGAGCGGTCTTTTTCCTTGAGGAATTTTGAACGAAATCCCATGCAAGGAAAGATAATTCTTGAACCAACCGATTGCACTCGATTTACCGGAACTGCTGGTAAAAATCAATTTTCTGACCGAAGGATTTTCCCGTAACAATTTGAAAATATCCATATAAGCAACGATTTCCAAGTTTTGGTCAAGGGAACTGTCGGTTTTTCGGCGAATGATTTGTCCCATATCGGATACACCCAATTTCAGATGATTCAACAGTTCTTTTCTTTCGTTAACGGCCTCTTCCCCGTAAAGATAAAGCAAAGGACGTCCGACAATTCGAGCCATCAATTTCCAAAAATAATTGTTTTTATTCGGATAAAAGAAATCGAACGACCAATTGCGTCGCGTAGGCGGAAACGTGCCGATTACAACAGTCTCTGCCCCGTCGGGAATATACCAATACCAAGGATGAATTTCTTCTTGCATATCATCGGTTTTTATTCGCCAAAAGTATGAATTTTTTGCAATATTTGCATTATCCGAACGTTAAATGATAAAAGATTTGATTGATGAAAAAACAAATCAGAACAATTTTACGAATAGGTCTGTTGGGAGTAGCCTGCTTGTGCTGCATTCGTTGTTCGGGAAATAAAACGAACGAAGAGTCTCCGGAATTTACGATTATTCGTTTCGACACGGATTTATACCGGTATCTGACTCAAAATCTTTCGGATAGCGACTTACAAAATCACAATGATTTTTTGAATATTTTCGGAGAAGGCATTCTCGCTATCGGGAAATCCGATTCGGCCGGCTTTTATTCCCGTTTGAAAGCTTATTTTTCCGAACCGACCTTGATGGGCATTTACAGGGACGAACAGGAAAAATTCGCGGATTTGACAGATATAAATAAAGAGTTGTCGAAGGGATTGTATGTTTTTCTGCAACAATTTCCGCAAATTAAACCGCCAAAGATATATATGCACGTTTCTGGTTTTAACCAAAATGTTGTTGTAACAGACGATATTTTGTCTTTATCGGCGGATAAGTATTTGGGAGCGGACTATCCGGTTTATCAAAACTTTTTCTACGATTATCAACGACAACAGATGACTCCCGACCGAATCGTTCCCGATTATTTGTTGGGTTTTATGATGGCGAATCTGCCGTTTTCGGGTGATGAAGATGTTTTGTTGGATCGAATATTGTATGAAGGAAAATTACGTTATATGCTTTCGCAACTTTTACCCGACCGACAAGACCGGGAATACGTCGGTTACGATAAAGAGCAATACGAATGGTGTATGCAGTATCAATCTTTAATTTGGAAAACGATTTTGGAGAATCATCATTTGTTTACCGGCAATTATATAACTACTACCCAATATCTGAAAGAAGCTCCTTATACGGCTTATCTTCCGGCTGAATCTCCGGGGAGAGTGGGCATTTGGCTGGGCTACCAAATCATTTCCGCCTATATGAAGCAAAAACCCAAAACCGGTTGGCAAGAGTTGATGGACAATACCGATTACCCGGAAATACTGAAGCAATCGAAATATAAGCCCCAATAGGATACTTTATCCCGAAAAACTTTTACCTCTTCGGACAAAGGGAAAATAATAAAAATACTTAAATTCAACTAAATCTTCTAAATTCATATAAATCGCAATCGGGAATCAAAAATTATGCGTAAATTTGACGTGCACATTGACGATAATTATTAATTTAGATTTTATATAAATAAGATACTATGTATTGCAAAGTACTAAATTTATTTCTACCTTTGTAACGAAAATAAAAAATCGGCGTCTTATATATAAATTCAGAACAAAAGAACAAAAAGTATAATAAACAATATCCTATTTCTACAACTAATGATAAAATTAGAGAAAATCAACAAAACATATGATAATGGCGCTCCGCTCCATGTGTTGAAAGGAATTAATCTTGATATTGAAAAGGGAGAGATGGTCTCGATTATGGGGGCTTCCGGTTCCGGAAAATCCACGTTATTAAATCTTATGGGTATCTTAGACACATACGATACCGGTAACTACTACTTGAATAACCTGTTAATAAAGGATTTGAGTGAATCCAAAGCAGCCGAATTGCGAAACAAGATGATCGGTTTTGTTTTTCAATCGTTCAACTTAATCAGTTTTAAAAACGCCATGGAAAATGTGGCGCTCCCTTTGTACTATCAAGGAGTCGGCCGAAAAAAACGAAATCAAATCGCTTTGGAATATTTAGACAGATTCGGATTAAAAGATTGGGCGACGCATTTGCCGAACGAATTGTCGGGCGGGCAAAAGCAGCGGGTAGCTATCGCTCGCGCTTTGATTGCCAAGCCGCAAATTATTTTGGCCGATGAACCGACCGGAGCGCTCGACAGTAAGACTTCGGAAGAAATGATCCAAATACTTCGGGATGTAAACAAAGAAGGAATGACCATGATTATTGTAACACACGAACAAGGGGTTGCCGATGCTACCGATAGAATCATCCGTTTGAAAGACGGAGTCATTGAAGCCGACAAATCTACTAATAAAAAGGGAAATTGATTATCCGATGATTTTCGATATTGACAATTGGGCTGAAATATTCAGTGTCATCAAAAAAAATAAATTACGTACTTTTCTGACGGGATTCTCCATTTCGTGGGGTATTCTCATGTTTTGCATTTTGCTTTCCTCCGGAAACGGTTTGCGAAACGGGGTGACCTCTAATTTTTCCGGACAATCAATGAACAGTATTGATTTCTGGGGACGCAGAACATCCGTCCCTTACGAAGGTTTTCCGGATCAACGAAAAATCACATTGGATCAGAACGATTTGGACTTGGTTAAGGATCAAATACCCGAAGCGGAATATATTTCCGGCGTGATTTGGAGCAATGTTTCCGTCAATTACAATACCTTTAATACCGATTGCCAGTTTATCGGGGTTCACCCGATTTTTTTAAAGATAAACGGACTTACTATTACCGCAAGCGGCGGACGTTTTATCAGTGAAGCGGATATGAAAGAAACGAGGAAAGTCGCAGTGATCAATACCCGGCTTCAAAAAATTCTGTTTCAAGATGATAATCCGATTGGGAAACAATTCTTGGCCGGAGGATTAGGATATACGGTTATCGGCGTTTTTCGGAATGATTTTAATGAAAGAAATGATGCGGTTGCGTATATTCCTTTCTCTACGGCGCAAGCGTTGTATAACCAAGGATGGGGTATCGGAGATATTACTTTTACGGCTAAAGGTCTGAACACGTTAGAAAAAAATGATGCATTTCAAAAACGACTCAGGGAAAAACTTGCGGGTCTGCATATTTATGATCCCAAAGATGAACGGGCGATCGGAATGTGGGCCGGAGTGGAAGCCTATTTGCGATTTATGGGCATTTTCAATGGAATCTCGGCATTTATTTGGATTATAGGCTCCGGAACTTTGATTGCCGGTGTAATCAGCGTAAGTAACATTATGTTAATCACGGTTAGAGAACGAACCAGGGAATTTGGCATTCGCAAAGCGCTGGGAGCTAAGCCGTCTTCCATATTGGGAAGTATTCTGTTGGAATCTGCTTTTATCACATCCGTATTCGGTTATTTCGGTATGTTTTTGGGCGTAGGACTCGGTGAATTGGTCAATTCCGTATTGGAAAATGCGGATACATCCCAAATGTCTTTTGTATTCAAGAATCCTACGGTTGATGTCGGGGTTGCAGTCGGCGCTATGTGCATATTAATCGTTTCCGGAATAGTCGCAGGATACTACCCGGCATTAAAAGCGATCAAAATATCCGCGGTCGAAGCCATGCGGGAGAAATAAATAAGAAAATAGTATGTTTGATTTGGATCGTTTTCAAGAAATTTGGGTGACCATCACTCGAAATAAAGTTCGAAGTTTTCTCACGGGATTCGGCGTATTTTGGGGAATTTTCATGCTAATCATTATGCTGGGCGCCGGAGCCGGATTGCAACACGGCATGATGGACCGTTTGGAAGGATTTGCGACTAATTCCTGTCTCATGGGATCATCTACAACCGGTCAGGCTTACCAAGGTTTTCAGAAAGGACGCAATTGGAACATGCACAACAGGGATGTGGACATTCTTCTGCAATCGGTACCGGAATTGGATTGTTTGTCTCCCATGCTGTTTGGCGGAAACAGTACCAATAACATCGTATATAACGAAAATTTCAGTACGTCCCAAATCAAAGGCGTTTTTGCCAACTACACCAAGATTGAGAGACAGTTCATTGAAAACGGTCGCTTTATCAATGAAATGGATAATCTGGAAGAAAGGAAAGTTTGTGTAATCGGAACCAAAGTATATGAAGATTTATTTCCGACCAAAGAAAATCCGATCGGGCGCTATGTCCGAATATGGGGTATTTATTTTCAAGTAGTCGGGGTAGTTTCCGGGGTTTCGGATATTAGTATAGGCGGTCGTTCGGCGGAATCCGTTTTTCTTCCTTTCAAAACTTTACAAAAGTTGATTAATCAAGGAGACATTATACATGTACTTACAGCGACGGCCAAACCCAATGTGCCGGTAAGTAAGATGGAAGAAAAAATGAAAGAAATACTCAAACAGAACAATCATATTGCTCCTACCGATGAACAAGCGGTTTGGAGTTTCAACTTGGAAAATCAATTCAATATTTTCAAATATTTATTTTTAGGAATTGCCATCGTCATTTGGATTGTCGGTTCCGGAACTTTAATCTCCGGAGTTATCGGCGTCAGTAATATTATGGTGGTAACCGTTAGAGAACGTACCAAAGAAATCGGCATCCGGCGAGCATTGGGAGCTAAGCCTCGAACGATTATCGGACAAATCATGTGGGAAAGTTTAGTATTAACAGCGATTGCCGGTATTTTGGGATTATGTTTTGGGGTCTTGTGTTTATACTTAGCCGATACGTATTGGCTGCAAAATGCAGAAAATGTGTTTATTTCCAATCCGATGGTTTCGTTTACAATTGCCGTTATGTCAACCATCATCCTCTTACTTTTCGGATTGATTGCCGGTTTAATTCCGGCGGCAAGAGCTATGCAAATCAAGGCGATTGACGCGATTCAAGAAGAGTGACGATTATAAATTATAAATTATAAATTATAGATTATAAAAAAATAAAAGATATGAAAACGCATAAAGTTTAAAAGATATGAAAAAAGTAGGTAAAATCATCTTATTCGTCTTTTTAGGACTTATTGTCCTATTCACATTCGCTTTTCTTTGGAACAAATCGCATCCTAAAGATACAGTATATGAAATTCTGTCGCCCACTGTAGGAACGATTGAAAACAAAACGGTTGCCACCGGCAAAATAGAACCTCGCGACGAGATTCTTATTAAACCGCAAATCTCCGGTATCGTTTCGGAAGTTTACAAAGAAGCCGGTCAAATGATTCGGGAAGGCGATGTGATTGCCTCCGTGAAAGTAATCCCGGAAATGGGTCAACTCAACTCGGCAGAGTCGCGCCTTCGGGTAGCGGAAATCAATTTACAACAGATAGAAACCGAATTTGCCCGTCAAACGCAACTCTACAAAAAAGGCGTAATCTCCAAAGAAGAATTTGATGCCTCGCAATCCGACTACAATAAAGCCGTAGAGGAAAAAAACAATGCCAAAGACGCCTTGGATATTGTACGAGAAGGCGTTTCAAAAAAATATGCCAAACTGAGCAATACGCAAATCCGTTCGACTATTTCCGGAATGATTCTGGATGTTCCGATTAAAGCGGGAAATTCCGTTATTCAAGCCAATACGTTTAACGACGGGACAACCATCGCTTCCGTTGCTAACATGAATAATTTGATTTTCAGAGGCAATGTTGATGAAACGGAAGTCGGGAAAATAAAGGAAGGCATACCTATTGCATTGACTGTCGGAGCAATCAACAATCAAAAGTTCGATGCGACGCTCGAATATATTTCTCCGAAAGGAACGGAACAAAACGGGGCGGTATTGTTTGAAATCAAAGCGGCAATCAAAGTTCCCGATTCGGTTTTCATTCGGGCCGGATACAGCGCCAATGCCGAAATTGTCAAAAGCCGGGCTATAGACGTCTTGACAATTCCGGAGAGTTCGATTGAATTTAGCAACGATTCGGCATACGTCTATACGGCGAAACAAGAAAAGCCGAAACAAATATTTGATAAACACTTTATTAAAGTAGGGCTTTCCGACGGTATCAAAGTGGAAGTGAAAGAAGGACTAACCGCCGAAGACAAAATCCGCGGAAATGCCATTGATACCAAAAAGAAAGAAGAACAAAAAAATAAAGGATAAATACAATGAAAATGAAACAAATGAAAAGTCTGCTTGTCTTTATTTTTCTTTGCGCTTGTACGCTGCTTTCAGCGCAAAGCAAACCGTGGAGTCTGGAAGATTGCATACAATATGCCATCGAACATAATATTTCAATTAAACAACTGGTTGTTCAGAAAAATGTGGCTGAAGTGAACTTGAATACGGCTCAAATGAGCCGAGTGCCGAATTTGAATGCCGGCGGAGGACAAAGTTGGAGCTTCGGCCGAACTCAAATGGAAACCGGATTATATGAAACTCAAGATCAATCCAATACGGGTTTATCTGTCAGCAGTTCGATTCCACTTTTCACCGGCTTTCGCATTCCGAATGAAATTGCTAAGAATAAATTGGATTTAGAAACGTCCGTGCAGAATCTTGAAAAAGCCAAAGACGACTTGGCTTTGAATGTTGCTTCGTTGTTTCTGCAAGTACTGTTCAATAAAGAACTCTTGAAAATAAATCAGGAACAATTGGCTTTAAGTCAATCGCAAATAGAACGTACCCAAGCTTTAACGGACGCGGGAAAAGTGCCTTTGTCGCAGTTATACGATATTGAAGCGCAAGTTGCTAACGATAAAGTTTCGGTTGTTCAATCGGAAAACGACCTTCGGCTGTCTTTGTTGGATTTAGCGCAAAGTCTCGAATTGCAATTGAGCGCTGATTTCGACATTCTTGTTCCGGAGTTTAACGATGTGGTAACGGAATATATGGGCAGCGTTCAGCCGCCGCAAATCGTTTTTGATAATGCCGTAAAAATAAAACCGGTTATCAAAGCGCAAGAATTACAGGTGAAAAGCGCTGAAAAATCATTGGCCATAGCGAAATCAGCTTATTATCCTACATTAAGTTTGGACTTGAATGCCGGAACCAATTATTTTTATTTGTATAATAGCAAGGACAAGGATTTCTCCAACAAGTCTTTTTCAAACCAAATAAAGAACAATATGAGCGAAGCGATCGCATTGAATTTGAGTATCCCGATATTCAATCGTTTTTCGGTAAGAAATCAAGTGCGGAATGCCCGGTTTAATATTGAAAATCAACAATTGGCGTTGGAAAATACCAAGAAATCGTTGTATAAAGAAATTGAAACCGCTTACTTGAATGCCATTGCGGCACAAGAAAAGTATAATTCCGCGCAGCAAGCAATCAAATCAACTTCCGAATCATTTAACTACGCCAAAGAACGGTACGAAACCGGTAAATCTTCGGTCTTTGAATTTAATGAAGCCCGTACTCGTTTGATACGAAGCCGGTCGGAAGAAATTCAAGCAAAATACGATTATATTTTCCGAACGAAAATTTTGGATTTCTATAACGGGATACCGATCAAATTATAATTCTTTATCGCTTGAAAATATTACCAAGTTAACTTGATAACTTAATCAAGTTAACTTGAATGTGTTACCAATATGGCGCTATTTATTTAGCCGGAACTGAGGATATTAATTCCGATTGTCTTATCTTATATTTATTTGTAAAATCTTTTTGGAAAATTTTTTCAATAAGTTTAAAATTTTATTCAATTGTAAATCAATTATATAAATTTTATTTCGGAAAACTTTTATAAAACAGTATGGTTTGAAATAATTTTTTTTACTAATTTTGCCTTCTGTTTCTATAAATAATTTTTCAAAAAAAATTACTCTCAAATCTCTCATGAAGAAGAACAACCAAGGTTTTGATGAGGCCTGTAAAGCTTCACTGGATTATTTTTGCGGCGATGAATTAGCCGCTAAAGTATTTGTAACAAAATATGCGCTGAAAGATGCATTCGGTAATATCTACGAAAAAACGCCTGCGGATATGCATCATCGCTTAGCGAATGAAATTGCCCGTATTGAAAAAAAATATCCGAATCCGGTTTCGGAGGAAGAGTTGTTTGCTTTATTCGACCGGTTTCAATACATCATTCCGCAAGGAAGTCCGATGACCGGCATTGGAAATCATTTTCAGATTGCTTCGTTATCGAATTGCTTTGTTATCGGCTTGGATGGTCCGTCCGATTCGTACGGAGCCATCATCCGAATTGATGAAGAACAAGTACAACTGATGAAACGGAGGGGCGGCGTCGGTCATGACTTATCGCACATTCGTCCCAAAGGTTCTCCGGTCAAGAACTCGGCGCTGACTTCTACCGGTTTGGTGCCTTTCATGGAACGTTTTTCCAATTCGACTCGCGAAGTGGCGCAAGACGGCCGGCGAGGCGCACTGATGTTGACCGTTTCTATTAAACATCCCGATGCGGAAGCTTTTATTGATGCAAAAATGACGGAAGGGAAAGTAACGGGCGCTAATGTTTCGGTCAAAATAACCGATGAATTTATGGAAGCGGCAATCAACGACCGACTTTTCATTCAGCAATACCCGATTGATTCGAATCATCCGCAATATACCAAGGAAATCAACGCTAAAGAACTTTGGAGTAAGATTATTCACAATGCTTGGAAATCGGCCGAACCGGGCGTTTTGTTCTGGGATACCATTCTCCGGGAATCGCTTCCGGATTGCTACGCAGACTTGGGATTTCGCACCGTTTCTACGAATCCGTGCGGAGAAATTCCTTTGTGTCCTTATGACAGTTGTCGGCTGTTGGCTATTAACTTGTATTCGTATGTAAAGAATCCGTTTCGACCGGATGCGACTTTCGATTTTAAGTTATTCAAGAAGCATGTCGCCTTGGCTCAGCGAATTATGGATGATATTATTGATTTGGAAACCGAGAAGATTGACGCCATTCTCAAAAAAATTGATACGGACCCTGAAAACGAAGAAGTAAAATACGCCGAGCGTTTGCTTTGGGATAAAATTCGTCGCAAAACTTTGCTCGGCCGGAGAACCGGCGTGGGAATTACCGCCGAGGGCGATATGTTGGCCGCAATGGGACTTTGCTACGGGACGGAAGAAGCCACCGCTTTTGCGGAAGAAGTTCAAAAATGTTTGGCTTTGGCAGCTTACGGCTCGTCGGTACAAATGGCAAAAGAACGCGGCGCTTTTGAAATCTTTGATGCAAAGCGAGAAGCGTCCAATCCGTTTATGCTTCGCTTAAAAGCGGCCGATCCGCAATTAGTTGAAAACATGAAGAAATACGGTCGTCGCAACATCGCCTGCTTGACGATAGCGCCTACCGGAACCACTTCATTGATGACGCAAACCACTTCGGGTATCGAGCCGGTTTTTCTTCCGGTTTACAGACGAAGAAGGAAAGTGAATCCGAACGATGCTACCGCTAAGGTGGATTTCGTGGACGAAGTGGGAGATTCCTTTGAAGAATATATTGTATTCCATCATAAATTCGTGAATTGGATGGAAGCGAACGGATATTCTACAACCAAAAGATACTCATCGGAAGAAATGGATGCTTTAGTTGCAAAATCACCGTATTACAAAGCGACTTCCAATGATGTGGATTGGTTGCAGAAAGTTAAAATGCAGGGACGAGTCCAAAAGTGGGTGGATCATTCGATCAGCGTCACTATCAATTTACCGAATGAAGTGGACGAAGAATTAGTCAACCGGTTGTATGTCGAGGCTTGGAAATCCGGATGCAAAGGGTGTACGGTTTATCGGGACGGTTCCCGAAGCGGAGTATTGTTGGCAACCAACGAAAAAAAGAAAGAAAAAGATTGCATCGAACCTCCGGTGATTGTTGCCAAGCGTCCGCGCGAATTGGAAGCGGATATTGTGAAATTCCAGAATAACAAGGAAAAATGGATTGCCTTTGTCGGTCTGTTGAACGGTCGTCCGTATGAAATATTTACCGGTATCAACGACGAAGACGAAGGTATTTTCCTGCCGAAGAATCTTACGAAAGGAGCGATTATCAAAAACGTGGACGAAAACGGCAATAAGCGATACGATTTTCAATATACGAATAAACGGGGTTATAAAACGACAATCGAAGGCTTATCGCAGAAATTCAATCCGGAATATTGGAATTACGCTAAATTGATTTCCGGCGTGTTGCGCTATTCCATGCCTTTGGAACAAGTCCTCAAATTGGTGGAAGGGTTGGATTTAAAAGACGAGTCAATCAATACTTGGAAAAACGGAGTAGAACGTGCCTTGAAAAAATACGTTCAGGATGGCGCACAAGCGAAAGGACAAAAATGTCCGAATTGCGGCGAGGAATCGTTGGTCTATCAAGAAGGTTGTTTAACTTGCACCGCTTGCGGAGCATCCAAATGCGGATGAATCTTTTCCGATTGCATTTTCATAAAGTCTTCTATCTGAGTTTAAACACCATCGGTACATTGACTTTAACATTAATACATCGTCCCATATCGTAAATTCCATATACCTTATAACGAGACAAATGATCGTAATAAGTTTCATTTAACAGATTATTGACAGATATATTCAGTTGTACGGGCTGAGATTTTTCGCCAAATTCAAGCAGGATGCCGGCATTCAACAGATTATAATCGGGAGTAGGCGTTTCGTTGTCGGCAACCCTGTTTTGTGCAAACGAATATTTATTTTGCGAATAAACGGAGAATTTTTTTACTGTCCTTTTAAATGAAAAACTTACGCTGACCATTGCGTTTATTTTTTGCGAAGGCATCAGCGCTAAATAATTATGCCGGGTATCCTGCCCGAATGTGCTGCTGTATGAGCCTTCAATATGCAGCCAATCCAAGGGATGCGGGTGTAAATGGAAACCTGCCTCGCCGCCATACAAAAAAGCATCCTGTTGCGTATAATCGAAAACGGGAATATTGTTTATTCTGTCGGCGGTTGGCTTCAGATAGATGTAGTTGCGGATATAGTTGAAATAGGGATTGATAAAAAATTCAAAATGCATGGCGTTGTAATTTAACGAGGCATCTGTTTGATAACTGTTTTCGATTTTCAAACCGGGATTGCCGATTTCGTAGCGATCGGCTCCATCATGAATGCCATTGCTAAGTAACTCATACATATTCGGCGCACGAAAACCGGAAGACAGATTTAATCGGAATGATAAATTCTTTACAACAGGTTGGTATATTCCCGTGGAAAAATTAAAAGAATAGTATTGTTTGTCAAATGCTCCACCGTTAATATATCGTGTATCAAATCGTAATCCCAACTGCCAATACGCTTTTTGAGCATAATAGAAGTCGGACATTGCAAAAAGGCCGAAGTCGTAGGTATCGGCATCGGGTATCAGAATTTCTTCGCCGTGATTGGAGTTGCTTTGCGCCATCCCCTGACTTCCGGCAGTGAGCGCCCAACGTTCATTCCAACGTGGAGAATACCACTTTGCATTATATGAAAAAGTATGCAAATTCATATTCAACGCGGCATCTTCGTATGCTTTCGGTTCTTGTGAATCTTCCTCGCCTTCTTGTTCAAATTCTTTTCGGTTATTGAAAACATAGCCCGCGTCAATTTTCAATTTTGAATCATTGTCGAAGAAAAAAGTATTTTCTGTGCTGAAGATATGCGTAGTCAAATTCTGATAGGGCATAAGCGGTTTTCGTCCGTTTTTGTAAGTTTCGTCTGTTTCGTTTTCATCCGTTTCCGTCAGACCGTATTTTTCATTCAAAAAACTGTATTTCAAAGAAGTGATAAATTTATTTCCGGTATATCCCAATGCAGTTTTCAAATTACCGGTATTGAAACGACTGTTGGAAACGAAATCGTTATTACCGTCTTTGTAGTCCGAATGCGTGGTATATCCGCCAAACAAATTCAACTGCAAGTGATTTTTGGAAAGTTTGAAAGCGCCATTATTCCTAAAACCGAGCGAATTGCCGTCAAATTCCGAGTTGATGGCGGCTTCAATGTTGTTATTTTTTGCATACCGTTCATCCACAAAATAAAGGACGCCGCCCAACGCATCGCTTCCATACAATAACGAAGCGGGCCCTTTGATAATTTCTACCTGCTCGTAGCCGTTCTCGTCAAGTCCCAATCCGTGTTCGTCGCCCCATTGCTGATTTTCGATCCGTACCCCTTGCGAAAAGACGGCAATCCGATTGCCGCTCAATCCGCGAATAACCGGCTTACCGATACCGGCGCCCGTACTTAAATTGTCTATTCCTGCAATGGAAGTCAATTTTTCGGCAAGTGAAATGCCCGGAACAGCTTCGTTTTTTATGTTTAATTTTTCGACATTCATCACATTTTCACCCTGTAAACGCAAATCGTTGTCTATCACAACGATCTCTTGCAATTCGTGAGTAGAAGGCAGCAGATAAATGACTTGTCTGTTTTCATTCAAATTGATACGATTAAGGAAAGTTTGATAGCCGATAGCAGAAATCTGTACTAAAACCTGCGGCATTGCAAAATTCACTTCGAATTGTCCGAGCGTATCCGTTATTGCGCTTGTTTCTGTATCGGGATAATAGACATTAGCGTATGCTATCGGCATATTGTTTTCCTTGTCCAAAACGCTTATCCGCGTTTGTGTAAAACCGATTACATGCCCTGCAAAAAATAAGGCGAATAAACAAAGGGTTTTCAGAATGCCGCTGCATTTTCGGCAATATCCGGTAATATATAAAGCTTCGGATACAGTCCTGTATTTCGGCAAAAGTTCCTGTCGAGTCATAAAAAGATGATTTCATTAACGCCGCAAAGTTACAATAAAATTTTTGTACGTTGCAATATCCGACCCGGATTGAATTGCGTTAGCGTTATTTCGGAAAACCATACTATTTTTGCAACGCAAAACGGCAAACTGTCCTCGCAGGGACAACATTTTACTAACCGTAGGTGATGTGATAGCGTAACCTACGGTATTTATCTCTCGGATTACGATTCAATAAATAAAAGGACGTTCCTCAAAATATTGAAATAAAGAGGAGTGTCCTTTTAAAATAATCCGTAAAAAACGTATCAGACGTCTTCCGCAACCGATGCTACCCGGTAATTGGTTTCACCAAGTATAATCAGCGCTTTGTCCAATATCGTGGAATCGTCTAACATAACGATTCCTCCGTCCGGACCCGGCTCGATATGAATGCCGCATTTACTTCCCGCGCTCCGATTGAGTCCGCCAAAATAGTTTCGTACTGTATCTTCCGATAAGTTCAACTCTGCGGCAATTTGACGGATACTTCCATCGGGCAACCGATCTTTGATGCGACGAAGCTCATTAAATGTTATAGTCTTCATGGCTCTGTTTGTTTTATTATGTTATGTAAAATTTATTCTTAAAATCGCTACGAACTTAATTAAAAAAAATAGATCTGCCAACTATTTTTAGTAAATAAATGTTATAATTCTTTATTTATTTTGTAATAGAATTGTAACAATCTGATTATTAAATATTAAAATAATGACTAAATACAAGTAAAAAATACCGCAAAGAAAGTAAGATTCCCCGGCGGAATAAATCGGTTTTTTCAACCGACCGTTTTCACTGAAAATCCGGCGACGCACCCGATTGTACAGCTGCCAGACAAGCCAAGCAATCAACATACCGACCAATGCTCCGATTACTACGTCCGAAATAAAATGTACGCCTATATAAATCCTCGAATAAGCGTTCAGAAATGCGAAAAGAAAAATCGTACAAGTAAATAATTTATTTCGGAAAATCAGTGCGCAGAATGTGGCAAATCCGAATGAATTGGCGGCATGCCCGGAAATAAATCCGTAATTTCCTCCCCTATAGTTAAACACCGTTTTCACTTGGTTCAGAAAATCTGGATGATGCGTCGGACGGAAACGATGAAAAACAGGTTTGAAAAATCCGGATGAAATCTGATCGGTAAGCAAAACCAACAAAACCACCGCAGCCAAAACGCAAACGGCTTCTCTCCAATCTTTTTTATAAATAAATACCCATAAAAAACAAATGTAAAAAATTATCCACGTCCATGGACAAGTATAAATATAAAAAAAATTATCTCCTAATGCGGAATCGCTCCCGTTCAGAAAAAAGAAAATATTTCGTTCGAATTGAAGTTCTTTTTCAAGCATATAATCAAGAAATTCTACCGAGACAAAGGTATAATAAATTCGATTAGCAATGAAATTAACAGATAAAAATTTTACCTTTGTTCCGAAAACAGATTATTAATAATATGAACGCAAAAATAACCTTTCATGAACTGACCGGCACGGACTCTTTTTTTTTACTTGCCGGTCCTTGTGTTATCGAAAATGAATCAATGGCTTTGTCTATCGCCGAAAAAATAATCGGTATTACCCAAAAATTGAATATTCCTTATATATTTAAAGGCTCCTTCAAAAAAGCCAATCGGTCGAGAATAGACTCGTTCTCCGGGATAGGCGATGAAAAAGCCTTGAAAATCCTGCGAAAAGTAAGCGAAGTTTTTCAGGTTCCGGTAATGACGGATATTCACGAAACACACGACGCCGAAAAAGCAGCCGAATATGCGGATGTTTTACAAATTCCCGCGTTTCTTTGTCGCCAGACCGATTTATTGGTTGCCGCCGCAAAAACGGGTAAAACAGTGAATATTAAGAAAGGCCAATTTTTATCTCCCGGCGCGATGCGGTTTGCCGCCCGGAAAGTGGCGGACAGCGGTAACAATCAAATTCTGTTAACGGAACGAGGCACTACTTTCGGTTATACGGATTTGGTGGTAGATTACCGCGGGATTCCGGAAATGCAATCGTTCGGTTATCCGGTGGTGATGGATGCGACTCATTCCTTGCAGCAACCGAATCAGACCAACGGAGTGACCGGAGGAATGCCTCAATTAATCGAAACAATAGCCAAAGCAGCAATAGCCGTAGGCGTTGACGGCTTGTTTATCGAAACGCATCCGAATCCGACGCAAGCGCTGTCGGATGGCGCAAACATGTTACCGTTGGATTTATTGGAACCTTTGTTGGAAAAATTGGTTCGAATCCGAAAAGCGATATGAATAATTATGAATTATAAATTATAAATTATAAATTATAAATTATAAAAAACATTAATTGCTTGCAAAATATACTTGAATTATTTTGATTTTTTAACTTTTCATTCTCAATCTGTTACCAATACATAGTTAAAAATTCATAATTTATATTTCATAATTTAAAAAATTTTCTTACTTTTGCACAGAAAATAAGAAATTGTGCAAAAAATATGACTTTTATTAAACTTTACGAAAAGAGTTTTCGGGAAAACTTTAATTTTCCGGCTCTATCCGATTACGGGACGAACTTGAGTTATACCTATGGCGCTTTAGCAAAAGAAATTGCCAAACTCCATATCCTATTCGAAGAATGTAATATTAAAGAAGGCGACAAAATTTCACTTAGCGGGAAAAATACGACTAAATGGGGAATTGTATATTTTGCAATTCTTACCTATGGCGCCGTAGTTGTTCCTATTTTACAGGATTTTAATCCGAACGACATCAGTCATATCATTAATCATTCCGAGTCGGTACTGTTGTTTTGCGCCAATTCCATCTGGAATGAATTGGATAAAAGCAAATTTCCCGGCTTAAAAGCGGCTTTCTCGCTCAACGATTTTCATTTATTCTATCAAAAGAAAGGAGAAAATATTGACCCGAATATACTTCACTTAAATGCTAAATTGAATGAAAAGTATCCCCATGGTTTTGCTCCTCAGCACATCAATTACTCCGATCGGCCGAACGACAAAATGGTTGTTTTAAATTATACTTCCGGAACTACCGGTTTCAGTAAAGGCGTTATGACTACGGGAAATAATTTGTCGGGAAATATGGATTTTGCCGAAAGTATTTTCCATTTAAGAACGGGCAATCGCATGTTGTCGTTTCTTCCTTTAGCCCATGCTTACGGAATCGCTTTCGACTTTTTATACGCTATATCAGCCGGATGCCACGTGACTTTATTGGGTAAAACGCCGGCGCCCAAAGTATTGATAAAAGCTTTTGAAGATGTTAAACCGGATATAATTATCTCTGTGCCGCTCATTTTCGAAAAATTATATAAAAATATGATTATTCCGTTATTGAGAAGGAGACATATAAAGTTTGCACTTCGTACTCCGTTATTGGATAAACAAATATATGCACAAATTCGCGACAAATTGGTGAACGTGATGGGTGGAGTTTTTCAACAGGTGATTATCGGAGGCGCCGCTTTCAACAGCGAGGCGGAAGCCTTTCTGCAAAAAGTTAAATTTCCGTTTTCGGTCGGATACGGCATGACCGAATGCGCTCCGTTGATAAGTTTTTCTCTCTGCAAAGATTATGTTCCTTTTTCCTGCGGAAAGGTTTTGGATTGCATGCAAGTGCGAATTGATTCCGAAGACCCTTACCGGGTTCCGGGGGAAATTCAAGTGAGGGGACAAAATGTAATGCTCGGTTATTATAAGAATGAAGAAGCAACCCGCGCCATTTTTACGGACGACGGATGGTTGAAGACGGGCGATCTCGGCACCATTGACGAAAACTTTAATATTTTTATCAAGGGACGTTCAAAAACCATGATTCTCGGCCCCAACGGGCAAAATATTTATCCGGAAGAAATTGAATCCAAATTGGATAATCTTCCTTTTGTGATGGAAAGTTTGGTTATGCAAAAAAAGAGTAAATTGATTGCATTGGTTTATCCCGATAATGATGCTATTAAACAAGCCGGAATTACTCCGAAAAATTTATCGGTAATCATGGAGCGAAACAGAGATACCTTAAATAGATTGGTGGCTTCTTACGAAAAAATTGCAGAAATTCAACTTTACCCGACCGAATTTGAAAAAACGCCGAAAAAAAGTATCAAGCGATTTTTATATACATCCGTATAAATATTCTCGAATTATTATTTACTTTTGCAGTAAAATAAATCGAAAAGAAAATAGCAGCGAATGATAGAACGAATCATTATTTTAGACGATACCGATCCCGCTGTTTTCTATGGAACAAATAATTCCAACTTTCGTTTAATAAAGGCTTTATATCCCAAGTTGAGAATCGTTGCCAGAGGAAATATAATCAAAGTCATCGGTGAAGAATCGGAATCGGCCGAATTTGAAGAAAAAATTCGGGAAATGGAAAAATACTGCTGCGATTTCAATTTGCTGAACGAAGAAACGATTATCAATATAACAGAAGGTAAAGCCGACTCTTTCAATGCGACGCAAAAGCAAGAGCATTTGATTATTCACGGAATAAACGGTCGTCCGATTCAAGCAAGAACCGCTAACCAACAAAAATTAGTTACGGCATTTAATTCTCACGATTTATTATTCGCTATCGGACCGGCCGGCTCCGGCAAGACTTATACGGCGATTGCTTTAGCAGTCCGATCGTTGAAGAACAAAGAAGTACGGAAAATTATTCTCAGCCGTCCGGCGGTGGAAGCCGGAGAAAAATTGGGCTTTCTTCCGGGCGACATGAAAGAAAAAATAGACCCCTACCTTCAGCCGTTGTACGACGCTTTGGAAGATATGATTCCGTCGGCTAAACTGAAAGAACACCTTGAAAATAAAGTGATTCAGATTGCTCCCTTGGCTTTTATGCGCGGAAGAACCCTAAGCGATGCGATTATTATTTTGGATGAAGCTCAAAATACAAGTATTCAGCAGATTAAAATGTTTTTGACTCGAATGGGAATGAATGCTAAGACGATCGTTACAGGTGATATTACGCAAATTGATTTGCCGCCGTCGCAAACATCCGGATTGGTCCATGCCCTGCAAGTTTTGAAGGGAATACAGGGAATTGCTCAAATCGAGTTTAATAAAAAAGACATTGTCCGTCATAAATTAGTGCAACGAATTGTGGAAGCTTACGAGAAAGAAGATAAGAATATGAACAGCAACAATAAAAAGAATAAAATATGAACGACACTCTTACACGAACCGATTACAATTTTCCGGGACAAACGGCAATCTATCACGGAAAAGTACGGGATGTATATTCCATCGGCAACGATATTTTAGTGATGATTGCTACCGATCGAATCTCGGCTTTTGACGTTATTTTACCCCACGGGATTCCTTATAAAGGACAAGTATTGAATCAGATAACTTCTTTGTTTCTGGATGCGACCGCCGATATTCTTCCCAACTGGAAACTGGCGACTCCCGATCCGGTGGTAACCGTAGGTCTGCGCTGCGAACCTTTCAAGGTGGAAATGATTATTCGCGGCTATCTTACCGGCAGCGCGTGGAGAGAATACAAAGCCGGCGCTCGAACGCTTTGCGGAATTGCTTTACCGGACGGAATGCGCGAAAACGAAAAATTTCCGAAGCCGATTGTTACGCCGACTACCAAAGCGGAAGAAGGTCACGACGAAAATATTACCAAAGCGGAAATTATCGCTCAAGGCTTGGCAAGCCCGGAAGAATACGAACAATTGGAGCGTTATACGCAAGCCTTGTTCCGGAGAGGAACCGAAATAGCCGCTCAAAAGGGTTTGATTCTGGTGGATACCAAATACGAATTTGGGAAAAAAGACGGTAAAATTTACTTGATTGATGAAATCCACACGCCGGATTCTTCCCGTTATTTCTACGCCGACGGTTATCGGGAACGATTTGAAAAAGGAGAAGAACAAAAGCAACTTTCCAAGGAATTTGTTCGCAAATGGTTAATGGATAACGGATTTCAAGGGCAGAAAGGACAAACGGTTCCCGAAATGACGCCGGCTTATTGCGAAAGCGTTTCCGAAAGATACATTGAGTTGTATGAACGAATTACCGGTGAAAAATTTATCAAATCGGATATTCGGAATCTTTCGGAACGGATCAAAAAAAATATAGAAACGTATTTAAATAAATAATGGACCTGTACGGATTAATCGGATTTCCTTTGGAACATTCTTTTTCGAAAGATTATTTCAATGCTAAATTCGCATCGGAAAAAATTGACGCGGAGTACATCAATTTTGAAATCACCGCGATTACCGAATTAAAATCCATCATTCGCGATAATCCGCAATTGAAAGGATTAAACGTGACCATTCCTTATAAAGAGCAGGTAATTCCTTATTTGAACCGGCTAAGCGATAATGCCCGTTCGATAGGCGCCGTGAACGTAATAAAAATTGATCGGGAAAAGAAAAAAGTAAAGCTGAGCGGATTTAATTCGGATATTATCGGATTCAAACAATCAATCGAGCCGTTGTTGAAACCGCATCACCAACGAGCGCTCATTTTGGGTACCGGCGGTTCCGCTAAAGCTGTTTCTTTGGGTTTGCAACAATTAGGACGTGAAACAACGTATGTCTCTCGTCGAAAATCGTCGGAGCAAATTCTGACCTATTCTGAATTGTCGCCGAAAGTGATGGCCGATCATACCATCATAGTCAATTGCACGCCCGTCGGAATGTGGCCGAATGTGGACGATTATCCGGTGATTCCTTATTCCCTCCTTACCGATAAGCATTTGTTGTACGATTTATTATATAATCCCGATGTAACGCTTTTTATGAAAGAAGGAAAGAAATACGGCACCTTTGTCAAAAACGGATTGGAAATGTTGCTGCTGCAAGCCTTTGAGGGTTGGAATATTTGGACAAAATAATAAAAATATGGCTGTTACTCGTTTCGGCGTTTCTTTGGAACATGATTTGCTCGAAGCCTTGGACGCTTACGTAGCCGATAATTCATACGCCAATCGCTCGCAAGCAATTCGGGCATTGATTGAGAAAAATATCGTAGAAAAAAAATGGTTATGCAACCGGCATGTGGCCGGCGCCATTGTCTTGGTTTACGAACCGGAAAAATACGACATTGCTGCACATTTGCTTCAAATTCAACAAAAAAATGCCGACCGGATATTGTCTTCTCAACGATTTTTCGGAAAAAATAATCTCTGCGTCGAAATCGTCGCCGTAGAAGGAAACGCTCAAAACTTGACTCGTCTTTCCGAAGAACTTATTTCATTGAAAGGCATTATTCACGGAAAGTTGATTATGAGCCGGGTGGATTGATTAATGTAATTCTCGGTGATTTAAATATTAATTAGTTACAGTGTATTGTAATCCGTTTCCGATTACCCGATAGGATTTCAGATAATATTTAGTACCGGATTCGGGTCTGCCGGTTCCGTTGGCAATGGTAAAAACAGCGCCGCATTTAGGACAAGTAGCGGTAATTCCCGAATTGTCGGGGACTATGAGAACATTACGTTGCGCTTCTACGGGACAAGCCAAATCGAAGGCAAAGAGATTAACCGGATTCTCCCCCATCCCGTTAATTACCAAAACACCTCCGAATCCCGTTTTTTCGACGGCATATCGCGGTTGGGTAATCTTTTTATATGCCAGCTTTGCATTCAATTCAGAATCCATATTTTCCAATCGTAATTCGATATTTACGGGATAATTCGGAATGGAAGTGTAGTATTCTTTTTCACAAGAAAAAGCAACACCGATAAATAACAAAAAAAATATGATTCGTTTCATACGACTTCAGATTTACGATAACTTGTTTTCTATATTTTGTTTTCTCTGACTAATTTCAAGTTTCTCATATAATAAACAATCGCATCATTGTCATCAAATCTCTTATATGCAAAACCCCATTGACCTTTACTTTTCATATCTTTATACACATACAGCAAACACCTTTCATCATTTCCTAATTCCTTATAGGGTGATAATCTGTGAGTAACCATTCCTCCCAAATTATTATGGATAGCTTGTATCATTAAGTTTTTCTTTTCCAAGGCTCTTGTTTTTGAGGTAATACCTTCATCAATAAGATAATTGATATAATCATCAATAAGAGCAATCACAGCATCACTTATTATTATCATGGGTCCGGCATTAATCTCATTATTGCTTCATCCAACATTTTTGAAAATTCTTCAAGGGTGATACCATTACACGCCTTAACCGCCTCTTCAAAACTCATTCGCGATTTGTAAGGAACTTCCTTTTCACAAACCACATCGGGAACATTTGTTAAATATTCCAATTCGTCTTCCGTAATAAATATTTCTTCCATAAATATATTTATATATCGTTTTTCAAGAACAAAAATATATAAAAATAATGATACTTCAAAATCGGAGAAAGATCATTTTTCAAATGATCTGATTAACCCGTTTTCAAATTAGCAAATTTTATACTATTTTCGCAGGTGCGAAAAATCATCCACATAGATATGGACGCCTTCTATGCTTCCGTTGAACAGCGCGATAATGAAGCATTACGGGGGAAACCGGTAGCCGTCGGCTATCCGGAAGCGAGAGGCGTTGTTGCTACGGCAAGTTACGAAGCGCGCAAATTCGGGGTTCGTTCGGCTATGCCCTCATTAACAGCCAAAAATAAATGTCCGGGTTTAATTTTTGTCTTGCCCCGGTTTGAAGTATATCATGCCGTTTCCGAACAAATTCGGGAAATATTTTCAGAATACACCGATTTGGTTGAACCGCTATCGTTAGACGAGGCATTTTTGGATGTTACCGTCAATTACAAGAATAATCCCTCTGCCGGATTGATCGCGAAAGAAATACAACGAAAAATCTTTGAAAAAACCGGATTAACGGCATCTGCCGGAGTATCCGTCAATAAATTTCTCGCAAAAATCGCATCCGATTATAAAAAACCGAACGGTTTTTTTGTTATCCCGCCGGAAGATGCTGAAGCGTTTGTTGAACGTTTACCCATTGAACAATTTTTTGGCGTAGGGAAGGTTACCGTACAAAAAATGTATGAAAATCGCATTTTTACCGGGTATGACTTGAAACAACGTTCGGAAGCCGAATTGGTTCGGTTGTTCGGTAAGCAAGGACACAGCCTTTATCTCAATGCGCGCGGTATTGATCCGCGCGAAGTGGAGCCGAATCGTATCACGAAATCCATCAGTTCGGAAACTACTTTTTTACAGGATAAAAGCGATCGAATCCTGTTGACCGTCGAACTGTATCATTTAGCCAAAGAAGTGACGGAACGAATGAAAGAAGAAAATTTTTACGGCAGAACATTTACGATTAAAGTAAAATATGCCGATTTTCAAATCATCACCCGAAGTAAAACGTTACCGCAAAAAATGATTACGTTCCAACAATTCTGGCCCGCCGTCCGGGAGATGATGAAACAAATTGATTTAACAAAACCCGTGCGTTTGCTGGGTTTCGGAGTCAGTCATGCCGACGAAGATACGCCGGCGAAATATACGCAATTGGAGTTGAATCTGTTTTGAAGCAGTAAATGAAAAAGAAGAGACCGCCTCAAAATTCGGCTTATCATGGCGCGCTTAACCCGCGCTTAACCCGCTATCCCTCGAAAAATCGAATGTTGATAGGGGAAATTGCGAGTCTTCGCTATACTACGCCGCAATGAACGCTTTTGAGGCAGCCTCTCTCTAAAACAATAATTAAAAGTCTTCTTGGAAACCGGTATAACGATAACCCGCAAGCGTCCAAGTTTCATCGTACCCATCTGCATCGGCAGGAGAGTTACTTCCCGGTTTCAATTGCCATCCGAATTCCGGCACGCCTTCTTCTTCCCATTCTTCTTCGGGAAGTTGATAGCTGATGAATTGAACGTAATCGTGATGCATAATTGTTTTTAAATAAACGCTGTCAGATACATTTCCTCCGATAGTCGTTGCGCCTTTAGGAATTATTTTCCCTTCCACCAATGTTATACGAGTATATAGTTGAAGTCCGTCATTCAATTGACCGGCTGCGGTAGGTACTCTGAAATATCCCGCATAAGCATCAGTAAACGGAGCTAAACCATAATCCGTATCAATCAAAAGCGTAGTAACTCTCACGTTTTGGGCATCACCTGCCGCTCCTTTAAATCCGGAAGCATCGCCTGTTATTTTGAATTTACCCTTAATCGAGTCACCGGCAACATACGTATCAATCCAAATTTCATCATTCACATTAGCCGCCGTATTGTAAATCATTACTTCGTTTCCGTCTTCAATGGAGGTATCATCGTCGGAATATTCTTCACAAGTTGTAGCCACAACATAACGTCCATCCAAACCGGAAGTTTCCGTGTACCAATTGTCAATCTTTTCAAAGCATGATGTAAAAAACATCATGGGTGCGGAAATACATAATAAATAAACTATTTTCTTCATATTATTTTCTTCCTTAAATTATTATTGTGGTGTTGCAATTACATTAAAATTATAAGCGCCTGCATATTGAGCGGTCCACTTAGCGGTTTTTGTATCGGGATCGAAAGATCCGTTAATCATTCCGTCCAGACTATCCCCCCAACCTGCAACTTTACTGTTTACCAACGTTATCACGTTATCGCTTGATAAAGCGATATTTCCTACCATGGCATAATTGCTGCCATAGCCTGCGCGTTGATCATAATATCCTCCGAATAAATCGGAAACATAGAATCTGCCCGGTGTTACCTGATAAATCAGAATGGTAAAGTCACTGCCGTACACCGTGGTACCGTTACGGTTACTTTCTTTAGATACGGTATAAAAACCCGAAGGCATCGCTGAAGGCGCGGTATTATAAACAACCACTTGACGTTCCGCTGTTTTCGGGAAGCCATCCGTATTATCCACCGAATAAACCAAACGGTAAAGACCGGCTGCTTGTGTATTTACTGTGCCGGAAACGACTACTTTATCGGAAACATCCGTGTCATTTTCGGAAGCAACCCATCCCGGTTCCGTGTAGGTACCTCCCAACGGGGCAAATTCGGTAGCATTGCCTTTGAGTTCCAAATCGCAGTAATAGGTGATTCTTGAGACTCCTTTTGTATCTTTTTCACAGGAGAAAAGGAAAAATACAGAAGCAATGATTAAACAATATTTATATAATATTTTCATACGTTTTAATTTTTTGTATTTATTTACCTTGTTTTTGATTCCACCATACTTTTTCTCCGACATTTGGTTTTTGTGCGGGAGCATTATTATTTCGGAAAATATAAGATTGAGGGTACTGGGGAGAAGCCGGCAAATTACCGTTCAGCAAGGCCCTTCCTTTTACCGAGACTGTCAGATCACCCACAGGGAAATTACTCCATGCTTCTTGTCTGTCAGCCGCTATATCAATATTGCTTACCGAAGGATATTTGGTACGGTTACGTTCCAAAAACGATTCAATGTGTTGATAGTTGCAATTGGCTACCCATTTTTGCATGGCAATTTGTTTGATTTGGGCTTCTGTATTACCGCCCGTCCATTTGGCGTAACCGGTTTCCACAATACTGTAATCGGAAATACCTTGTTGATTCAAGGAAGCTTTTACTCCCGCTTCATAAAAATCTTTAGCTTCGGACAAACCGGCACGGGCATATACTTCGGCAATATAGAAATTCACTTCCCAATCCGACATCAACATCAAATCCATAGCGCTGCCGAAAACAACTGTTGCATAGCTTTCTTTAGCATCGGTTGTACCGTTTCCGTCGGAATCATCTTTCGAATCAAAATCGCCGAAAAAAGCGCCTCTTGTTCCGGAAAACAATTTTCCCAAACGCGGATCGTCATTCGCACTCAAATAATCAATAAATGTTTTACATGCAATCACGTTCGTTGTAAAATAGTTCGCCCCTCCCGCTTGAAATTCGCGCATCGGATGGCGTTTCCCTTCTTGTGCATCATTCCACACCGTTCCCGGTATTTTTGCGCTTGCCGTAAGCAAACTCGCATTTTGGATAAAGTTCAATGTCTGTGCATTGTTGTATTGCGGAGTTTCGGATAAACGCAACATCAATTTCAATTTCAAAGCGTTGGCAAATTTATACCATGCGGTCAAATCGCCTTTGTAAATATAATCGTACGTTCCGTCAATCGAAGATCCGCTTAAATCAATTTTCAACAGATCATCTATCCGTTTCATTAAATCGGCATAAATATCTTCTCCTTTGTCCTGCTTCGGATTCAAATTTTCAGCCCCCAGCAATGCTTCAGAATAAGGCATATCGCCCCATACATCGGTAATTATTTGCCAAGTGAAAATAGATAAAGCTTCCGCAACGAAATAATATCCTTTATTTTCGTCGTCTTTCGTATTTTCTTTGATGTATTTCAAATCGGGCAAAGGCTGACTCATTAAAGACTGATAGGTTACATCGAAATCTTGAGGCAAATATTCGCACAACGATTTAAATTGAGAAGCCGTGTAAGCTTGCGTCCAATATTCCACCCAAAAGCCGCCGCTGAAACCGAAATCCCAACTCATCAAGTTATAGGCAACACCCATTTCCGCTGCCGGCAACAATACGCTTACATTCGGAACTTCCGACAATGCATTCGGGTCGTGATTGATATCCAAATAATCGCCACATCCGCAGGTGAAAAGCAAGACGATAGCGGATAATATAATTAATGATTTTCTTTTCATATGCTTACTGTTTTATTATGTTAAAATGAAAGATTTAATCCGAATATATACGACTGAAAAGGCGGCGTTGTTCCGAATTCTCCGAATTTTGCGCTAATGTCGTTACCAAAGGTGGTTATTTCAGGATCAATGTATTGATTTTCTTTCGGAGTCCACAACAGAATATTAGATGCTGTCGCAGAAAGTCGTAAAGAAGCAATTCTAAGTTTTTCGCATACTTTTTTCGGTAATTGATAAGCTAAACTTACATTACGGAGTTTAAAATACGAACGGTCAATAACCGAGTGATCATCCCGTTGGAATGCGCCGTTACTATAGAAGGTATGCAAAGCGGTCGGATCAACGGGAGTCGTATTTTCACTGTAAGTGCCGTCGCCATTATCCACTACCGAATTGGGAACAAGAAACGGATTGCGATCATTATAAACTGTTTCCGGACCGCTTCCCACCCAATGCATATAATCTTTGGTATAACAGAAAATATAGCCGCCGTAACGAAAATCAAATACTCCGGATAATGAAATACCCTTGTAAGTAAATGTATTGGTAAAACCCATCCGATATTTTTCGTTAATATCCTTATTCAAATAAACCACGTCGGGAGTCGGTTGCGGCATTCCGCTTCCGTCAACGACTGTACTTTCCACTCCATTATTCATTACCGTCAAAACTTTTGCGCATTTAAATTGTCCGAGCGGTTTGCCTTCAACGGCATAGATACCCATTCCTCCGAAGCCGCCCAAGAAAACTTCCGGGGTGTTCAATTTTTCTACCTTGTTGTAGTTCTTGGTAAAATTGTAAGTGATATCCCATTGGAAATCTTGCGTTTTTACCGGTACCACTGAAACAGACAATTCCACGCCATCGTTGCGGACATTGCCCAAATTAGCTCGTTGGGCGGTATAACCATTTGACGGATCTATAGGTAACGTAGCAATCAATCCTTTGGTTAATTTATTATAATACGAAAATTCAAAACCTACTCGTTGATTGAAAAAGGAACTTTCCAGTCCGACTTCAAATTCATCCGTTAACTCCGGTTTCAAATTCGGATTTGCTGCCGTATTGGAAATTGTATAAGCATTGACCCCTCCCAACGGAAAAGTCAAATCATCAACACTCGGATAACCGGGAGTTATCACCGATCCGCGAACAAAGCGGCCATAAACTCCGTAAGGAGTTGTATCTTTACCGGTTCGTCCGTAAGCCAAACGGACTTTGGCAAAATCAAGAACGCCGGTAGCAATGTTTTGTTGCTTCAGAAAATCGGTAACAACAAAACTCAACATCGCCGCCGGATAAAAATAAGAATTATTTTTTGTCGGCAAAGCCGAAGACCAGTCGTTACGGGCGGTAAGCGTCAAATAAAGGTAATCGCGATAACCGAAATCCGCATTGATATAAGCCCCAATAATTCGGTAAAGATCGCTGGTTTGTTCCGCTACAGCCGGAGTCAACGTGTTGGAAAGTTGATAGAACCCGGGAATATCAATCGAAGCGATTGATCCGTACAAACGATTCGACGATAGTTCGTTTGTATTTCCTCCGAGTATTATATTCATCGAAAAATCATCGAAACGGTCGTTGAAAGTAGCAAAATAGTCGTGATTGGTTTGAGTGTATTGCCGCTTGTCTTGCGAATAACTGCCCGGATTTGCATTAGAAGACCCGTAATTGGGAGAACCGGGAGTAAAAGAAATTGCATCCGTATGCACATCGGCGGTGGATGTTTCAAAGTCGCCTCCAAACCGGTAGGTCAATTTCAGATTTTTCAATACATCATAATCCAATTGCACTTTCCCGAAAACCTTGTACTTATTTTGAACCGCAGCTCTTGCGCTTAATACATAATACGGATTCAAACCGTAAGGAGTAAAATAGTTATCCAAATTATTGAATTTGTTGTTGTAATCTTTCAAATCCACGATGGAGATATCGGTAGCAATTTCATTCAACGAACGATAAACAGAGTTATCCTGTCCCGTGAGTGATGCTCTGTTCTTTTCTATGCTGAAATTAAATGCGGTGCTTACCATTACTTTTTTCGCTTTAAGAGAAGCATTGGTAGCGATGGTATAACGGTTGTACGAATCGGCGTTGGTCGGGATAGGTCCGTCCAAATGATTTTGCGATGCCGAAACATGGTATTTGGTTTGTTCCGTACCCCCCGTCAGCGACAGCGAATTGTCAAAGCCGACACCGAGATCGTAGAAATCGCGGATACGGTTTTTCAGATACACATAGGGTTTCAATTGTTGGCTGTTGTCCACCACATTCCCCCAAACTCTTTCTTTACCGTCGAAACGCGCTCCCCAGCTTCCGTTTTCATCCAACGCACGGTCGCCGCTCCAACCTTGTCCGAACATGGTTTGTTCTTTCGGCAAACGTCCGACTTGTTGAATCGTCACTCCGCCGATATATTCCACATTCACTTTTCCGTTGGTATTTTTACCCGATTTAGTGGTAATCATGACCACTCCTTGAGCCGCACGCGAACCGTATAAAGCGGATGCGGCAGATCCTTTCAAAATCGTAATACTCTCAATATCATTCGGGTTCAGCGCATTGATACCGGATCCAAAATCCGCTTGGCTGTTCAGCGTTGCTACTCCTCCGCTGATACTTCCCGTTTGATTCTGTCGGTTAGTGAGAGGAACACCATCCACCACATACAAAGGTTGATTATTCCCGAACGAGTTAAATCCTCGGATAACCACATTTTGCGTTCCACCGGGATTTGAAGAAGAGGAAACGTCAATCCCCGCGACTTTCCCTTGCAACGCCGTCATCGGATTAACAACATTTGAGTTAACAATATCCTCTCCGCTCATTGAGGAAACAGCATATCCTAACGCTTTTTTATCTCTTGAAATACCCAATGCCGTTACCACCACTTCGTTCAGCGTTTTCGTATCCGGCGTAAGCGAAATCCTTGCGTTCGCAGATGCCAGCGCTTCTGTTTGAGTATAGCCGATATACCGGACTATCAGCGTATGCACCGATTCCGGAACGGTCAATGAGAATTTTCCGTTCACGTCCGTAGCCGTACCGATTGTTGTCGCACCTTTTGCAATCACGGAAGCGCCGACAATCGGTTCACCGTTCTCATCGGTAACCGTTCCCGATGCCTGCTTATTCTGCGCGATTGCCAATCCCATGCTTATTAAAAAGCAGGCGAATAATAAAGTCAATCTTTTCATAAATTTTTCATTAAATTTAACTTATTTTTGTTCATATTTTTATATAAAATATTCCACCGTTTAA
>WRFZ01000172.1 GCA_009778655.1 Candidatus Azobacteroides sp.
GATAATGGAATGTATTTACACTTGTTTTTGTAATATTTATTGCATAACTTACAAAATATTAATATCTGCGTATTAAAAATTACCTTATCTCCAAGATAAAACCTTCACCGGTCGGTTCAAAATCCGGTCTGAAGATGCCTTCCTTTTCGCTACTTACTGTCTGACTTTATGACATCTGTTTTTTTGGCTTTTTCTATGGCCTTACGAATCAAATCCGTACCGATTCCCTTCCCTCCGGATTCGGGCCGGATGTATCAGTCATCCAAATACGGTAATTTTCTCATGGTTATAATGCGCGACAAACCGTCTTTCTTCTCTTCTCCGGAATGAATATTATCACTCATCTCTTTCATGGAATAATAAACGACATACCGGTTACTATTTATTGGCTAAACATCTGTTCCGCAAGGCCGGTTTTAAACGAGACACGAACCGAAAAAACAAAGAGGCTGTTTTTAGGCAGCCTCTTTATTCTTAGTTCATCAATTTTTCAATCGGTTTAATTAAAGAAGAATTTGATACCGACAGAAATAGGAGTCAATAAACCGCTTTGTTCGCCAAGTGGAATGACTGCGGGTATGTTTCCGCCATTTTGCAGATTGGCTACATGAGCCAATTGGAAATTGGTAGTTGAAATTTTTTCAGCTAATCCCAATGTGGTCAAATCTGATCCTTTACATCTGGTAAATGATAAATTGGCAATGTTGTAGGAAAATTCGATAGAAACGCTTTTCCAAATTACCATATCAAAGCCGGCAGAAGCTCCGATTCCGAATTGGGAAACCTTAATATTGGTATCTTGCACTTTACCGAAAGCCAAAGGCACCGCCAATTGTCCGAAGAAGAAGAAAGGCCCGCTGATGTTCCAATATCTTCTTGCCAACGGTTCAAAAGCCCAAGCTCGAACTTCTGAATCTAAAACTCCGGTAGTAGCAAGATCATAGCCTTTTGATTTATTATCCAAATAACCAAAAGCCAGACCAACCGTTACATCCGGGCTGATAAATGTACCTACAATCGGAAGCACATTAAAATAAGAAGTTTTTTCATTTCCTGCTTTAGTATCAGAATACCCAACTTGAGCGGTACCGTACCATTTCCCTTTTAATCCTTGTGCATTTGCAGTAACCAAACCTGCAATAACTAAACACGATAATAAAACCAGTTTTTTCATCTTTTTTCAAATTTAGTTAATAATCCTTAATTCATTTCACGGGTGCAAATATATTGCAATATTTTGATAAAACAAAAAAAAATAAAAAAAAATTATATTTAGTTAAAAAATAATCCGAATTTTGGCTGTTTTAGTCCTAATTTTGCCGAAAACAGGATGAAAAAAGTGACACGTCGCCCCGCCGCTGTCGGTTTTCACTTCGGGATAATCGGTATTCAAACAAATGATTTCGAGCACGGAAGAAAATATTACCGGTTTTGCGAATATTTTCGAGTGTGGAAGAAAATTTTTATCTTTGCGGAAACATTTTCGGGTATGGAAGAAATTTTTGCAATTCTTGAGAAATATAATTTCCGAAATGAAGCGTTTTCGGAGTTAGGATTTATACGAAAGTATTACATGGATAAAATTTTTGCGTATAAAGGAAACCGACTGATTAAAGTACTTGTGGGACAGCGGCGTTCCGGCAAAAGCTATGTGCTGCGACAAATTATATCCGAACTGATAAAAACAGGCGTAAATCCGAATAATATTTTGTATATCAATAGAGAATTTACTGATTTTGATTTCATCGAAACTTACAAAGAACTCGAAACCTTATTCAACCTGTACAAAAACAAATTGCAACCGGTCGGGAAAATTTGGCTCTTCATTGATGAAATTCAGAATATATCGGGATGGGAACATTTTGTAAATTCCTGTTCACAGAATTTTACGGAAAACTGTGAGTTATTCATCAGCGGTTCCAACTCCAAAATGTTGTCGGGGGAATTGGCAACGTTACTTTCGGGCCGCTATGTGAAATTTGAAATAATTCCGTTCAGCTTCAATGAATACGCGGGGATAACAGGTAAGCCGGTTTCAAAACAAACTTATGTTGATTACATGGAAACCGGGGCCTTACCGGAACTGTTTGCATTGCCGAATGAGGAAACCAAACGCAACTATATATCCGCTGTCAAAGATACCGTACTGCTGCGCGACATCATACAACGATACCCGGTTAAAGAGCCGAAATTACTGGAAGATATTTTTGCTTTTCTTGTGAACAATGCTTCAAATCCGGTTTCAATAAACCGGATTCTGAATTTTTTCAAAAGTAACCGACGCAAAACAACTTACGATACGATTGCCGGCTATATCGGTTATATTCAAGACACCTTTTTGATACATCGGACGGAACGCTACAATATCAAGGGCAAAGAAACGATTTCCGGTAGTTGCAAATATTACATCAACGATTTGTCGTTCAAAAATTACCTCTATCCCGGATTCGGATACGGAATTGGGTACAAACTTGAAAATCTCGTCTATCTCGAACTCCGAAGAGCAGGATATCAGATTTATACCGGAGTGATGCACAATATGGAAGTGGATTTCGTTGCGATAAAAGGCGACAGAGTCGTTTACATACAAAGCGCCTATCTTTTGGCGGACGAACAAACGGCACGACGCGAATATGCCTCACTGGAGGCTATACAAAATCATTATGAAAAAATGCTCGTTACGCTTGATGACGTTTCTTTTCCTTCAAATAACGGGATACGGCATATTCAAGCATGGAATTTGACGGATGAAATTTAGTATAGGAAGCTTGATGTGCAAAAACTACAGCTTCTGACAAGCCGGGCAAAAATAAACGGCTCCGCCGAGATAGGCTTCTTTCACAATACTGTTGCCGCAATGACGCCTCTTTTTTAACAAATTTCCAATTGAAAACTTCGGAATATTTCATTTTTTTTGTATTTTTGCAATATGCAAACCGTTCCCTTTCATATTGCTTATTTACTCACCCGGCACGAATGCGTGGTCGTTCCGGGGTTAGGGGCTTTTGTCGTCTCTTCGTCCGACAGGGAAACGGCTAATCGGTGGGGAATTTTATCGCCCCCGACCCGGTTTTTAGAGTTTAATCCCGAAATAAAACACAACGACGGTTTATTAGCCGATTCTATCACGAAGGAAAAAGAATTTGCCTATAAAGAAGCAAATTTGTTGATAGCTCAATATGTAAACAATATACTGCATACTTTGGATGAAGGGAAAAAGGTACGGATTCCGGGCGTGGGAACTTTGTATTCGGAAGATAATAAACCGTTGTTTCATCCGGATAAAACTTTAAGCTGTAATGCTCTCAATTACGGATTAACCGGCTTTTCATTGCCGTTTCTGAGAGATGTTAAACAGCAGGTGAAAAATCACCCGGAAAATAAGATTTGGGCTTCGATTCGCCGAAAATTCCTTTTATATCTCAGTGCGGTTATTGTGATTTTTATCGCTATATGCTTTATTCCTACTTCTTTGAATACCGGTTATATTTCTCCCGTGTCCACGCAATATGCCGGTCTTATTCGTTTTTTGACTCGGAGCCCGGTCGTCAAAGAACCAAATGTAAATTCTTATCGTTATTACGTTATCATTGCCGATTCGCCGGATCAACTTTCGGCAGAAAAAGCCGCAGCCGAATTTCAATCTCAAGGTTTTGAAAATGCAACTATCCTTCTTTCAGACGGAAAATATCGAATTTATACGAATTACTTTGAAGACAGGACTGAAGCCGAACAATTTCTTATCCGATTTCAAAAGGATTATCCGGCACATGCAGATGCTTGGATATTGGAGCAAAAAACAAAAAAATGAATACGGCGTCTCCGGTAATTATTTATAAATTTATAGATTGTACCTTCCCGTTGCATTCTTGTATTCCGCCAAGTTCACAAAATATTCGGTGACCGCTTCGGCATATTGGTCGCGGGATTGTTGCAAAAGATTTTGAGCTTCGAGCAGGTCGGAAAGAATTATTATACCGGCGTTGTAGTTATCGCGACTTATTTTCAAGTTCTCTTCGGCCGACAAAATGGATTTTTTCGCCACCAAAACCTGCTGATATGCCTCGTTTACTCCGTCCTGCAAGTTTTGCATTTGTATCCAAAGCAGTTCGGCGTTATCGCTTTTGGTGTTTTCGGCTTGTTGCAATTCGAGTTTTTTTCGTTTGATGGCATGAGAGCCGCCCCACCAGTCCGAAATCGGAACGGAAACGTTGGCAAACAGCATTCCGAAATTATTATTCATCCCGTCTTTTTTGTTCATATCGAAATTCAGATACTCGTAACCTGCACCAATTGCAACTGTCGGCAAGTTTTTACCCACTTCTATATTCCGTTGTAAACGTGCAACTTCAACCGATTTTTCCAAAAGTTTGTATTCGGGACGGTTTTGTAACGTGGCGTTGTCGTATCCGTATAAATTCGGCGTTATTTCTTCAATTTCAGGTTGTTGTATATCAAAGCCGTCGGAAGGAACGCCGATTTTCTGTCCCAAAGTCATTTTCAGCATCATCATTCCGTTTTCGAGTTTGAGTTTACTGCTCTCCAGCTTGTTCTGTTCGAGTTCCACACGCAAAATATCATTGCTTGTAGTCAATCCTGCCGCAACTGCCGTTTTCACATCCGACAAAATGCGGAGAAGCATTACTTCCGAATCTTCAATGGTTTTCATCTTTTCCCGCAACGAAACGAGTTGCCAAAAATAATGCTCTGTTTCGAGCAATACGTCGTTTTCGGCAATTTGTTTTTGTAATCGGCCGGCTTCTATTCCCGCTTTGGCAAGGCGATTCCCGTTGATAATCTGTCCGCCCGCAAAAATCGGCTGTGCAGCCATCACCCCCGCAATCATTCCGTTTTTCAGTATTTCGATTTTTTGTTCGATATTAAAAGCGGCAGGGTCCAACGGCGCGCCCTGTTGCATCAGCCACCCTATTGTCGGCGTAAGCGCTTCCATTGTCGGCTGCATCATCGCCGACAGATCCATTGACAGCAACGGTTTGTTTGCCAAGAAACCCATACCGATAGCGTTAACGCTTGGGAAATATTTTGTAAATGCCTCTTTTTTCTGTTGTTCCGCCTTTTCGACCGACAATTCGGCATTTTTTATCTGCCGGTTGTTTTTTAATGCCAACGCTTTGCATTGTTCCAATGTCAGCATATTTTGCGAGAATACCGAATTAATCGTAAAACAAAGTATTATAATAATTCCGATTTTTTTCATCTCGTAATTCGTAATTTTTAATTTTAACTTGAAATATTTTTATCGTCTTTTTTATAAACCAACCAATACACCACCGGCATTACGGTAACGATCAGTACCATCGTAATCAGCGTTCCGAAGAAAATAATTGCCGCCATACCCGACCACATCGGACTTGCGGAGATAATCATCGGCAGTACGCCCATGGAGGCGCAAGCAGAGGTGAGGAATATGGGTCGCATTCGGCGTTTTCCGGCTTCAATAACGGCTTGGAGTACCGTTTCGCCTCGCGTAAATCGCAATAATTCAATGTAATCGTACATTATTATTCCGTTACGAATGATAATGCCGACCAGTCCGATAATGCCCAAAATGGCAAAAGCGCTGAAATCAACGCCCAAAACCCACACGCCGAACGAGGCCCCGAAGATACACAACGAAGAGGCAAGCATTATGATAACTGCCATTTTGATTTTGCGGAAATGGAAGATAAGAATGAAGAACATGATGACAAACGAAATAGCCATTGCCAAATACATCGGCGACATCGTTTCGTCTTCAAGTTCATATAAACCGCCGTATTGACATTCCACGTCGGCAGGCAATTGCGGTACGATTTCTTTATTAACATAACGTCTCGCTTTTGCAAAAACCTTATTCGCGTATTTGCCGTATTTTACGTCGGCAAGAATGCTCAACGTCCTTACGCCGTTGCGATGCGTGATGTAACTGTCTTCCCATTCGGGCATAATGTTGCCGATTTGCCGCAAGGGAACAGTCGCGCCGAGCAAGCCGGAAATTTGCACATTTTGCAAATCGGAAATTGTACTGTTGAGTCTTTCCGGTTCAATATATACCGGCACATCATAGTTACCTTCCCACAAATCGCTGATTTTCATACCCGTCACACCCGATGCAATACCCAGCGAAACCAATGTTTTGTTAATTCCCAACCGTGAAGTTTCGTCAAGGTCAAGGTCTATTTTCACGCCTTGAAGAGAAGTATCGAAACTTGTACGTACCCACAAACATTCGTCGAGCGATTGGAGATATTTGACTATTTTTTCCCCTTGCGTTTTCAAATCGGCGACATTTTTGCCCATAAGCCGAATTTCCACAGGTGCATCAACATCTTGAAAATCAAGTTGCTTAAACCTTACGTAAGCTTCGGGAAAATAGAAAGCATAGCTGTTGGTGTAATCTTTCAACATTTCTACGGTCGCCTCATCGGAAACGGTATTCACGATAAACTGTCCGTAGGCTTTTGAAGGCATATTGGGCGCATACACCATGTGAAAACGCGGCGAACTTGTGCCGATAAACGAGGAAACGGATTTGACACGCTTATCTGCCCGCAAAATGTTTTCCAAACTGTCGCAAACGGCAGCGGTTTTTTCGAGCGGACCACCCTGCGGCAAATAAATTTCAACAGCAAACTGGTCGCGCTCAGCAACCGGCATCATTCTTTGCGGAAGGTGTATAAAAAGCAATCCGCCTCCCGCAACACTTATCAAAGCAATGGCAACAGTGGTTTTCGGATAGGCAAAAACCGTTGCAAGCAGACGCTCATAAGTCGCTTGAACATAGTCGAGAATGGATTTCCTATCTCGTTTTCCGCTTTCTTTTTTCATTTGAAGAATTCCTTTTTTAATCAAAAAGTATTGAAAAATCGGAATGACGAGCATCGCCACAATGAGCGAAATAAAGAGCGTAATGCCGATTACCCACGGGAAATGTATCAGAAAATCGTGAATAGTGCCGGTGGTAACAAAAATCAACGGAAAAAACGTAATGCTGATGGCAAGCGTAGCCGACAGAATGGATTTAAAATATTCCTGTGCGCTGCGGATAGTCGAATCCCAACGATTTTCGCCGCTGTCAAGTTTGTCTATGTAGCTATCCACTACCACGATGGAGTTATCCACAATCATCCCCAACACCACAATCAATCCCGCCAAAGTAATCATATTTAACGGGATTCCCGCTAAAAACAGTACCGTAAGCGTTATACAGACGGTGATGGGAATAGAAGTCGCCGCTACCACCGCCACGCGGAACGGCAGCAAAATCATTGTTACAAGCACAACGGCGAGGATGGCAATCAACAATTCCCGCAAAAAATGGTTGATGGACTCGCTGACTATTTCCGGTTGGTCAACGATTCGATCAATCTTCACGCTATCGGGCAGTTCGGCTTTGAATTTGGCTAACACTTTATTGACTTCTTTCCCGAAAGCGATAATGTTTGCCGTAGAAACTACCTCAACCGACAACAGCACGCATTTCCGTCCGTTATAGGTAATGTAACTGTCGGGTTTGGGATAATACTCGCGTACCACCCGCCCGATGTCTTTCACGCGCACTGCATCGCCTTGCGGCGAGGAAAAAATAATTTGGTCGGCAATTTCCTGCTCATTACGGAAGCTTTCGGCAATATGAATCGGCATCTCGCTTCGAGTGTTATCCAACGAGCCGCTCACAGTGGTAAAACCTTGAGCAAAAAGATTTGTCATCAGCGTTTTAGCGCCGATACCGTAAGCCGACAGTTTTTCGTTATCAATATAAACGGTAATTTGTTCCTTTTGCGAGCCGAAACGCCGCACATTGGCGACCGTCGGCACGCAACGCAAAGCGTCTTCCAGATCGTCGGCGTAATCGTCGAGTTCACGGTAGGTTTTGTCGTCGGATTCTACTGTGATGAGCAATGCGGACACATCGCCGAAATCATCGTCGGCAATCACCGCTAAAACGCCTGAGGGTAAAGAAGATTTAAACTGAGCCAAGCCGTGTTTGATTTTACTCCAAACTATGTTTTTATCTTTCACATCGTCGTTCAATTCCACGAAAATGTAGCAAATGCCTTCTTCCGATTTGGAAGTGGTTTTGGCGCGTTTCACTTCAGTGTGAGTAAAAAGGTAGCGTTCAAGCGGTTTGGTCATTTGATCTTCTACCTGCTGCGAACTCGCTCCCGGATATACGCCTACCACAACGCCTTGACGAATTATATATTCCGGCATTTCCTGTTTGGACATCACCACCAGCGAGTAAATCCCCGCAATAAACAGCACAGTTACCAACAAAATGATAATTTGCCGGTTCTTCATTGCCCATTCAATGATTCTATTGTTTTTCTGCATTGCTTCCGTCCTTAATCCGTGATTGAAATTTTCATTCCCTCGCTTATTTTTTGAAACCCTTCGACAATGATTTTGTTGCCTGCTTGAAGTCCTTCGGTAACTATAATTCCGTCGTTGGTCAAATTGCCCGGTTTAACAAAGCAGCGGCAGGCTGTGCTGTCTTTTGCCAGCCATACAAAACATCGGCCGTCAGGTGAAATTTGAATAGCGTTGTCGGGTATGACAAAGGCTGGCGTACCGGTTTCTCCAGCCAGAAAAACTTTACAAACCATTCCGGGCAATAAAATATTTTTCGATTTCATATTATTCATAATTCCGATTTTAACTTCGTAGGTGTGCGACAATACATTGGCGGAAACGCCTTTTATTTCGATTTTGCCGGTAAAAACGGCGTTGTTAAGCGCGGAAACGACAACGCTTGCCTCTTGTCCGATTTGAATACGGCCGATTTCGTTTTCCGGCACGGGAAATTTTATATTTACTTTATCCACTGTCAGAAGTCTGAAGGCCGCTATTCCCGGCATCGCATTCGTACCGACTTCAATGTTACGGAAGGCAATCGCGCCGTCGCTCGGCGCATACATTTTGCAGTCGTCCAGCGATTTTTTGCTAATGGCAACCATTGATTTTGCTTGTTGCAAGCCGGTCTCTACTTCGACAAATTTAATGTCGGGCAAACTGCCGCTCTCATGAACTTTTGCAAGTCGGTCGTAAGCATCTTGCGCCTGCGCGAGTTTTGCCAGCGAGGCATCATAGGCGTTTTGCATCGTGGTCGTGTTGAGCGTGGCAAGCAGCTGTCCTTTTGTTACCAACTGCCCTTCGGATACAAGCACCTGTTCTACCGTTCCCGTACCCGAAAACGAAAGTGAAACGCCAACCGATTCTTCCACCGTACCGACATACATTTTTTCGCTTGCCGTTTGCGATGCGGTAATTTCCATTATTTTTACAGGTATGATTTTTTCCTGCACTTGCGTTTTTTGTTTAGAACAGGCGGCAAAGGCACACAGCAATACTGCCGCAACAATTAATTTCAAACAGTTATTCATTATTATTGATTTTGTTATTTCATCTTATCCGCATTTTCAAAGCATACCGAGACACCGGCAAAAACCCGTCAAAGAAAACGGAAATGCCGCCCGGCAAATATAAAAATGCTTCCCGTTTTTTCAAATTGCCTTTATTATCTCCTCCGCTTTTCGTCGAGCTTCCGCATCGGTTTGAACATAGCTTTCCCAATCGGGTGAAGCAATGAACGAAACTTCTTCCATGGTTTGCTCAATTATTTCACTCACTGCCGGAAATTTGATTTTGTCTTCTAAAAAACCGGCTACAACAATTTCATTCGCTGCATTAAGTATGCAAGGCATATTTCCTCCTTTCCGGACGGCTCGGTATACCAATTCCAAGCAACGAAACCGGTTTTTGTCCGGCTCTTCAAATGTTAAAATCGGGACTCGATTGAAATCCAATCGCTCAAAATCCGAATCAATCCGTTTCGGATAGGCTAAGGCATACTGAATCGGCAGACGCATATCGGGTAAACCCATTTGCGCTTTGATGGAAGAATCCCGAAATTGAACCATCGAATGAATAATGGATTGCGGATGAACAACGATTTGGATTTGGTCGGTAGTCAAACCGAAAAGCCATTTGGCTTCAATCATTTCAAAACCTTTGTTCATTAAAGTTGCCGAATCAATGGTAATTTTAGCGCCCATATTCCAGTTGGGATGCTTCAACGCTTCTTTTGAGGTTACCTGCGCCAATTGCTCCGAAGAAAAAGTGCGGAAAGGTCCTCCGGAAGCCGTCAGTATTATTTTTTCGATCGGATTGTTCCGTTCTCCCGCCAAACATTGAAAGATGGCCGAATGTTCCGAATCAACCGGCAGAATGGGAACTTGTTTTTCCGCAGCCAATCGAGTGACTAAATCGCCGGCTACGACCAATGTTTCTTTGTTGGCTAAAGCGATCGCTTTTCCGGCCCGAATTGCGCTTAACGTTGGCTTTAATCCCGAATAGCCGACCATAGCCGTTAAAACCATTTGAATAGGTTCGGCTTGAACAACCTGCGACAAAGCATCTTCGCCTGCCCAAACTTTAATCGGCAGATGACTGAGCGCTTCTTTTAAACGAGGATATTTTTGTTTATCGGCGATAACCACCATTTCCGGCAAAAATTCCAGCGCTTGCTTAATCAACAGTTCTACTTTTTGGTTTGCTGTAAGTGCATAGATTTCAAATAAATCCGCATGCTTACGAATTACGTCCAGCGCTTGAGTTCCGATGGATCCGGTTGAACCCAAAATCGCTATTTGCCTCTTATCGTCGTGCATTAATTAAAATTTATATATTCGATGGGATCAACCGCTTTCCCTTTGTACCACAGTTCAAAATGAAGATGATCGCCGGTTGACAGATTCCCGGTGCTTCCTACGAGAGCAATCACTTCTCCTCCGAATACTTCATCACCTTCTTCTTTCAATAAGAGCGCATTGTGTTTATATACGGAAAGAAATCCGTTGGAATGTTGAATATGAATAACATATCCGAAATTAGCGTCAAAACCGGCATAAATAACCGTTCCTTTCATCGTAGCCAAAACCGACTCTTGGGGCTTAGCCGCAATGTCTATGCCGTAATGTTTTTCCTTCAGATTGAAAGACGAAGAAATAAGTCCTTTTACCGGCCTGTAAAAAAAAGCGTTATCCGAACGAAGCGAGGAAGTCTGCACAACATTCAGGTTATATTTTTCTTCTTCTTCATAATTGCGAACAAAATCGGCCGTTTGTTTTGATTTTTCCAGATTGACATTCGAATTATCCTTAACGGAATCTACCTGACGAACTTGATCCACCTTCATATCTCCTCGTAAAATAGCGGTTACATTTTGCAAATATTTCGATTGGATAAATAATTGCTGTTGGAGTGAATCGGTCCTTAAAGCATTATCAATCATCTCTTGACGAATTTCAGAATCCAAATATCCGGGTAAATAATTGCGGATAGGCGTTTTAATAATAACGATTGCGGTAAGCGTAATCAAAAAGACTACAAAAACAGCCAAAGTCAACAACCCGGAAAGTCTGGATAAGCGTAATGCAAATACTTCTTCCAATGTATTCTCATTCAAAAAAGACAGCTTGTATTTGAAGCGCATCTTTTTCCAAAACGCCATATCTTTTGAAATACCTTTCATTCGATATTCAATTCATCCAACAATCGCCGACAATGACCCCATTGATCAATTATATACAGTATGTAGCGAATATCAACGCCGATACATCTTTGAACATCCGTTTCGAAAGCAATATCACCGCTCATGGCTTCCCAATTTCCGTCGAATGCAAGTCCCAACAAACGTCCTTTTCCGTCGAAAATCGGACTGCCGGAATTTCCGCCGGTAATATCGTTATTCGTCAGAAAATCAACATTGATATCTCCTTTTCCGTTCGCATAGCGTCCGAAATCTTTTTTTCCGAGAAGTTCCAAAATTTCCGGTTGAACATCAAATTCATAGTCATCTTTCACATACTTTTCAAAGATGCCTTTCGTAGTCGTGAAATATTCGTACCACGCTCCGTCATAAGGTACATAGCCGCCAACGCTTCCATAGCTCATCCGCATGGTAAAATTGGCGTCGGAAGGAAAGTTCACTTCCGGTTCCATCTCTTGCAATCCGGCAAAAAACAACCGCTCTTCTTTGAGAATATCGTAACGATTCTTCGAAACGGCATCACGCAGAGCAGTCAGTTGTTTCTGTACCGATTGTGCCAATTGAACGGCCGGGTCTTTTTCCAAATTTTTGATTTTTTTCGGATTCAGAAGCGTTCCTTTTAATTTTTCTTGATAGGGTACAATTGATTTCTTGAACAAATCGTTGGAATATCTCGCGTAATTTCCTTTGTATTTTTTATCTATCATTGCATAAATATCCGGAAGATTTTGTGCCGGCACACGTTCTTTCACAATCCGGAGCATTGCAGTCAGCACTTTCTCGTCAAGGGCCGGTTCATAATCTTTGTATGCCGGAAGCAACCGTTTTTCATAAAGAACCGACAGGCTATCTTGTTTCGTATTTGCATCCGCATTGGCAAGAGTGGCAAAACGAATGATTTCCGCTCCGCCGGTAAATGCTTCGGTCAGATACGTAAGAATGCGTTGCGCTTCGTCGGTCGAGATATAGGCGTTTTCCAACCGATCGAGAACTTCTCCGTAAGCGGCTTTTTTATCGGGATTCGCATTTAACCACTTGCGAAACTCCTGTTCGAGCGCCTGTTTTCGTTCGATGACATGCATGCGTTCGAGTCCCCGATTCATGCCGATGGAATTTTTCCAGTAATTGGAACTGCCCGAATATTTGGATGCGTATTTAATCTTAACGGCTTCGGATTCCATCATGGCTTTCTGCCAGATTTCCTGCTTGATGCCGCGAACTTCAATGCGCGGTTCATTAGCGCTTTTGATGCGTTGTTCCACTCCCCAAGAAGTTAAATAGCGGGCGGTTCGTCCCGGAAAGCCGATGGTCATCGCATATGAATTTTTGTCATATCCTTCGACGGATACTTTAGAAAAGAATTTGGGTTTGTAAGGAACATTTTCTTTTTGATAGCCCCGTTTTTTATCCGGATTCGCATAAGCGCGGAAAATGCTGAAATCTCCCGTCTGGCGGGGCCACATCCAATTGTCGGTATCCCCTCCGAATTTACCGATAGACGATGGCGGGGCAAAAACCAAGCGAACGTCGGTTATTTCTTCGTAAAGATTCAAGTAATAAGCATTGTTGGCAAAATACGCATTTACTCGCGCCATCACGGCGTTTTCTTGATCTGTATATTGTTTAACCAATTGATTCGAAGCTTTTTCAATTGCCTTTGTTCGTTCTTCTTCCGTCATGGTATCGCTCACTCCGGCAAGTACTTCCGGCGTGACATCCACCGTCTTTATCAAATAATAAACAGAAAGATCGGGAATCGGGAGTTCTTCTTCCGGGGTTCGGGCGACAAAACCGTCGCGCAGATAATTGTGTTCGACCGAACTTTGGGATTGGATAGCGCCATATCCGCAATGGTGATTGGTAAAAATCAAGCCTTTATCGGATACGGTGATACCGGTGCATCCGCCGCCAAAAATCACTACCGCATCTTTCAGAGAGGGCTGAATCGTATCGTACAATTGTTCGGGATTTAATTGAAACCCTAATTCTCTCATTCGCTTCCAATTCGTTTCTTTCAATTGATTCAACATCCACATTCCCTCATCGGCATGAATGACAGAACATAAACAAAGGGAAATTAATAACCCCGTAATTCGTTTCATATGTTTTATTTGTATAATTAAGTTATTAAACGCATATCTCTGTCAGAAAATTGTAAAAAGGCTGCATTAAAGTAAATTCATCGGATAAATGTTTTGCAAATCCTTCATCGAACAGCTCTTTCCCAATCGGACAGATTTTATAAAGATAAATGTTTTTCCGTTGAAACCAAGTTTGAAAATAATCCGGCAGCGAATTGTTTATCGGCCGTTTGTATTCGTCTCCACCGAGAACAAACCGATGCTTGCCGACTAAGTTTTCCGTCATTTGTCGGAAAGATTCCGGTTCATACTCCATTTTGGCCCGATATTCATCCATTATGTTTTTCTTCGCCATGTACAAACCCATTCCGTATTGATAAGAATCCGAAGTAATTTCCATATAGAATCCGGGAAAACCTTCCCAATTCGGTACAATTCGTTGAAACATAATCCACATATTGGTTTTATAGGGCGACTTGTCCGCTGAAAAACGAATATCCCGATAAATCCGGGAAATAGTTTTATTGGGACGGAAATCCATTTGAGAATCTATGGAATACATGACCGGCGTCATGGCGAGTACTAAAGCTCTTAACGGCAACAATACCTCATGCTCATAAACCGGCTTGTGTTCTTCAAACCATGGTTTATAATTGTTTTCTTTCAAGCCGGCGAAGAAGTCAAAAGTTGCTTGCGTAAAGCCGGTGAATTTTTGTATTTCTTTCATATTTATATCCCCAACGACCGGCGGACTTCTCCGATTTTCACTTCGGCAGCCGCTTCGGCAGTCGCTAACTCTTCATGTGAAGCCACTTTACTGTGAATTTCAATATAAAATTTAATTTTAGGCTCGGTTCCGGAAGGACGAATCGAGACCTTTGTTTGATCTTCGGTGAAATATTGCAGCACATTGGAAGTTGTCGGCATATCAAGCGAAACGGACTCATTGTCAAGTAAATCTTTCCCGATCAATTTGACAAAGTCTTTAATGAAAATCACTTTCGAACCGGCAATTTCGCGCATCGGTTTTTCGCGGAAATTTTTCATCATGGCTTCGATTTCTTCCGCACCCGATTTTCCTTTTCTGACCACCGAGATGCCTTTTTCTTTTGAAAATCCGTATTCCACGTAAATATCCTGCAACAACCGGTAAAGGGTTTTGCCGTTGTCGGCTGCCCATGCCGCAATTTCGGCCAAGAGCATACAAGCGGAAACCGCATCTTTATCGCGAACAAAATCTTCCGCCAAGAAACCGTAACTTTCTTCTCCGCCTCCTATATAGATTTTCTTTCCTTCGTTTTTACGCATCACATCGGCAATCCATTTGAATCCGGTGTAACAATCGTACATTTTGATACCGTTCTTTTTGGCTATACTTTCAACCGACTCGGTCGAAACAATCGTTTTCACTACGTATTCTTTTCCGGTTAATTTACCGGTTTCCCTCCAACGGGTAATTAAATAATAGATGAAAATCAACAGGGTTTGATTCCCGTTCAGTAAGACAAATTCGCCGGCTTCATTGCGAACGGCAGCCCCTACCCTATCGGCATCGGGATCGGATGCCATCACCAAGTCGGCGCCGGTTTCAATCGCTTTTTCGACAGCCATTTTCAAAGCAGCCGGTTCTTCGGGATTCGGTGAAACTACAGTCGGAAAATCGCCGCTGACGACATCTTGTTCGGGAACATGGATAATATTCGTGAAACCCATTGCTTTCAAAGCAGCCGGTATTAATGTTCCGCCGGTACCGTGTAACGGGGTGTAAACAATCTTTATTGTTTTTTGCCGCTCAATGGCTTCGGGAGAAAGAGAAATCGTCAATAAATCCCGGATGAACCGCTTATCAATGGTTTCATCCAAGATTTGAATCAAGGCCGGATTTCCTTTGAAATTAATTTCTTTGATTGAAGTTATCGCATTAACTTCGGCAATAATGTTATGATCGTGGGGTGAAATCACTTGAGCGCCGTCGTTCCAATAGGCTTTATATCCGTTATATTCTTTCGGATTATGAGAAGCGGTTATGATTATCCCGCTTTGGCATCCTAATGTACGAATGGCGTAACTGACTTCCGGCGTCGGACGCAAATCGGGAAATAAATAGGCTTTGATTCCGTTGGCGGAAAAAATATCGGCGGAAATTTCCGCAAACCGACGGCTGTTGTTCCGACAATCGTGACCGATGACCACCTTGATTTCCGGTAAATCGGCAAATTCTTTTTTCAAATAATTGGCTAATCCTTGAGTTGCAGCGCCGACCGTGTATTGATTCATCCGGTTTGAGCCTACGCCCATAATGCCTCGAAGCCCGCCGGTTCCAAATTCCAAATCCCGGTAAAAAGCATCAATCAAATCGGCCGGATCTTCTTTGTCTAATAATTCTTGCACACTTTTGCGAGTCGCCTCGTCATATTCCCGCGATAACCAAGCTTTGGCTTTCGCTTGTACTTGTTCTAACAATTTTTCTTCTTCCATAATTCTATTGCAGTGTTTTTTCTTTTAACCATTCTCCTTTTTCTTCTACGATCGTTCGTAAATATTTATCATCAAATTTGGGGCGATTCGGATACTGCGAACCTCCGTATTCATTATGAATAAATTCTCCGTCTTTTTCTTTTTTAACGACTCCGTCCATATATTTGACAATCATGTATTCGCCCAATGATTTCCATTCATCCGTCGCTTTTTGGGCAACCCCTATGCTGTAATCCGTCAAGAAGGCAACGGCCTGTTCTTTGTCTGTTGAAAGCAATTCTTTCGCTTTTTGTTCGACCGATTGCTGCGAAGTTAAATAACCGTCTTCCAACCGGTCCTGCAAAGTTTTCGCATCCGGGAGCATCTGATTGTAGCGGGCATAAGCCATATTGGCAACCCAATTGTGAATCCAGAAAGCCGAAGTCCATGAAAAATGCGTAAAATCACCGTTCCCGACGCGATAACATTCCGGCGTTTGAGTCATGCAGGAATACATCGGCGTATAAACGGTAAATCGCGCATCGTCAACGCCAAACCAGAAAACGCCGCCTATTTCATCGGGTAAATAATTCCGCATTTGCCCTACAAAAGTAAATCCCGTTTGTTGCGTCGAAGTCGGACGTTCAAAAGCATATTCGACACTGTCCACTTTCCACGATAGCGGATGAAAACGATAAGGAGACCCGAAAGGTCCTGCGCCTATATCCAAAGTCGGATCGAAAGGCGTTCCTTCGTAATGATCGCGCATACTTGCCATCATATCTTTTACGCTTAGTTTTCGGTTGGGTTTCACATACAACGGTATAGGTTCCGGATTTTCACCCATGATATAAGGAAGCCATTGTCCGGCATTGTCGGTATATTGGTTGAAAAAGCTCCAAACGCGAGCTTCGCAAAATCGCAATCCACTCCAATCCAACGGATTATAAGCATCGGCAAAACTAAATTCATTATCTTTCCCGTTGAAATATCCTTTGGAACGAGCAAAAGAAATGACGTCCTTAGAATACAAGCAATTTTCTTTGTCATTTAGCGGGAATCGGTGGATTCGCGATTGATTGGCATGTGCAGCGATGCAATCGTCCGGAATACGAACGGCTACCCACACGGCGCCTTTATTTCCAACTCCTTTTCCAATCATTTCGAGTATCCAGACTTCGTTTTTATCCACAACCGAAAACGATTCGCCGCTGCTGCAATAACCGTAAGTCGCCACCAAATCGGTCATGAGTTGAATGGCTTCCCGCGCGGATTTCGATCGTTGCAAGGCTATATAAATGAGGCTTCCGTAATCCATTATCCCGGTCGAATCAATCAATTCGTTGCGACCGCCGTAAGTCGTTTCTCCAATGCAGAGTTGATGCTCATTCATGTTACCGATCACATTGTATGTTTGGCTCGCCTGCGGAATTTTTCCCAAATACTTGCCGGAATCCCATTCTCGAACATCCATCCAAGTATTCGCCGGATAAGTCGCTGCCGGCCAGTGATACAACTCGCCGTACAAGGAATACGAATCGGCCGAATAGGTAACCATCGTAGAACCGTCCACAGATGCGGCTTTACCGACTAAAAGATTGGTACAAGCCCAAGAAGAAATGATTGTAAAAATCATTCCCGTTAGTATCAATATTCTTTTTTTCATGTATTATATTATTTATCCGAATGCAAATTTACAAAAAAAAGACACATGACAAAAGATAAAACAAAACTCAGATTCATATTCACCGAATAAAATTATAAAACTACCGTTTATTAAATAAGAGTTGCAAGCCTTGTCTTTCGTAAGATTTGAATTTCCTGTCAGAAGAAATAATCGGAATATTGTCGGAAATAGATTGAGCAATGATCAAGTGATCGTTTGGATCTTTGTGATCAGCAACAGGTATAAGTTCCGCATAAGCAGATAGATTACTCCTTTGTACAGAAATTATCTTAATTCCTAAATCATCAACCGAATCAAATATTTCCTTATAGGATTTGTATTTTAAATGTTTGAGTTTTTCTTCTTTATACAAAAGTATTAACTCTTTTAAAACGAAAGTACTTATATAAAAAGTATTAGAATAATCTTCCAACACGTCTAAAATTCGAGCACAAAACTCATCTTTATCATTACTCAAAATAAAAATAATGATGTTCGATCTAAGTAATATCGTAGAAGCGGCTTGGCGCAGTGGCGGGCTCACTGAGGCTCGTGGGGGAGACAAAACTTCCAAAATCGCACTGCCATTTCTGCGGGATACACCCGCCATTGTGCCAAACCGCCCGTTATCTGTAGTGCATTTTCTCATCATTTCTCTTTCCCTTATTTTTGTCCTTTATTATCAGTCAAGTTTATTTTCCAAAGTGGCTCATTTTCCCAATCGGCAGGAAATCCCATTGCCCGAATATCAACAGTTGGGTATTCCGACAATAAAGTTTTTAGTTTTTGTGTAAATCGGTTGTTGGGCGAAACAGTAAAAAGTAAGTATTTGATGATGCAAATGCGGAAGTAAACTCGCTTCATATCGGTATTGTCCGAATTTATCCAAGCGAATTTAGGGTTATTGAGTTTGTGCGAGGTAAAAGGAATTTCTCTATTCCACAATCGGGCGTGGTGTCCGCAAATATTACGCAAATTAACTAACAACACAGTCCAAGAGGAAAAAACCGGCAACGGCAAGCCAAATTGATGTGCAACTTTTTTCAAAAGCGATTTATTCGCAAGATTATTGCACAGATTTATCAAAACTCCTAACGGAATTATTTCTGTAATCATCCAAACAGGCGGATACGGATTTGAATATTTGGATTGAAAATGCGCAATAAAATCTTCTTTATTTTTGGCTGTTTCTGTTTGTATTAGCGATAATGTTTTCGCAAAAATGGCAGGACTGCGAAAATATTGTGGATTAGTCGCCCAAAAAACATCTTTCAGTTCATCGCTAATCAAATTATTCATTGCACTGCGAATGGCGACTTCGATTTTTTCAATTTCATTGAAAATCAACATCCGTAATTTTCTGTCGAAACGGTACATATCCATTGCCTTGTCAAAAGTTGCACCATTTTTGTACAAATGTTCTGTTTTTGGCTCTTTTAGCAGCGGATAGAAATAAGCACTCAAACGAAAATAACCGATGTTTGTCAAATAACTGATTGCTTTTTGTTCGTTGGAAATTGTTAAACCTCTTTGTTTTAACAATGGCACTAAATCTTTCGGAAGTGTGCAAGTCTTGGAATAATTCTCTTTCATAAGTGTATATAAAAAAACGACTCGCCTAATTTAAGCATTGTAAAGAGGCTCGGCGAGTACTGTTGGCGACAAAAGTACAACAATATTTTTAATCCACCAAACGAAAAAACAAAAAATCACATTAAACGCTCAAACATTCAGGCATTTCAACTTGCAATATTTCAGAAAACTGTGTAATGTCCGCATTTGGAAGTCCTGTTTCGATTGCAGTTTCTAACTCATTTTTCCAATTTGGTGTAATATTAAGATATTTTCGTTCAAAATAATCGTTCTTAATATAAGCCAAAAAGTAGTGATAAATTCCTCGCGGCTCTATCATAATAGCTGCATTTAGATATTCCAAAATTTTGTCGATGTCGGCACGAGGTGCAACAAATGCTTTTTTCCCTTTCAGTAAATTTATGGCTGCATAAAAGAATGTTTCCGAATTATCGAAATTATCTTCTATTGCTTTTGCGAAAGGAACGGCTGCGTTGTCATACATTTTTAGTTTGAAATAGCACATTGCAAGCGACATATGTAAGTCTTTGCTGTCGGGATTTGTCGCTAATTCTTTGCGGTAAGCATTGGCGTATTTGTTCACTTCGAGTGTGGACATTGACGCAATTGCCGTTATCGAAGCGATAACAATCGGGCGAGTGCAAAATTCACAGATTTTATGTTTGGTTGAAACAGGTGCACCACAACCCGGGCAGTTCAAATTGATTACTTTTTCCATTATTTTATCTTCGTGTTAAATTTTTCAACATATCTATTTCCGCAATAGCGTTATCTACAAAGCGTTGCATTTTCTTTTGCGCTTCTACCAATGTATCATCTGTTGCCGATTCAGTTTCTTCAATAATATCCTCACATTTGTTGAACAACGAAGTTAATTGAGAAACTGCCGTATCGTTATTCAAAATATTGGGAGTTAGAAAACTTATTTTTCCTTTCAATCGGTCGAGTGTCGTGCGATTATTGGAATCTGTTTCGTATTTCAATCCTTTTTCTGTGCAAAGTTTTTCGTAACGATTAGCGAGCAAGTTAATTTTCTGCGTGTAGAAGTTCAATGTATGCGTATCGTCTTTTAATTTTTCTACCGTTTCCTTATAATTGCTATCGGTTTGGGCGGTCAATACGGAAATAATTATCCATAGTAATGTAAGCACCATTAACGCGGCAACATAAAATTTTATCGGCAAAAAGTGTGAAAGTATCAGCGAATAAGCCAACATACAAACAAACCCGATTACAACATAATAAATAGCGTAAACGCCAAATACAGCAAGAAAAGGACTTGAAAATTCTTTTACTTTGGCGTACAACAAATTGAGATACCCGAAAAATACGGCTTCGAGAAATATTGTATATCCAAGATTTAGATAAAACAACGCTGTTGTTTCATGTGGCTTAAACATAAAAAACAGTGTAATTGTTATCGCAATTACTACTATCGGCAACACATAGTTTGCAATGAGATTGATTTTCTTTGACATAATATTCTATTGTTAAAAGTTAAACAATCGGCGGTGGTGGCGGTGGAGTTGCACCGAAAAATCCTTGTAATTCGGGGCAATCGCTTGTTTTTGCCCATTGTGCCATTCCATTTTTCCAAACCAATGTATCGCGAGTTATTTGTCCGCTTTGAATGTATTGACCAAGTGTGTTAGTATCGTATTGATACTGCTGATTATTTACCAACACAAACCAAACCGTCGCAGTTGGTGGCGGTGGCGGAGTTGCTTGTTGCTGTTGTTGCATAACGCCTGCCATATTACCCATTTGTTGACCAAATGCTCCGCCTACGCCAAAGCCCATTCCAAGTCCCATTCCCGCACCCATCATTTGACCTGCACTGCCCTCGTTGCCTGCTGCTGTTTCCATTACATCAAGTTGTCGTTCTTGCTGATAAGTGTAACCTTCCATTCGGCGTTTTGCGGCTTCCGATTGAGAATCAAGAATTTTCTGAACATTCGGGTCTGCTTTATCGAAATTCAAAGAAGCAATATTGAAACTTGCTATGCGAACTCCGTATTGTGCAAATTCTTCGTTGATAGCATCACGCACATAATTTGCGACTTCGTCAATGTACGCATTAATTTTTACTACCGTAACTTCTTTTTGTACAACAAATTTGCTGATTGAGGCAGTAAGTTTTTGCACGATTAAAGATTTGAATTGCTCAATAATGTCATCGGTTGTAAAAAGGTGCAAAGTTCCAACCATTTGTTGTAAAAATGCCGAAGAATCTGTTACTTGCACACCAAACTCGCCAAACGAGCGAACAGGAATAGAAACGCCGTAAAGTGGGTCTAATAAATCAATCGGCTGCGGTGTGCCGAATTTTAGATTACGGCGAATTGTTTTACTGACATACCATACTTCGGCTGTAAATGGACTTCGTCCGCCGAAAGGAATGTTTATTAATTTTTGAAGAACAGGAATATTATTTGCCGAAAGCGTATGCGTACCTGCACCGAAAATATCGGCAATCGCACCGCCTTTCACAAAAACTGCTTCCTGTGTTTGATTTACAATCAACTGCGCTCCGATTGACAAATTTTCGTATGGAAATTTCCAAACGAGTTCATCTTCTTCGCCGTTGTATTTTATTCGGTCTATAAAACCTTTTCTTTCTTCGCCTTGTCCGTCATACGTTGTGCCGTCTGTGCGGTTTTTATTAAATAGTCCCATTTTTTGTTTTTATTTTAAGGATAAAAATACTGTACAAAGTAAAAATCCAACCAACAAAACAGACTTTTTCTGTCAGTTGGATATTTTTTTGCAATATTCTATCTTATGTTGTTTGTTTCTTTTCACGGAGTTTTGCTTTCATTCCTTGAATAACTTTTTCATAAGAATCCCCCCACGGTGGTAGTGCGCACATAAATTTATTGCCCGGAACAACTATCGCAAATTGATGTGATTCAAATGTTTCGTTATTTCCCAGAATTTTAATTGTTACGGTTTCTGTCAATGTGGAAAAGTTTGTGATGTCTTTATAAAAATATTCTTCCGTTCGTATGCTCGTAACACTTTCCGTTAAGTTAAAATTGTCTTGATAAATATAAATTTGGGTAGAAGAAAAGAAAATCCTCGTAATTTGTATTTTTGATGCTCGATACTTACCATCGTTTCCTTTTTTAAAAAAACCGTCATCATATTTATTTCCCCAAAAATTAACAGGCTCTACTTCGTTGACTTCGCTTTCATCAATTCCTATTTTGTCCAATGCTTTTTGTCTGCTATTATTTACATTTAAGGCTTTTTCTACCAAATCATCAAACTCTTGGTCTGAAACAAGTTTGGCTTTATTCAGCCAACCGCCATCTCCTCGAAGTAAAAAATATTTCAAAGCGGTTATTTGCTCATCCGTTTTTCCACGAGATAAATTTTCTACTCTCTCCATTCCCGAATCTTTTTTGAATGGTTTTGTAAGGAAAAAGATAATTACAATTGCTATTAAAACATATATCATAACATTTAAATTTTAACTATTCCTTCTACTCGTGTGGCTTTTCGTAGGAAATAATCCGCCCGTTTTTGAGAGTTTCTGCTCTCTCCGCAATATGATTTAAGTGTTTTGCGGTTTCACTTCGCTCTTTTTTGGGGAACAGTTGCGAATCTGTTTTATATGTTGTGGCGGTTTTTACCGCTGTCGGATTTTCAATTTTTGACAATAAAAATAGCGTGGAAACAACCTGTCTGTTGTTCAGGTTTCCACGCCTATATATCTCCACGCCGTTGTACACGACATTTCACTAACTACTCTTGATATATAAACCCATAAATGGGTCAAATTGTGGAAAAATGAACAACAAGAAGTAACAACAATACGCTATTTTTATTAAAATGTTTATTTTGTGCTTATTAGCACTGTTTTTATATCATACGCAATATTTTATGTTTATAATTCGAGTTGACTTTGTTGCAACGAGTAATATATTAATTTTTTTAAATAATTACAAATGCTGATTTTTGATTGATTTAAGATGCTGTTTTTTGCAATCGTTTATAAATAAATCTATTAGCAAAAAATGCTTATTTTTTATGCTACTTGTATATTATTGATAATCAATACTCAATTGTTGCAACAAAGTCATTCGAGTTGCAAAATTATCTAAAATTTTTGACTTACTCTTTGAAAATTGAAAAATATTTTTTTAACGCTATGCCACCCGCTTGTCGGGTGGTGGGTGGGCAAAGCCGAAAAATGGCGTAGCCCATTTTTGGGCGTGGATTGGCGGTGCGGTATGAGCGCAGCGAATACGGCAAGAGCCAATTTTTCTGCCGTTTTCGACAAGCAAAGTCGTCCGATTACTCCGAATTGTCCCATTTTGCAAAACTTTCAACCTTATTTTCTTCAAAGTCGCACTGCTGCTCGGTTGCCCGCGCATTACAGATATCTCATTTTAATACCGCTTTCCTATCTGCAATTTCAAAAATCCCGTTTGGATTTTTTTCCCACCAAAGAGTAATTTTAGATTTTCTCTTCTTAGACGGGGTTCCATCTCTTTTCCTTGATTTTACGATTTGTTTTTTGTCTTTAGCTTCCATAAATTTTATCCATTCAATCATTATCCGTTTGCCAAACAAATTTACGACTTATTTTCGACATATAAAAATCTTCGGAACAATTACAACATATGCAACCCTTTACAAAGAGGAATAATCGGATGAAAAAGTATCTCCGTCGGTAATTCGGCCGGTAGTCGCTCCTTTTTTGAGCCAGCGAACCCGCTGCTCGGAAGTGCCGTGATTGAAAGCGTCGGGAACCGTATAGCCTTGCGCCTGCATTTGTAAGCGGTCGTCTCCGATGGCGGATGCGGCATTGAGTCCTTTTTCTATATCTCCGGCTTCCAACGAATTAAACATTTTATTATCGTAGTAAGCCCAAATACCGGCATAAAAATCGGCTTGCAATTCCAACCGAACGCTTAATTGGTTGCTCTCTTTTTCGCTTGCCCGACTTTGCATTTGATGCACTTTATCAAGAGTCCCCAAAAGATATTGTACATGATGCCCTACTTCGTGAGCGACGACATAAGCGTACGCAAAATCGCCGCCTGCTCCCAATTGATTTTTCATTTGGTCAAAAAACGAGAGGTCAATATATAAGGTTTGGTCGGTAGGACAATAGAACGGCCCGGTTTGAGAAGATGCGTTTCCGCACCCCGAACTTGTCGCTCCCGAAAATAAAACCATTTTGGGAGGAACGTATTTCCGCCCCATTTTTTCAAACTCCTTTGTCCAAACATCTTCTGTTCCCGCTAAAATTGTCGAAGTAAAAGTAGCCATTGCTTCTTCGGCTTCAGTAGGCACATATTCCTTCCCGGATTGCGTGACATTCGACAATTGATTAGTTATCACATCTAATGGATTTCCACCCATCAGCCAGGTAATAATTCCTGCGATAATAAGACCGCCTATTCCTAAAGTTGCGGTTGTTTTTCCACTTCTACGGCGATCATCTACATTATCGCTCGTACGTCTTCCTTCTAATTTCATAGCATATAGTTTATAATTTATAGTTTATATTAATTCATAATTCATAATTCATAATTACTTTTTCTCCAGCTCCGGATAAATAACTCGCGAGTGATAAACCGATAGCAGTCGTTCGACAAAAACAGCCTTAATATCCGTAATATTTTTGAATGTTAAGGGAGCTTCACTCAGCAATCCCTCGGCAATTTGCATATCTACGATTCGATTAACCAAATTTCGGATTGATTCTTCCGTATAGTCTTTCAAACTGCGGGATGCGGCTTCCACCGAATCGGCCATCATCAGAATTGCAGTCTCTTTTGTATCGGGATTATCTCCGTCATAGGTAAAAGCTTCTTCGTCAATAACCGCATCCGGAAATTGATTCCGAAACGAATTATAGAAATATCGGGCCTTTCCTTTTCCGTGATGCGTCCGAATAAACTTAACGATGGCTTGCGGAAGATTGTTTTTCCCGGCTATTTTCACTCCTTCCGGAACATGACCGGTAATAATCCGGGCGCTTTGTTCGAGACTCAGATTTTCATGCGGATCATGTCCTTCAATTTTATTTTCTATAAAAAAATGCGGATTCGCCATCTTTCCCACATCATGATACAGGGCGCCTGTACGGACCAATTGCGAATTGGCGCCTATTTTCGCCGCCGCCGCAACTCCCAGCATGGAAACTTGCAGCGAATGTTGAAACGTTCCCGGGCAAGTTTCGGACAGTTCCACCAAAATCCCACTGTTTATATCCGAAAGTTCCACCAAAGTAATGTTGGAAATATATCCGAAAACCTTTTCAAGGATGTATATAAAGGGATAAGTAAACAAAACAAAAAGAAAATTGATTCCGAAACATATCAACATGCGCTCGTTGATCTTCGAAAAATTACCTTCTTGAAACAACAGCAGTCCGAAATAAACCGAAAAATACGCGGCAAAAATCCATAATGCACATTTCATCAGCTCGGAACGTTGCGACAAATCTTTCAGAACATATAAGGCAACCCAGCAAACAATCAATTGCATCAAAACAAATTCGAAAGACAGGGGAACCAGTAGCGAACAAATGAGAATCGTCACTAAATGAGTCGCCTGCGCCGTTCGCGAATCAAAGAAAGTACGGACAATGATCGGAATAATGGCATACGGAATAATATAGATGCTGAAAGGGTCGTATGTAATGGAAATTTCCGTCAAAAGCGTGAAAAACGTTACGATAAAAAGAGAGAAAATAATGTCTTTTCTGTTCGCGTAAATATTTTTTCGGAAATAATAGAAATAGAAAAAATAACAAGCGATTAAGCCGCCGACAATAATCACCGTCCCGGCCCACAACCCGACTTGGCGATTCACTGTCCCGGCTTGTTTATCGTAGTTTATCTTCAGCGAGCGAAGTATATTGTAAATCGTTCCGTCAATGATCTCGCCTCGATCAACAATTTTCTCGCCCGCTTGCACCATTCCGTTGGAGGGAGAAATCTTTCGCAGCAATTCCTGTTTTACTTTTTCGGTCATTGCTTCATCGTATGCCATATTTTCGCGAAGATAATTATCCGGCATAAGCTTATTCAATTCATTTGTATTCAAATAAGGCGGACAATTATCCCATAAAAAAGAATAAGCCGTTCGTATCGTAAAAAACTCTTTCACGGCATGCGGTTCCGCCAGATTATTCCGTAAAATCATCAAGTGAGTATAATGATGATCTTGCAAATATTGATAATCGTTTGCGCTGATTATGCCGATATTGTAAATTTTTGTCAACATTTCATCCAGATATTTTTTATAATCCAAAGCGTGAGGAACAGCATAAAACGGTTTGAAATTTTCATTAAACTGTTGTATTTGCCGATTAGCGACTTCTTCATCCCATTGAAAATAAGGAAATGATTGCGTTTCAACGGAATCCTGTTCCGTCTTGATTTCCGCATCGGTCTTATAAATCGGAAAATCAAAAGGCGCAATCAACAAACCGTATCGCCAGGGACGCCCTTCGATGAAAGAATAGCTGAATTTTCCTTCACGCGGAAAGAAGAACAGAACGAGCAAACCTACGATAATAAAATAGATATACTTCGGCATAGCAAACGATTTCTTGTCCATACATCTAATAATTTTCGCTAAATGTAGTAAAAAAATAAGAAATATACGTAATTTTGCAAAAAATTTTTTTTATTACATGTCAAACAAGAAAATCAGAGTTCGTTTTGCCCCCAGTCCAACTGGTCCGTTGCATATCGGAGGCGTTCGAACCGCATTATACAATTATTTTTTTGCAAAAAAACACGGCGGCGATTATATCCTCCGAATCGAGGATACCGATTCCCAACGTTTCGTTCCGGGAGCGGAAGAATACATCATTCAATCGCTTAATTGGATGGGAATTACTTTCGACGAAGGTCCGCATGCGGGCGGTAAATACGGCCCCTACCGGCAATCGGAACGAAAAACCGTCTATAAGCGCTATACAGATCAATTATTAACCGATCATCGGGCATATATAGCGTTCGATACTCCCGAAGAATTGGAAGCAAAACGGGCTGAAATTCCGAATTTTCAATACGATGCTTCAACTCGTTTGACGATGCGCAATTCGTTGACTTTATCTCCGGAAGAAACCCGAACGTTGATGGAATCCGGCCAACCGTACACCGTCCGTATCCGGATTGAACCGGGTCAAACCGTTCATGTTCAAGATTTGATTCGGGGAGAAATTACCGTAAATTCTTCTATTATTGACGACAAAGTGTTGTATAAATCTTCCGACGGATTACCTACTTACCATTTAGCGAATATTGTGGACGATCATTTGATGGAAATTACGCATGTGATTCGCGGTGAAGAATGGTTGCCTTCGGCGCCTTTGCATGTCATTTTATATCAATATTTGGGTTGGGAAGATACTCGCCCGGCGTTTGCTCATTTGCCTTTGCTGCTTAAGCCGGAAGGAAACGGAAAGTTGAGTAAACGCGACGGCGACCGTTTGGGGTTTCCCGTTTTTCCGTTGCAGTGGAAAGACCCGAAAACCGGAGAAACCGCATCGGGATACCGTGAAGCCGGTTATTTACCGGAAGCGTTGTTGAATTTTCTTGCCTTATTGGGATGGAATCCGGGCGATGATCGAGAAATACTCTCCCGCGATGAACTCATTGATTTGTTCACTTTGGAAAAGTGCAGTAAGAACGGCGCAAAATTCGATTATAAAAAAGGCGAATGGTTCAATCATCAATACATTCAATCCAAATCCGATGAAGCCATCGCCGATTTATTCCTGCCGGTTTTGAACGAAAAAGGAATCCGGGCTTCCCGGAATCAAGTAGTGAAAATCGCCGGATTGATTAAAGAACGGATTCATTTCACGACCGAACTGTGGGAACAATCCGCTTTCTTTTTCACGGCTCCGGACGCTTACGATGAAAAAACCGTAAGCAAACGATGGAAAGAAGATTCACCGGAAAAGATGCAAGCATTAATTTCCGTTTTGGAAACCGTTGACGATTTTTCGGCATCAACAACAGAAACGGCAGTCATGTCTTGGATCGAATCTAACGGCTATTCTGTCGGCGCAATTATGAATGCATTCCGCTTGGCGCTGGTAGGCGAATCCAAAGGTCCGCATATCTTCAACATCACGGAAATAATCGGCAAAGAAGAAGTAATCAAACGACTAAAAAAAGCGATTGAAGTATTGGGAAATAATTCATAATTCATAATTAATAATTAATTAATGTATTCTATTGCCATCATTCTTTATGCACTCGTCGTCCGGTTGGTTGCTCCGTTCAACAAAAAAGCGAAAAAAATGTTGGTCGGGCAAAGGAAAACATTTTCTATTCTGAAAAATCAATTGGATCCGAATGCATCTTATATCTGGTTTCATGCCGCTTCCTTAGGCGAATTTGAGCAGGGACGACCTTTGATGGAAAAAATAAAAAAAGAAAAACCGGAATACAAAATCCTCTTAACTTTCTTTTCTCCTTCGGGATACGAAATTCGGAAAGACTATCCCGGAGCGGACATGGTTTGTTACCTTCCTTTTGACCACTATTGGAATGCTCGGAAATTCCTCCGGTTAGTGAAACCGGTAATGGCGGTTTTCATCAAATATGAATTTTGGATGAATTATTTGAATCAATTGAAGCGTTTGCAGATCCCGACTTATATTATTTCAGCTGTTTTCCGGCCATCGCAGATTTTTTTCCGTTGGTATGCTTACCGGTACCGAAAAGTTTTGAACAATTATACTTGGTTTTTTGTGCAGGATCAACCTTCGATGGAGTTACTGAAACAATTCAATCACAACAATGTAAGTATCACCGGCGATACACGCTTCGATCGGGTATATGAAATATTTGAACAACGAAAAGAATTGCCGCTTGTCGCAAAATTTTTGAATCAAACGGAAATCGGGAACGATCTTGTTTTTGTTGCCGGCAGCACTTGGGTGAAAGATGAAGCAATACTTATTCCGTATTTCAATCGGCATCCCGAAATCAAATTGATTATCGCTCCGCATGAAATTTGCGAGCAACGAATCGAAACGTTGATAAGCCGTTTTACCCGTCCCGTGATACGGTATTCGCAAGCAAGCGAAAGCGCCGTCCGAGATGCCGATTGTCTGATTATTGACTGTTTCGGGTTACTGTCTTCGATTTATCGCTACGGAAATTGGGCATATATAGGCGGCGGATTCGGAAAAGGAATCCACAATATCCTCGAAGCAGCCGTTTACGGTATTCCCGTTATGTTCGGTCCTAACTACCGTAAATTCAAAGAAGCGAAAGAATTAATCGCCTGTCAAGGCGCTTTTTCGGTTACCGGCGAAGATGAATTTTCTTCTCGCATGAATGACTTTCTTTCTTACGCCGATTTGACTCGGAAAATCGGAAAAAACGCCAAGGAATACGTTATCCGTAACCTTGGCGCCACACTTAAAATTTATGAAAAAATATTTCCGTAATGAATAATTGTTGTTAGCTTAAGTCAGACCGACGCTACTTGGTAATACATGCTTAACAGGGTATTTCCTTGGCAAATGCACCTTTTGCTTACTGCGTTCCTCCTTTTGCTTCTTTATTAATTCACTGAACTCTTTTTCTTCTTCCTCTGTCCAAACCTTGGATAGTACCGTAAAGTCTATTTCTCTCGGCTCTTTTATTAATCCCATAATTACTGTTTTTTATTATTAAAATATTGCTTCAATAAGCGTTGTGCCGCTAATGTCTCAATATACATTTTAGTTCCCTTTTTTGCTTAAAAAGATTACTCCTCTTTATACCAACCCGCATACATAAGATAGTTTCGGGCAATTTTCCGGTTGATTTCCTTGGATTGTTCCGGATCCATTTTCTTGATGAACTTCGCCGGCGTCCCTCCGTAAATACATCCCGGTTCAACCTTTGTTCCTCCGAGAACCACCGAACCGGCAGCAACCAAAGCGCCTTCGCCGACCACCGCATGATCCAGCACCACCGCATTCATCCCTATCAACGCTCCTTTCTCAATCTTCGCACCGTGGATCGTTACATTATGCCCGATACTGACATCATCGTCAATCTCGGCAACCGATTTTTCATACAAAGTATGAATAACCGTACCGTCTTGAATATTCACCCGTTTCCCGATCCGTATCGAATTAACGTCGCCACGCAAAACGGTATTGAACCAGATGCTCGAATCGTCGCCGATAACCACGTCGCCGATAACCGTTGCGTTATCGGCTAAATATACATTTTCTCCTATTTCCGGAGTAAATCCCCGTACTGATTTAATTAATGCCATCGTTTTTTATTCTTTTCCTATTTTTCCAATCCCTATCGAATTGATATTCTTTACTCTCGGTTCTTCTTTGTAGGTGATTTTCCCCACCCCGTTCAAACGACCCTCCAGATAATCCGTCGGATTACATTCAATGGAACCGACGCCTTCAACAGTTGCATAAACCGTGTCGGAAAGTAACTCAAGAGCATCAATTTTTCCAGCGCCGGCAAGATCGAAATGCGCTTGATTGGCTTTTCCCGATACGTTAACGGAACCGATTCCTTCCGAACGCACATTCAATGAATGTACATACAGGCTGTCGGCCCGAAAACTTCCCGGCCCGTTCATTTTAACTTCCAACACGTCGCCCGTAAACGTCCGATCTACTTGTATATTTCCCGCAATATTCGACCGAATCTCTTTTAATTTATTTGTTTGAAGTTTGATAATCAAATTGTTTTCACTGCGAAGCGGATCCGAAGAGGATAAATTCAACCGGCCGTCTTGTATGTCATACATAACCAAGTCAATCAAGTTATCGTCACCGCTTATTACAATCGAAGAGGTATCGGATGAGATTTGCTCTATTTGCAGATTGGCATACAAATTTTTACCGATTTCTACGGATGTAACCGGTTCATCCAAAACATACGTTTTTTCGGATAAAATTCCGTTTCCCAGAATTGCATGGTTATCGGATACCTGCGACCAATTCCAATTGTTAAACCAATTGTTCTTGTCAATCCGGAACCCCGAAAACAGGATCAGCACCAAAGCCAACAGCCAAATAATAAGAAATGTCCACTTCACAGACCGACTTAACGGGTTCAACTTGGCAAAATGAGCGATAAGCGCATAAATCAAAGCGACAACGGGTATTCCCACAATCAAAAGGAAAGTGACTGTCGCCAAAATCGGACGATCCACAATTAAGAATGAAGGTAAAGCGCCCAACATACCGCCGCCTACACCGAATAATACAGCGAATAATACAATGATAACGATGACGAAAGCAAATAACAACGGCAATCCGACCAAGCATCCCAAACCAATCAAGAACACTTTCATCAAGCCGACGCACAAATCAATAAATCCGGCTAAACAGCCTTTCGACTTGCTGTCGGCAGTCGGGCCTTTTTCGGCCGCAACCGTTTTTCCGATGTTTTCCAGCGTAATAGGCTTGCCGCGCATTTGCAATTTCTGTTCTGCCGTATAGGCGCCGGGCAAAAGAATCCAAGCCAAAATATAAAACGGAACAATCCAAAACGAAGTGGCAAAAATAAGAACAATGGATATGATCCGCACGACTAATATATCCCACCCGAAATAAGCGGCAATACCGGAACAAACGCCGCCGAACATTTTGTCGTCTGTATTGCGGTAAAGTTTTTTCCCGACTTCTTTCGGTTCGGTAAAAAGGGGTTGTTTTTCTTCTTCCGCATCTTCCCGATCGGCAAAATCATCGGGTTTCCCTACGCGGGCAATTACTTCTTCCACATGCTCGATGGTAATCACTTGATAGCCCAAGCGTGTTTTTTCACTGAACAGTTCTTCTATGCGCGCTTCAAAATCAGCGATAATCTCCGGCCCCCCCTCTTCTTTCCGAAAATAGATCCGAAGGTTGTTCAAGTAGTTATCCAGCAGCCGATAAGCGTCTTCATCCATGGTAAATACTCTGCCGTTGAGATTTACAGTTATTGTCTTTTTCATATCTTTTTGATTTTATAATTCTTTTATATGACTGATAGTTTCCGTAATTTCACGCCAAGCTTGTTCCAGCTCGACCAAAAACAGCTCGCCGTTAGAGGTTAGCTCGTAGTACTTACGGGGAGGTCCTTGATTTGATTCTATCCATTGATAGGTCAACAAATCCATATTTTTTAATCGGGTCAGCAAAGGATACAACGTTCCTTCAACAACGATCAACCGAGCTTCCTGCAACAACTGAATAATATCGTTGGCATACGCTTTTCGGCGATTAAGAATCAACAGGATGCAATATTCCAAGATTCCTTTCCGCATTTGAGATTTCACATTATCTGTATTCATAATGATAATAATTTTATGATGCAAAGATACGAAAATAAATAATACCTTGTATTGCATAGTACTAATATTTAACAATAATTAACGATAATTATGAATTAGGAGTTATGAATTAGGAGTTATGAATTATGAATTATGAATTATAAATTATGAATTATGAATTATGAATTATTTGGATTATCTTTGTTCTATTATTTGTAATTAATTGCCGAAACTATGAAAAAAGGAAATGTTATCCGAGAAAAGAGTTTTAAATTTGCTATTCGCTCCATTAATTTATACAAAACGCTTAGCAATGACCACAAAGAATTTATCCTTAGCAGACAATTGTTACGTTCGGGAACTTCTATCGGTGCAAATATTCGTGAAGCCTTAAATGCCGAGAGTAATGCCGATTTTGTTCATAAGTTGGCAATAGCACAAAAAGAGTGCGATGAAACCGGTTATTGGTTGGAACTTCTTCATGAAACCGGATTTATTAATACTTCCGAATTTAACTCCATCCATAGCGATGCTTCCGAATTACTTAAAATTATCCGCAGCATCATTTTAACATCAAAAAAAATTCATAACTCATAATTCATAATTTATAACTCATAATTCATAACTCATAATTCATAATTCATAATTTATAATTCATAATTCATAATTCATAATTCATAATTCATAATTCATAATTCATAATTCATAACTCATAATTCATAATTCATAATTCATAATTCATAATTCATAATTAAAAAAAGGGCGCCTTTGGAGCGCCCTTTTTTATTTATTCAGCAGAAATTTCGTTTATTTCACAACTACTTTAACCACTTTAGAACCATTCTTCACGATTGCAATACCGCGAGGAGCCGGGATTGTTTGTTCGCCGCCGGTCAGTTCAGCCGATTTGATCAAACGTCCGTCAATCGAGTAGATATCTACTTTGCCCGTTGTGTTCAAGAACCGGATACCATCTTTAACACCGAAGATACCGCCTTGTCCGACTACTTGTAAATCAGTATATTTACCGTCTTCAATATGACCCCATTGGAAGACTAAAGCATCGTTATAGTTTTCTAAGAATACCAATTGGGTATTGATATCAGCCAAGAAACGATATTGGTCTTCTGCCGTCGGATTCTTGCTGTAGTCTGCATTCGAAACTACGTAGAACGCTTGATTCGGATCCGAAGAATCGGTGATGTATCTGAACCCGAAGGTTTGCAAGAAGTCTTTATCAGCGGTAATACCTTCTTTTACATACGGAGCATAATCATCAAGTTTATCTCCGAAGTAAGCGTACGGCCATGTGTTGTCATAGAATTGATAATAATAATTGCCGTCTGTTTTCGCGATTTCGGTTCCATCGGTCAAATATTTACCATCCAATTGGATGCGATAGTACCAAATCGGACGTTGCGCATAAGCGCCGATCAAAGTATCGCCTTCAAATTCAACCGTCAAACTGGAAGCATTTCCGAGTCCGGTTACAGTACCGTAGTTTACAGGCGCTTTTTTGCTTTGCTCAATAAAGAGAGCGCCGCCGCCTAACACATCGTCATAACCCGTCAAAACGCCTTGCGTAGAGCCTTCAGCAATTGCACCGGCTATCGGAACCCAGATCTGGCCTGCAGGTACTTGACCACCGAAGATCCAAGCGGTAACTTGATCTTTGTCAATATAACGATAATCAACCGTATAGATATTCCAATCCAAAGAGGTTAAGTTTGGAATAGCATCGCTTAATTTTCTTGCGGTTACATACATCGTAGAAGAACCGGCTACTACAAGGAACGGATAATCTTTAATACCGGTATCCAAGGTTTGCAAATAAACGGGAGGATATTCCGAATCGCCGAAAGCGACAGAGTCTTTTCTTACGCCGTTTTCATCAACCTGATAGGGCAGACAGAATTTATAGGTCGGTAAGAAGTTTTCGTTAGCTTGCCAATTAAGTAATTTAGTCTTATCATCGGTCGAAAGTTTCGTCCAATAAACAGAATCGTTACCATTGGTCGGATTCGTATATACATTCAAGAAATAATCTACGGCAGCGCCATTTTCTTGCGTCGTTATAGAGAATGAATAGTACGGAATAATGTGATTATCGGCATCGTCCGTAGATCTGGAGGTCAAAGCTCTTTTGTTTTCTCTCCAAACGGTCAAGTATTCGGCTTGATCGAAATTGTCGTTAATCCGATTGATATAGGTCCTGTAACCGACTAATTCACCGCCGCTGTAAATCGGAGTCGGAGTTGTCTTGTCATCAGGAACTACATAAGTCAAATTACGGTCTTTAAACGGAGTTTCCAAAATCGCCAATTTATTGAGGAGATTGAAGTGACCGTCTTTTTCCAGATCGAAGAACGGAACTTTATGATCTACACAGTCAAATACCAAAGTATCAAACTTCGCTACATAATTTTCTTGGTCATATCCGGAAACGTCAATTGTACGATAACCGATTTTATCACCGATTTTTACTTCTTTAACAAAGTAATACTTGCCGGTTAACAGATTTTGAATAACGTCGCCGCTACCCATCGCCGTATCATATACTTTTTCCAATTCGGGAATGAAAGTCGCTAATTTTGTATCGGTTGCATCATAGCTGATTTTCCAGTGCGCGGATAACGTATAGTCATCTGCAGCGGCGATCCATTGATTGAATGCAGCATATTTACCGGAGACTTCGCTCCATACCAAGTTATCAAAGTTGTCGCAACCCGGAGTGAGGTATTCCATTTTCGATAATTTGAATTCGATAGGAACCAAACTGCCAACGCCGGTGGTTGTGTTAGAGTTGAATACAACTAAATCTTTTTGCGGGAATTGAACGGGAGCCCATTGCGAAATACGCCAGCAATTGGTTACGTCATTTCCTGCATAATAGGTATATCCTTTACCCAAATTCCAGTTATAGAACACGTCGTTTTGTTCGGTTGAACGACCGGTCGTTGTTTGAACGATTGAACCATCCTTATAATTGGCCATATAAGAAGCCAAAGGCAGATAGATGAATTTACCGTACCAACCGTCGTTTACATCCTTACAGCCGCTGATAGCGAACAATTGTACCACTTGCGTGTCGTAACCGTAGTTATTATAGATTGATTGACTGAATGGAATTTTGGCTTGCCATTCCAAACGGATACCGCTTACGTCCGCAGTAGTTGAATATTGATCGCGCATTTCGGTAGCCGGAACAACGGTCAAATACAGACCTTCGTCATTTTGTATATAATACAAAGGTACATCCAGATCTTTTTGGAAAGATAAATTTCCTCCCGCAGCTCCACCGCCGTTATGTGCATTGGCTTTATTTCCTGCAATCCAAGTTGTATCTCCAACGTTTACTCCGTGAGGAATTGCCACTTTGGCAATATCCGCTTCGTTATACGCAGACAGAGGATTACTTGACGGATAATTATAAACGCGAATGGTGGTTGCGTAGGTATGCGTCAATGTGGTTGCCGGAATATCCGTTGTATTGTTCGTTACAATGGCCCGCGTTTTATCGGTATTGGTAGCAATCCAAGCATTTACCGCATTACTTTCTACCCAAATTTGGTTGTTCAACGGCAAGTTCAACAAGCGATTAGCGCCTAACCATTGCGGATCAATGAATTCGCTTGCGCATTCAACTGTCGTTTCTTGAGCCGTCCAGTGGAAGCGGGTACCGGTAGTAAGGCCCGTGTAAGCGCGTGTTCCGTAAATAAAGTTCGATTCATTCGAAAGGGTAGCGAAACATACTTCGCCTCCACCCGGTTTCGTATCGGTAGCTGTTTGAGATTCAATATCCGGGAATGTATTGGGATATGATTTCAACAGCGGACTTACAGCGTTCGGGTTGTAGGTATATTTCGGCATGTAGAATTGAATCAAGAAATTATCTTTATTCTTATCTCCTACTAAAGGTTGATACAAGCGAACCGGCGTAGCATTTTCCAAAATAGCGCTGAATACCAATCCCACTTTTTCACGGTTGGTACGTGCAGCCACGTTTACCGTATCAAAAGTTAAGTAATCATTGCCCAATTTTACCAAATACCATTTATAGGTTTCTCCGTATAATGTATCAATACCCATATCTGTTCTACTGTCGTCAGCAGCTATTTTTCTCAAAGATTCTGTTCTTTGAGCGCCGGTCAGACTATTCAGCGGAATAAATTGAAGAATCCTGGTTTCCGTTGTGTTGATCAATTGAGCGGCATTAACGGTTTTGGATCCGTCATTAATTAACACGGATTTTGCGCCTAATTTCAAGCCGTTGTTTACTTCAGCGGCTTCCACCAAGTCGTAGTTTCCTTCCAAGAAAGTATAAGCCGTCAAAGAGTCTTGTTTATTGAAATTCACATCATTGGTATTGTGGATACCGTTATCGTTTCCTGCGCCTCTATCGCCCGGATAGTACGGACCATGAGTAGGAACATACTCAATTTCTTCCATAGAAACCAACAGACCGAAGCAAGAAGATGCGGGTTTTGTATCACAGGTATAACCGTTCAATTGGGTATTATCGGCAAAATCCAACAAAATGGGTTTCTGCCAATAAAGAGCATTCACGTCGGCTCCTATTGAACCGTTGTATCCGTGTTCCCAATCGCCTTCTTTCAAAGTAACCGTATATTCGGTTGTGGACGGTACCGCCAATTCCATAAAGAATGATTTTTGGCTGTACGGATCACCCTTTGCATTCAAGCCGAAACGATAAGGATCTTGTAATTTATGGAATTTCCATATATTCTGTATATTAACGCCGGAAGTCTCCGTGTTTTTGACGAACCAATGCGTTACATCGTCCCAAGTAAGACCCGTATCGAGCGGACGACCGAAATATTTATTTCCTGCATTGGCTGCATCTGCAGCGCCCGGCCAAAAATGATTCACAGGCACAAAACCACCCGCTATCTTGTCGTTAGAAGTGGGAGTAGCAGCGCCAAAGTCAATATTGTACTGCAACGTATCTCCTAACATATTGATCAAAAGATAACCATCATCCTTTGCCTGCACTTCCCAATGAGCGGCCATATTTACCGAGTCGTAGGGGAAACGCCAATATTGGGTATCGGTAGTGCGAACCAATTCTTTCGGAACGGCGACCAAACGTTTGGAATCGCCATCCGGTTGGGTAGCAAGCACATAGTCGCGACCATAGTTATAACCATTCGCTGCAAAAGCAGCGCCGTTGTTTGCCCATGCTCCCGCTGTATCTATAGATACTTGCAAGAAATAGAAACGACCGGATAGGTCACCGTCATCTTCTTTACAAACATCCGTCAACGGACGTTCTTCATAGTCGGTCAAAGATTGCAAATAATTGGGAATACCGCCAATATAACCCGTCACATTGCCGCCTTGCGTACGATTTCCGTTCCACCATCCTATTTGCACGCCGTAATTCTTATCTACATTAGCAAGAGAACCGGCAATATAACGTACATGAATATCGTTATAAATCAATACCGAGTTAGCAATAATGTTATCAACAGCCGCTTTTCTTTGGCTATCAGTGTCACCATATTGCCAAGAGTATGAAGCAGCCGGATAAAGAGTCATTTCTCCGTCTTCGTTGATCCAGATAGCAAATTTCTGCAAACCGGTATATTTATGATAAATCTCTTGATCGGTAGTGCAGGTCACTTTATTGCTCAAATATTTGCCATCCGCATTTTGATAATCGAAATATTCTTCATAATCTCTTACTTCCAATTTGTTGGCATAAACTCCGTTAGCCTGGCTCTGAGTTCTGAGGTCATTTTGACGACTGACAGACAACACTTTGCAATTGTTTTCCGGAGTAGATAATAAGAACAAAGGAATAACGCTGTCCGTTTTGGACGGAGTACCCGGGACCCGATCGGTGGTACCAAAATATTCAGAAGAGGGAGTACTTCCCAAATCCTTATCTAAACCTTGGAACGTAGCGTTAATAAGATTACGGTTATCTGCAAAATTATCGCCATTTTTAACATAATCAACTTGTTTTACGTTAAAAACGCTGAAACCTTTTATTTTCGTACCGGCTTCTGTTTCCGCAGCGCTGTAAGCGGTAATCACTCCGTCAGAAGAAGTGAATTGCCAGAATTTGCAATCGGCAAAATCAGCCGGAGTAGCCCAACGGCCACCCAACGGATTCGATTTTACATACAAAGGATAGTACTGAGGAGCCTTAGCAAATCCGGTTATGTAATCGCCAAACGACATCAACGAAAGTTTTCCGTCTTTGTCATGAACCACGATCAATAAATTACTGTCATCAGTCCACGGTCCGACTGCTTGAACGGCCAAAAATCCGCCAAAACTGCCCGCGTTAAAATTCTGATAAGCAAATTCTTGACCGGCAACTTCGTTAGCGGCATCATCTTTGCTGTCGGGATTCACAAGAGGGAGAGTAAAATCTTTGGACGTAAACACTACAAAGCGATTGTAAGCGATCCCGTCATAGCTTAAAGTAAGCGGATTAGTTCCTTCCTTATTGGGAGAAAAAGCGATATAGTTCACCGCCGGATTATACACATAGATACGATCGGCAGAGCCCGCAAGCGTGTTTGCTTTTTCATTTTTATACACAAATGTCCCACCCGAATAAGTCAATTTCGCATTCGCTTCACCGACATAAGCAAGATCCTTAGGATAACCCCATTTTTCCCCATAATAGTCATTGGGTTTCCCCGCAGGAGCAACATTGTTCGGGCGGGTCGTAATGGAGTCACCTGTTGCTACCCAAGCTAAAACCGTCTTCGTCTGATAGTCGCTTTGGGCATTCGCCTGAAAGCCGGCAATAGCAAGAAAAGCTACAAGTAAAGTAAATAGTTTTCTTTTCATACAAAAAAATTTAAATTAATAATAAATTAAGTATATATAATTCTCGTTAATAATTCTTGTCTTACAATTTTTCACATCCCGTAATTTTCAGATAATTTTCTTACTCTCACCCTCTTATCGCTTTGTTCTCTTGCAAGCGAAGCGAAAAATAGCCAAGAAGCCTGCAAAGTAACCGCTTTTTTCGCAAACAAACAAGGAAAAGCCGATTTTTTTTCTTTTTTCCCGTTTTTTTTATCTTCCTCCCAACGGTAACACAGAACGGAAGTTGCGTCATAATAGGCATGCAAAAGTAAAAATTTTTATTTGTCTAACATTTTTTAACTCGCTTTTATTTTGACAATCTTGACCAACACTACCGGTTTATGTACGAAACCGCAGATTTTAAGGACAAAAACGAAAAAGGAATGATGAATTATAAATTATGAATTATGAATTATGAATTTCCGCTATTACGGACTTGATCCGCAATTCGGTGATATTTCTTAAACCTTATTCCCTATTGACAAAATAAAAACACAAAAAATAATCGGTAAAAAGTTCTCAAATCAAGAATTTTGTTTTATCTTTGTAATGTTATCCGGAAGAAATGGAACGAATTTTTGCAAAAAGCGCCTTGAGAAAATATTGGCAAATACACCCTGATACAGAGCAGTACCTCAAAACTTGGTACGATACGGCGATGGATGCAGATTGGCAAAATCCAAGCGATGTGAAACAGTCGTATGCTACAGCAAGTATTCTGAAAAACAGTCGTATGGTGTTCAACATAAAAGGAAATTTGCATCGGCTTGTCGCCAAATTTAATTTTGAAAAACAATGGATTTTCATCCGTTTTATAGGTACGCATTCCGAATATGATAAAATTAATGCAAACACTATTTAAATATTAAAGAAATGAGCATAAAACCCATAAAAACAGAAACCGACTATCTTGAAGCGCTAAAAAGGATGGAATTGCTTTTTGATGCTCCCATTGATACTCCCGAAAGCGATGAAGCCGATATTCTCGGTTTGCTGATTGACGAATACGAAAAAAAACACTATCCGATAGACAGTCCCGACCCGATTGAAGCAATAAAAATCCGTATGGAAGAAATGCAACTCAAGCAAGTGGATTTGGTTAATGTAATTGGTTCTCGCAGTCGTGTTTCGGAAGTACTGAACCGCAAACGTCGCCTAACCGTACCAATGATACGGAATTTGCATCGCCGCTTGAATATTTCACCCGAAATTCTGATAAGCGATTATTAATTTTTCCTACGCTTAGAATTACCGAGAATTACCGATACCACTTTTGTTATACTTGTAATGAATGGCGACATCACCGAATTGCGGATCAAGTCCGTAATAGCGGAAATTCATAATTCATAATTCATAATTCATAATTCATAATTCATAATTCATAATTCATAATTCATAATTATTTATTACCTTTGCCCCGAATATCTTTAGGGGTGCCTTTACGGGCTGAGATCATACCCTTTGAACTTGAACAGGTTAGTACCTGCGTAGGGACAAAGATGCCGATCGGCAAAATTTTCGAAAAGAATACCCCTTTTTTAATTATGAATTATAAATTTTTAATTATGAATGATTGTGTTATTGCGAATCAAGTTCGTAATAGCGGAAATTCATAATTCATAATTGACTGCGCCGAACATTATTTCATAATTCATAATTTATAATTAGATTATAACATGAAAAAGGAAATTATTTTTCTGACAGCTTTTTTACTGTCGTTTGCACGCGGATTTTCGGAAAACGTTGTTGGAGACAGTGTTAAGAACATCCCTCTGCAAGAAGTGGAAGTGGTATCAGTTCGCGCTACCGATCGTACGCCGGTAACTTTTTCCGGTTTGGATAAGGAAACCCTCCGATCGGTCAATTTCGGAGCGGATATTCCTTTCCTGCTTTTGCTGACGCCGTCCGTAATTGCTACTTCCGACGCCGGAACCGGTATCGGATACACCGGATTTCGGATTCGCGGTACGGATGCCAACCGTATTAATGTTACCGCCAACGGAATACCGTTGAACGATTCCGAGTCGCACGGCGTTTTCTGGGTCAATATGCCCGACTTCGCTTCTTCGTTAGAAGATTTGCAGGTGCAACGCGGCGTCGGGACTTCCACCAACGGCGCCGGCGCTTTCGGGGCGTCAATCAACATGAAAACGGAGAACATTCCTCTTCAACCCTACGGAGAAGCGAACGGCGGCTATGGTTCGTTCAACACCTCAAAAGCAACGTTTAAAACCGGTTCGGGAGTTCTCGGCAAGCATTGGGCGTTCGATGCCCGGCTTTCCTCGATTCGCTCCGACGGATTTATTGACCGGGCGTGCGTTGATTTGAAGTCCTATTTCGTTCAAGGAGCGTATTTCAACGAACGAACGATGGTTAAATTCATCACTTTCGGCGGGAAGGAAAAGACCTACCATGCTTGGGACGGGGTTCCGGATTATATCCTCTTTCCGGTAGCCGGCGAAAAAGAAAACCGAACGTATAATCCTTCGGGATACATGGGCGACGATGCCGCCAGGAATCCCTTGTATTATCCGAATCAAACGGATAATTACAAACAAACCCACTATCAGCTCAGCCTTTTGCAGGTTTTGAATCCACAGTTAAAATTCAATGTTTCCCTGCATTATACAAAGGGCTTCGGGTATTATGAAGAATATAAATCGGGAAGAACGTTGGAAGAATACGGATTAAAACCCTTTGAGTTGAACGGAGAACAGATTAAGAAAAGCGATTTGGTTCGGCAAAAGTACTTGGATAATGATTTCGGCGGTCTTGTATTCTCCATGGATTACAACAAGAATAAGGGAAATTTCTCGTTGGGCGGAAGTGCGAATCGTTACGACGGTCACCATTTCGGACGAGTGATTTGGGTGAAAAATTATGCCGGCGATTCGGATTTCGATCCGTTGCACGAATATTATCGCAGCAAAGGCGAAAAATCGGACGCCAATTTATATATACGGGGAAACTATTCGTTGACAAAGAATCTGAGTGTTTACGGAGATTTGCAGTTTCGGCGTATTGACTACACCATTCGAGGTAAAAACGACACGTGGGATTGGTTGGCCGGTGAAATGCAGAATTTGAACGTACATGAAATTTTTAATTTTTTTAATCCCAAAGCCGGTTTATATTATCAATGGAATGCTCAAAACGTTCTGTACGGATCAATTGCAGCGGCACACCGGGAACCGAATCGGAACAATTACACCGATGCCGGAATCAATGAGATTCCCCAACCGGAGCGTCTAACCGATTACGAATTGGGTTATCGGTTCAATCGTAAAACTTGGGCTTTCGGCGCGAACTTATATTATATGGAGTACAAAGATCAATTGGTCTTGAACGGGAAAGTCAATGAAATCGGAGAGCCTTTGACTTCCAACGTGCCGAACAGCTACCGGACCGGAATCGAATTAACAGGCGGCATGCGAATCATTCCCGGTTTGGAATGGAGCGGCAACTTGACTTTGAGCCGAAACAAAATCAAAAATTATACGGAATACGTTACGGTTTACGACAGCGACGGAAATCCGGAAGCGGAACAACAAGCCGATTATTACGGAACGACAAATATTTCGTTCTCGCCCGACGTCATTGCCAATAGTTTGTTTACATTTAAATATCGGTCGTTTACCGCCGGATTTCATTCGAATTACGTCGGTAAGCAATACCTTGATAATACCGGTCGAACGGATGCCAATCAAACGCAGTCCCGAAAAAAAGAGCGAAGCATTGACGCTTATTTCGTCAATAATCTTCGGTTGGGTTATGATTTTTCATACAAAGGCCGGAAACAATTGTCCGTGCATTTATCCGTAAACAATTTATTCAACGAAAAGTACGAAACGAACGGTTGGGTTTGGTCGTGTTATTACCGTCAAGCCGACGGCAGTTTAGAGCCTTATACCGAAAAGAGTTATTTTCCGCAAGCGGGAATTAATATAATGACAAACGTGGCGTTGCGGTTTTAAGATTTCCGATAGATTGTCTCTGTAGCGGATGCTACAAGTTTTGAAATATTTTAGCCACTGTATTGTCAAATTCGAAAAAAACATATAACTTCGCCGAAATATTACATTAATTTAATCAAAACGGTAATTATGGAAGAAGCTTTTGACGAATTGAAAGCGAGATATCTGAATTTGTTAACAGATTACGGATTTCACAAGGTATTCGGGGTGAAAAATTTACTGATTGATTTTCTCAATCTTGCGATTCGGGAAGAAAGCTTGATAACCGACATTCAATACCTTCCCCCGGAACAGTGGGGAAATTTGAAAACCGAGCGAAAAGCGATTTTTGACATTTTCTGTACCAATGAAAAGGGGGAATACTTTATTGTGGAAATGCAAAAAGAAAAACAACCGTTCTTTCGAGACCGATGTCTTTATTATGCATCGTTGCCGATACAAAAACAGGCGCCTCGCGGAATTTGGGACTTCCGCTTGAAAGCGGTTTATATGATAGGTATTTTGGATTTCGTGCTTTTCGACGAATCGGAAGAAGATAAAGAACAGGTAGTCGAATACGTTTATCTTGTTCGAGAGCGAACGAAAACGCAATATTCACATAAGTTAAAATTTGTATTCATCGAATTGCCGAAGTTCCGAAAGACGGAGAAAGAATTGAAAACCCGGTTTGACCGATGGTTGTTTATACTGAAAAACTTATATAAATTAAAAGAACGCCCGGCTTCAATTCGGGACGAGATTTTTGAGGAGTTGTTTCGCTTGGCTGAAATAAAACAATTAACAAAAAAAGATATGAGAACGTACAAGAAAAGTATAACGGATTATCATGAAGTTCGCAGCGCTATGGATTGTGCACGCGAAGAAAGTCGTGAAGAAGGTATAGCAGTAGGGATTGAGAAAGGCATAGAAAAAGGTCGTGAAAGAGAAAAGATTGCTGTCATTCAAAAATGTCTCCTAAAGAATATGTCAATAGACGATATTATTGACCTAACCGGCTTTTCAAAAGAGCAAATAATGGAGATGAAAACTAAAAACTAACAGTTAAAAACTGCTTCATTCATTTGATAGCCGGTAGATTGCGGTAACATTTTCATCCGGATCCGTTATTGAAAGTCAACAATCCTTGAGCCGTCATCTTGCTCGACAATATCCACCCAAACGGTGTCGTCGGGTAACAAGGGTTCTACCTTTTCCGGCCATTCAATAAAGCACAAAGCTCCGCTGTCGAAGTAATCTTCGGCGCCTATATTCACGGCTTCTTGAAGGGAATTGATCCGATAAAAATCAAAATGATAGATTGTTTCTCCGGTTCGGTCCGACAGGTATTCATTGATGATGGCAAACGAGGGACTGTTAATCGTATCCGAAACGCCTAATTCTTTACATATCGCTTTGATAAAAGTCGTCTTCCCCGCGCCCATTTTTCCTCTGAAAGCAAAAACGGAGCGGTTGCCCATGTGTTTAGTAAACTCTTCAGCCGCCTTGTTAATTGATGCTAAATCCTTAATTTCAAGCATAAATCAAACGACAACGATTTCGCACCCAAAAATAGAAGCGATCCATGAGTTCAAGTAACATTCGGATGATTTCCCTAACTTTTTCCACAATTCCCTGTTGTTTTAGTTATGAATTACGAAACAAAAACAGTTTAAACAAAAATAATTCATAATTGACTGCCTTGAACGTTGTTTCATAATTCATAATTCATAATTCATAATTCATAATTCATAATTTATAATTCATAATTAAAAAAATTGTACCTTTGCCTATTAAACTATCCTTTTCAGAAAAACGACGCAAGTTAATAAAAAGTTTACAGAAATGCAAATAACGGCAAAATTAATTCAAATACTTCCGCTTCAAACCGGAGTAAGCCGGAACGGAGAATGGAAAAAACAAGATATAGTTGTTGAAACAACCGACCGGTTTCCCAAAAAAATCTGTGTTTCCATTTGGGGCGATAAAATTCAGCCTTCGCAATTGAATCCGGGGAATACGTTCACTATTGATTTCGATATTGACAGCCGTGAGTTTAACGGTCGGTGGTACAACGACGTCAAAGCATGGAAAGTCGAGCCGGTTGATGCGGCAAATAACACAACGGCTCCTCCGGTTATAAACGATCCGGGTTTTCCGGAACCTCCGCCTCCTCCTCTGCCAACGGATGAACCGGATGATTTGCCTTTTTAATTTACCGATACAATGAGCGATACACATTCGACTCCTTTTCTTCGCTTGGTAGCCGACGATTTGCTCAAGCGATTTGGAACGAATTTATCGGAACTTACGGTTGTTTTTCCGAGTCGGAGAGCGCGTTTGTTTTTTAACCGGTATTTGTATGAAGCGGTAAATCATCCGCTTTGGTCGCCGCAATACGTTTCGATTGACGAGCTTTTCGAAAGCGTATCGCCTTATCGCAATGCGGATCCGATTCAACTGACCGGCGATTTATATCAATCGTATGTTTCGATTTATAATGCCCGATCGGAACAGCCTTTGAAAGAAACCCTCGACGAGTTTTTCTTTTTCGGGGAAATCCTGCTCCGGGATTTTGACGATATAGATAAAAATCTGGTCAACCCGCGATTACTGTTCGACAATCTCCGTGATTTAGACTCGTTGAAAGACGATTTTTCCCATTTGTCCGAGAATCAACGGGAGGCGTTGAGTCGTTTTCGGAATATTTTTATCGGAGAAAGCGATCTGAAAACCGCTTTTGCATCCATTTGGAACCTGCTGGGAGACGTTTATTCCGAATTGAAAGAAAAATTGCGATCGAAAGGCATTGCTTACCCCGGTATGTTACTGCGAGAAGTAATCGAAAACGAATCCGGTGAATTTCCGGACAAGCCATACGTTTTTGTCGGATTCAATATACTGAACAAATGTGAAGAACATTTATTCAAGCGACTGAAACATAAATCTTTATTCTATTGGGATTATGACGCTTATTATCTCCGATCGGAAGCCGGGCGATTTATCCGAAATAATATAAATACCTTCGGTTCGGCTTTGGATGATTCCGGTTTCGATGTGTTTTTGAATCATCACAAGGAGATTACCTTTTTGGCTGCCTCGACCGAAAGCGGACAAAGCGGCGCCATTCCGTCTTGGCTCGATTCTTTGCGTCAATCAACGGATTTTAACGATCCGGATTCGGCGATTGTGCTTTGCAATGAATCGGTTTTGCCGGCAGTGATACACACTATTCCTCCGACCGGAATCGAGAATGTGAATATCACCATGGGGTTTCCCATCACTCAAACGCCTATTGCCGGATTCATTCAAGTATTGACCGACTTGCAAACCAAAGGCTCCGGTTCTTCCGGCGCTTTTCATTACAAAT
>WRFZ01000173.1 GCA_009778655.1 Candidatus Azobacteroides sp.
CCGGGCAATTTCGGAGCCGGATCGCCGTAGCCGGAGTTATAAGGCATTCCTCCAAACATCGCATCCGACCAAGCGCTGAATTCTCCCGGTTTAGCCGTTTCCTCAAACGCTTTTGCTTGGCTGGTTCCCATTCCGACTACATGAATCATATCCGATTGTTGGATGGTTTTTCCTTGAAACACCGCAGGTGCGAAATAAATAACGGTTAATCCTAAAAACAGAAGGATAGCAAGGAGATGCTCGCTTGTTTTTCTTATTATTTCTTGCATATTATTCTAATATTTCCGACAAAAATACGCTTTTTTTGAATATGTTCAAATTCATTTTTTTAAGATACCGTTTTCTTTGTCCATTTAGCGATATAAAAACGGACGGCAAACCAAACATGACGGATCTGCGTAGGTATTTTACCGTAATTTTCGCACATAATTCGGTAGCGTTCTTTTAAAGATTTTTTCCGATTGGCAGCGCTCAGGCCCGCTTCCAAAAATCGAGACAAAATAAGTCGGGTATTAAATAGGGTCTTTGCTTTTTTCATGCAGCGAATGCACCATTCATAATCGGCGGCAAACCGATATTGCAAATCGTAGGATTCCGCTACTGCTCGCTTGACAAGAAACGATTGGTGGCAAACCAACATCCCCATACGAAAACTTTTCCATGTTAATTTTTCGGGAGCTTTCAGACGACGCATAGCCACTGAATTGCCTTGTTCGTCAACTATTTGGGTTTCACCATAGATAATGTCCGGCAGATTTCTGCTGCCAAGTGTATTTACTATTTCTTGAACCGTATTATCGGAGTAAATCGTATCGCCGGCATTAAGAAACCAGACATAATCGCCGGAAGCCGATTTCAATCCTTTATTCATTGCATCATACAACCCTTTATCCGGTTCGCTGACAAAATAAGCAATTGACGATTGGTATTTTTTTATGATTTCCGGCGTTCCGTCGGTGGAATTTCCGTCAATAATAATGTATTCAATGTGAGAATACGACTGGGAAATAACGCTTTGAATGGTTCGTTCGATCCATCGGGAAGCATTGTAAGTAACGGTAATAATAGAGAAAAGCATATTATTTTTTGTTTTTTAGTATTTCATCGGCTCTCAGTTCCATTTTGGAAAATGCAAACCATTTCTTTCCCAAGTCTTTCAATGAAGCTCCGATATGATAAGTTTCATTGTCTATGAAAAGAAAACGGTCGTGCGAACGATTGAATGATTGAATTACAACAGGTGAATATTGCGTATTATGTTTTTGCAAATCCAATTTCAGTTGAGGCGAATAGTTTTGCGTATAAACGATTGCCGATATTCCTTTTTCTCGTTTGGATAAAAGAAGTAAAACACTTTCGTCAATATAATTATCAATTAAGATAATATTTTTTTTTGCTGATTTTATCAAGTCTGAAACAAAAGAATAAGCGTCAAAAATTTGTCCGTCATAAAAAATTCCTTCTACGGGAGGCAAGGCTGTTTTCACGAAAAAATCAATTTTTCGTTCGGTTTCCGTAACTCGCTGCTCTATTCGCTCGAATCGTTGATAGACGGAACCCTTCAATAAATAGTCTCTTAAAGTACGGGTTGCCCACTGGCGAAACGAGATGCCGCGTTTGGATTTGACACGATAACCGACAGAAATAATTACATCCAAGTTATAAAAACTTGCGGGCCGATCGGAATTTGCAATATGCAAATTTTGCATATTGCTTTTTTCATCTAATTCTCCTTCTTTAAAAATATTATTAATGTGACGGGATATAACCGATTGGTTTCTTTCAAAAAGCATAACCATCTGAGCTTGCGTCAGCCAAACCGTTTCATTTTCCACTCTCACTTCCAATTGCGTAGTATTATCACGTTGATACAAAACAATTTTATCTTTTTGATTCATAGCGTCGGCTTTGTTTAGGGTAAAATTCTGTATATTATCCATTATACAGGGCATAAAGGTAAAGAAAAATTTTGATTTATAAATAACCGGTGAGCTATTTTTTTGTTTTGGGAAAAACCGTACCTTTGCCGATTATTGTAATAAATATGAATTTAGAATCAATTGTAAGAAAAAACATATTTAATTTGAAGCCTTACTCTTCTGCTCGAGATGAATTTAAGGGAGAAGCTTCCGTTTATCTCGATGCCAATGAGAGTCCGTATAATCTGCATTACAATCGTTATCCCGACCCTTTGCAAGAACGTCTCAAAGAGCGAATTTCCCGAATAAAAAAAATAAATCCGGCTCAAATCTTCCTCGGTAACGGCAGTGATGAAGCGATTGATTTGATTTTTCGTATTTTTTGCGAACCGGCCGAAGACAACGTAGTCGCCATCGAACCAACCTATGGTATGTACAAGGTTTGCGCCGACATAAATAATGTGGGATATAAGAAAGTCTTACTGGATGAAAATTTTCAATTGGATGCGGAGCCGATATTGGCCGCCGCCGATAAGCATACCAAAGTGATTTTTCTGTGTTCACCCAACAATCCGTCGGGAAATTTGTTGAATCGTTCGGAAATGCGGAAAGTAGTCGAACGTTTTTCTGGAATAGTAATTATTGATGAAGCGTATATTGACTTTTCGAGTGAGCCGTCGTGGTTGAATGATTTAGATAAATATGAAAATCTCATCATTTTACATACTTTTTCAAAAGCTTGGGGATTGGCTTCGTTGCGTTGCGGTATGGCTTTTGCTTCGGAAGAAATCATCGCTTTATTCAATAAAGTTAAATATCCCTACAACCTCAGCACTTTGGTTCAACAAACGGTTCTGGAACAATTAAGCGCCGGAGATACCTGTAAAACCGAATGGGTGAGTCAAATTCTGAAAGAACGCAAACCCTTGATTGCCGCTTTGAAAACGCTTCCTGTCGTGGAAAAAGTTTACCCGTCCGATGCTAATTTCTTATTAGCGAAAGTAAACGATGCTAACGGGATATATAAGAAATTAGTTGAAAACGGCGTCATTGTCCGTAATCGAAATTCCATCTCACTTTGCGGTAATTGTTTGCGGATTACCGTAGGAACGAAAGAGGAAAATGAGACATTAATTGATTCTTTAAAAATGTTAAAATAATGCTAACTGCATAATACTGTAACCGGAATGATTATCTTTGTCGTGCAATTAGTATTTTAGGATATATAAATAAAGATGAAACGAGTACTCTTCATTGATCGCGACGGGACATTGATTGTCGAACCACCGGAAACTTTTCAGATTGATAATTTGGAACAATTGGAATTTACTCCGGCGGTTATCCGAAATTTATATTTTATCCGGAAAAAATTAGACTTTGAATTGGCGATTGTCAGTAATCAAGATGGTCTGGGCAGTCGGGGTTATCCTATGGAAGCGTTTGAATCGGTTCAAGATAAGATGATCAATATATTTAAGAATGAAGAGATTACTTTCGACAAAATTTTCATTGATCCTTCCTTTCCCGACGATAATCTGCCGACTCGTAAGCCGGGTACGGCGATGCTTACGGAATATTTAAACGGCGATTATGATTTGGAAAATTCGTTTGTGATCGGCGATCGCTTATCCGATGTGGAATTAGCGAAAAATTTGGGTTGCCGGGCAATTTTATACAATAAAAAAGAATTGTTGAATAATAAACCCGAACTTAAATCCGTTTGTAGTTTAGTTGCAACTGATTGGGATACGATTTCCGAATTTCTTTTCGCTAAGGAACGACAGGCAACCGTTCGGCGAAAGACAAAAGAAACAGAGATTTACATCCGACTCAACTTGGACGGAACAGGCGAAACCCGGATTTCAACCGGTTTGCATTTTTTCGACCATATGTTGGAACAAATAGGAAAACATGCCGGCATTGATTTGGATATTCATGCAACTGGAGATTTGAAAGTTGATGAACATCATACGATTGAAGATACCGGTATTGCCTTGGGTGAAGCATTGTTGCAGGCCGTTGGAGAGAAACGGGGAATGGAACGCTACGGTTTTTATTTGCCGATGGACGATTGTATTTGTTCGGTAGCGTTGGATTTCGGAGGACGTTCATGGCTGGTCTGGGATGTGGAATTTCATCGTGAAAGGGTAGGGGATGTTCCGACCGAAATGTTCTTTCATTTTTTCAAATCCTTGAGCGATGCGGCTAAAATGAACTTGAACATCCGTGCAACCGGACAAAACGAGCATCATAAAATTGAAAGTATTTTCAAAGGATTTGCCCGTGCGATTAAAATGGCAATACGCAGAGACATTTTCAATTATGAATTGCCAAGCACAAAAGGTACATTATAATCGGGATGTTATAAAAACAAATGATACAGATGAAGAAAACATTATTTTTTGTAATTTGCAGCCTTTTATTTTTAATTTCCTGTGATAAACTTTTTATTTCTGTTTCCGGGAAAGAGGTTGATTTACAGGGAAAATGGCAAATGGATGATGCCGATACGGTCTATTATAATTTTCAGAACAGTTTATTTCAATATCAAATATATCTGAAAAAAGACGGAATGTCACAAGTATTCGGATATTATACTTTGTATGGGGATACCGCTCTTGATTTGAGATTATTAAAAGAATACGCTTCGTTTCCCTTGGATTATTTGGGATGGGATACGCTTTATTCTTCAACGGGTCAAGACACGATATTTAAGGTATTTGAAATAATAAAATTTACAAATAAAGAATTAATTTTGCATTCAAACAGCGGAAAGATGTCTTTCCATAAATTTTAACGACAGTAGTATTTATAAAAAATCATCGTATGAAATCAAAAATTTACTTATTATGGGGTTTAGCGCTCGCGCTCTTGTTTTCTTTCGATTCATGCAAGCCCAAAGAAAGCGCCTACAAAGCAGCTTATGAAGCGGCAAAAGCCAAAGAAGTGGACGATAGTCAAGTGGAAGAAGTAACTCCGGTTACAAAACCGACTTATAACTCGTCGAATGTTACCGTTCAGAAAGAAAAAGTGACGGTGGTTGACGGTACCGGAATCCGGCAATTCAGTGTCGTGGTCGGTAGCTTCCTAAACAAAACCAATGCGGAATCTTTGAGAGAACGGATGACAAATCAAGGATTCCAATCATTTTTAGCGCAAAATGAAAGAGGGATGTACCGGGTAATTGTTGCAACCTATAGTGACAAAGCGAGTGCGGTTTCTGAAAGAGAACGCGTCAAAGACAAGTATTATCCCGAATTTCAAGATGCTTGGATTTTGGATAATCAATAAACCGTATTAATTTATTCAAGTATCCCCTGTCTTGTTTTTATTCGTAAAAACAAGTAAGATTTTTTTATGATAAAGCGTTTGTTAATTTCTTATTAACAAGCGCTTTTCTTTGTATAAATCCGAGTTTTGTCGTGAATTTTAAACCTAATCTTTTTCATTTAATGTAAAAATATTTGAAATGTTCAAAACAAAAATATTGAAAGTTTTGTTATACTTCTGTTGTATGTTACAAATAAATACACAGCGGTTAAAAAAGATGAAAAATATAGAACAGTTGGTTTATAATGAATCATTATCGGTGTTTTAAATTATGGACATGTCAAAAATTGTTGAGCCAAATCCGAATATTCGGATATTTTCTCGCTGCCGAGCTTAGCGTATCGGTGTGCTTTTATTAAATCAGTAAAGTATTAAGCATTAAAATTTAGGTTTATGGAAAAATTTAACAAAATTGGATTTGTGATGATTTGCCTGCTTGCCTTTTTGAAAGGACAGGCTTTTGAATCCGCAACAACGACAATAACGTCGTTCCCTATTCTGAAATCCTCTGAAGTCGCTACTTATTCGAATCTTGATACCGCGATTCAGAGAGAGATTAACGCCAATGCAATGTACAAGGCTTTTGCGGATAAGGCGAAAGAAGAAGGTTACCCGATTATAGCTCGTTTGTTCTCTGTAACGGCGGATGCGAAAGCCGGACACGCCGAGGCCGAGTGGGCGATTTTACAAAGCATGGGCGCTACCGAAAGACCTGTAGCGGAAATACCGGAAGTAGGAACAACCGAAGAAAACCTGCAAGCGGCATTTGCCGGCGAAACGTATGACTACGAAGAAATGTATCCCGAATTTCTGAAAACAGCAGAAGAAGAGGGAATTACGGAAGCTGCGCACCTGTTTGACCTGATAATGCAAGCAGGAAAAGTGAATGCGGCAAATTATGATGATGTATTGCAAAATTCGGATAACATAGATTACATTAATGGCAAATATGCCGTATTGTATCGCTGTTTAATCTGCGGAGAAATAGTTACCGAACGTCCCGACCAATGTTCGATTTGCAAAGCTCCGGGTAAAACTTTTGCAATGTACAACGAGACCTACTATAATCTCTATGCCGCGGTTCAAGGCGAAGTTAACGCTAACGCAATGTACAGAGCCTTTGCCGCTAAAGCTCAAGACGAAGGCTATTCGGTTACCGCTCATCTTTTCTTGGCAACAGCGGATGCGGAAGCCAAGCATGCCGATGATGAATGGGCGATTCTGCAAAGCATGGGCGCTACGGAAAGGCCCGAAGCGCAACAACCGAAAGTCGGAACAACCGAGGAAAACCTCAGAGCATCATTTGAGCGTGAAAATTATGAATACACGACTATGTATCGCAATTTCGTGGAGGTTGCGAAAGCGGAAGGAATGGATGAAGCGGCGCGTCTGCTTACTCTGATAATGCACGCGGAACAAGTGCATTCAAGTAACTACGGCGATATAATATCAAAGATAGATAATATAAATTATATTAAAACCAAGTACGCAATATTGTTCCGTTGTTTAACTTGCGGGGAAATAGTTACTACACTCCCTAAGCAATGTCCGATTTGCGACGCTTCGGGTGAAACTTTTATGATATACAGTGCGACCTACGGAAATCTGTACATTGCAGTTCAAGGCGAAATCAACACGCACGCAATGTACAAAGCCTTTGCAGCTAAAGCTTTTGAAGAAGGTTATCCGATTATTGCCCGTTTATTTTTGGCAACGGCGGATGCGGAAGCCAAGCATGGCGAAGACGAATGGGTGATTCTGCAAAGATTGGGCGCTACGGAAAAACCCGTAGCGGAAATACCGGAAGTCGGAACAACAGCCGAGAATCTGAAGAAAGCGTTTGACGGTGAGAACTATGAATACACGAAAATGTATCGGGATTTCTACCAAATTGCGCATGAAGAAGGAATATCAGATGCGGCATACATATTCAATTTGGCAATGCAGGCGGAACAGGTACATGCGAGTAATTTCGGCGATGTATTGTTGAATCTGAGTGATATAGATTATATTAACGCCAAGTATGCCGTGTTGCATCGTTGCGTGAAATGCGGAGAAGTCGTTACGAAAGTTATCAATCGGTGGTGTCCGATTTGCGGCACCGCGACCGAAAGATTCGTGACATACAGCGATACCTACTATAATCTTTATACTGCGCTTCAAATCGAGATCAACGACAACGCCATGTACAAAGCTTTTGCGGATAAAGCGAAAGAAGATGGATATCTTTTTATAGCACAACTGTTTAACGCAACAGCGGATGCGGATGCCAAACATGCCGATGACGAATGGGAAATTTTGAAAGAGTTGGGCGCAACCGAAAGTCCTGTAGCGGAAATACCGCAAGTCGGAACAACAGCCGAAAATCTGAAGAAAGCATTTTACGATGAGAGTTATGAATACTCGGAAATGTATCCCGGTTTCTTAATCGTAGCGAAAGCCGAAGAGATAGCGGATGCGGAACGCATATTCGGTTTTGTGATAAAGGCGGAACAAATACATGCGAGCAACTATGGCGATGCATTGGCAAATCTGAATAATACAGATTACATCAGTTCCAAGTATGCGACGTTATACCGTTGTCCCGTTTGTGGAGAGGTCTTCACGACACGTCCCGACCAATGTTCGTGCGGTACTCCGAGTGAAAATTTCGTGCGATACTGTATTCTTCCGATAATAACGACAGATTTTTTGTGTGACGGGAAAGTGGATGAGGATTACAGCGAAACGCTTGAAGCTATCAGCGATTCGCCGGTTACTTGGGAAATAAAAAACGGCGCTTTACCCGAAGGACTTGTACTTAATGCGAATACAGGCGTTATTTCCGGTACGCCGACCGAAGCGGGAGATTTCTGCATTATCGTAACCGCTACGAATAGCGTTGCCTCCGAAGACAGGGAGCTTAACTTTTCGATTGAAATAAGAGGAACCGGAATAGAAAATATTCAACAGACGGTAACGTTGAATGCACACATACATGGAGGGACATTACGTATCAACGGACTGATCCCCGATGATTTATGGAGTGTTTATACCATATACGGCGACCTTGTATATCGGAACGTCGCTCATAGCAAACAGGCTGATATAACTTTGCCTGCTCGCGGCGTGTATATTGTTCGATCCGGCAGTAGAACAATAAAAGTGGTGTATTAATGTGAGTTATGATAAGAGTCGAGAGCTGATTTTTCAGCTCTCGACTCTTAACTTTTTATATTCCGGAATCTCATTTACAAAAACATATTCTTTCTTTTCTTGGTCTATTCGGCAGCAAAAATGTTGAATCCCGTTACTCACGATTAACCATGACACGTGTAACGCAAAATTATAAAAAGTAATCTGATCAAACGTTTTTTGATTGATCACGGTAGAAGGCGATTTGTATTCGATAATCATCATCGGGTGCAAAAAATCGTCGTATAAAACCGTATCGCATCGTTTTTTTACGTTTCCCAACGTAATTTCGACTTCATTGGCCATCCGGCCCGAAGGATAACCTTTATATTCAATCAGAAAAGATATGAATTGCTGGCGAACAAATTCTTCCGGCGTTAAGCGAACAAATTGCTTTCGCAAATGGTCAAAGACATAATCTTTCCCGTTTTGTTTTTTTATTCGTAATTCGGCAACTGGAAGATTCAAATGCTCCATTTTTTTTGTATTCCTTTTTTTATTACTTTTGCAAAATTACATAAATATGAAGACAAAACAAGAAATAGTCGAAAATTGGTTGCCGCGTTATACCAAAAGAGCAATCAGTGATTTTGCTTCTTATATATTATTGACTAATTTCAATAAATACGTAGAGATTTTTGCCGATTATTATAAAGTTCCGATTCTCGGACAAGACGCCAATATGCCGAATGCTTCAGCTGATGGAATAACAATCGTCAATTTCGGAATGGGTTCTGCCAATGCGGCTACCATCATGGATTTATTAATGGCGGTCAAACCCAAAGCCGCTTTGTTTTTGGGAAAATGCGGCGGACTGAAAAAGAAAAACGCTTTAGGCGATTATATTCTGCCCATTGCCGCCATCCGCGGAGAAGGTACGTCGAACGATTATTTTCCGGAGGAGGTGCCTTCATTACCGGCTTTCAGTTTGTTGCGAGCCGTTTCTTCGATTGTTCGCAATTACGGCAAAGACTATTGGACGGGAACGATTTATACCACCAACCGGCGGGTGTGGGAATACGATGAAAATTTCAAGGATTATCTTCGAAAAATCCGTGCAATCGGAGTGGATATGGAAACGGCTACTTTACTCACGGTGGGATTTGCCAATCAGATTCCGACCGGAGCCTTGCTGTTGGTAAGCGATCAACCCATGATTTCGGAAGGAATCAAAACCGAAAAGAGCGATTTACAGGTGACAAAAGACTTTGCGGAAGAGCATGTTAGAATCGGCATCGAATCATTGAAAACGATCATAGAGAATAAAGAAACCGTTAAACACCTTCGCTTTGAATGGTAAAACGCCGCGTAGAAAAAAGACAAATATCTATTGAATCAATCTGTATCCTTTATTCTTGACTGTTTCAATCGTTAAACCCTTGTTCTCTAATTTTTTACGTAATGAACTGATTACATTCCGCAGCGATTCTTCCATGAAAGTATTGTGCCAAACCGCTTGTAAAATATCTGATAAAGAAACTATTTCAGTAAAATAATCTGACAAAATCCGTAGTACGGCGGCTTCTTTATCAGATAAATATTCTTTTTTCCCTTCAAACAAAATGACTTTATCTTCGAAGAGAAAAGAACATTTTTCAAATTTATAGGTTGAATTAGAAGGTTTCATTTTCAAAGCGGCATTTACATGGATATCTATTTCTTCAATTGTGATCGGTTTTTTCAGAAAGTAAATACATCCTATCTCGAAACCTTCTACTACATCCGCAGGCGATTTATTTTCTCCGCTCATGAATATAATCGGAACATATTTATTTAATGTGCGTATTTTGCGAGCAACTTCTTTACCATTGATCTCATCATCTAAATGTATATCTAACAAAACAATGTCCGGCTGGTTTTTTACAAAAAGTTCTATTGTTTCTTCTCCCGATGTGGAGAGATATACTTGAAACCCTTTTTGTTCAAAATGCCATTGAATAACGTATGAAAAATCTTGATTATTTTCGGCTATTAGTATTTTCGTTGCACTCATTTTTAGTAAAATTAAGAGTTAAACAATGGAATTATTAACTTGAAATCGGAACCTTCTCCGACTTTGCTTGTAACGGTTACTTGTCCGTCGTGAATTTCGCAAACCCATTTTACATAACTCAACCCAAGACCAAATCCGTCATTTTTCTTGTTTGAATTGCCTTTATAAAATTTTTGAAAAATATTTGGTAAATCTTCATCCCGAATTCCTATTCCATTGTCTTTAACCTCCACTTCAAGCATTTTATCTTTTATATAAGCATTTATTTCTATCGTCACTTCTTCATTAGAATACTTGATAGAATTTTCGATTAAATTTTTTATTGCATTTGGAAAATGGATTGGATCAAACCAACAATGAGAAACATCGCCGGAATAATGAGTTGTAAAATGTATTAGTTTTGTATTTGAAATGGAACAAGTTGCGATAATTTCATCAATACGGTTTTTCAAATTGCCTTGTTGCCGGTTAGCCGTTGTTTGTAATTTTTCGGCAAACGATTGGATAACAAGTGAATGAAGTAATGTCTCTAAACTTTGGAGATTGGTTTTAAGTCTTCCTATAATATTTTTTCTCAAAGAATTATCTTCTAAAATTTTATCGTTAGTAAGAATTTCTGAAAGAGATAAAGCGCCTTGCAAAGGATGTCGAAGTTCGTGGGTCATACTATCTACAAAATCTTGTCGAATTGTTTCTATCTTTTTTTGTTTGGAAATAATCAGAGATTGATAAATAAGAGCTATAACGATTACAACAAGCATTATAAACGAGAACACAAAAGAAAACAACATTTCCTTCAATATCAAGCTAACAGGATTTGAAAAATAAACTTGTACATCCCGCTCGCTATCCAATTCTTTTCGAGAAGTATAAAATTTGTATTTTATTTTATTTTGCGTACCGGTTTGTTCCAATACACTATCCGTTTTATGCTTAAATGCAACAATACAAAATTTTGTTTCTATCTCTTTTTCATGTAAAATTGAAGTATAAATACTGTCTAATTGATATAATTCAAAAGGCGTAGAAGCAATAAGAACGCCATTTATTTGATACATTAATTCATCTATTGTTATGTTTTTGGGAGTATTTTTTTCCGTATTATTTAAATTTGTTAATTCTAATGAAATAGTATCGCTGACAAACATTTTATCAAAGCGATAGGAACGATATGAATTAATTGCAGTATTTAACGATTCATTATAAGAAGTAAATACAATTTTGGACAAATAAGTGTATTGAGAATACAATGAATACCCCAAAAGAACTAATACGAGTATTATTGAAATAATAATAATTGGTAAAAGTCTATTTTTTTTATATATTATTTCATGGCGCCACATAATTAAAAAAATAATTATTTAATATGCAAAGATAACGATTTAATTAGCTTAGGGAAAAAATTGGCGTAAGGAATCACAAATCTATTAAGGAAAAAGTGTAATCTAATGAAATAATATATTGCTGTTATCTAAGCATTATATACCGGTCATAAAAAAATTTCCACTTTTGTATCGTCAAAATAAAGAAAGTAGCGCTAAAGACTTTAGGATACAATTAACATTATTATTCGATATGAAACACAAAATATTTTTTGCTTTATTTATGCTATTCCAAATTCACCTGCCGGCACAAGTAAAGGAATATACTATTTCCGGTAATGTCTCAGATAAAACAAATATTCCGATTTCTTATGCAAATGTGATGATGAAATCTACAAATGACACTATCATTTATGGAGACATAACTGATGAACACGGAAATTTCAATATACAACATTTGCCTAAAGGTAAATATTTGCTCACAGTTTCATTTGTCGGGTATCAACCCTATCAACAAGAAATTGAGTTAAATGAAAATATCACATTGCAAATACAGTTGCAGGAGGGTATTGATTTAGGAGAAGTGATTATATCTGCTCAAAGAAAATTAGTGACTTATGATAACGGTAAAATCAATCTTACCGTGGAAAATTCAAAATTAGCTAATTTGCCGACAACGAACGACGTCCTGTCGTTTGTACCGGGAATCATAGTACAAGGTAATGATATTTCAGTTATTGGAAGAGACAAAACCTTGATACTAATCAATGGAAAAGAAGTTAAATCCAACAGTCAAATAGAGAGTTTACAGCCGGAAATGATAAAAAATATCGTTTTGGATAGAAATCCTTCGGCAAAATACGACGCTTCCTATAATAGTGTAATTCATATTACAACCAAGCGTAATTTAGGAAAAGATTTTTCTGCACAATATATTCAAGGAGCAGCTGCAAACCGAAACTTTAATCACAGTGAAACGCTCAATTTGAATCATACAAGCGGAAAGCTCAATAATTTTTTATCCTACAAGTTTAAAAATTCAAAAAATACAGAATCGGCAAATACTTACCAAAATATTTTACTTAACGACGACATTCAGAGTAACAGTTATGATGCAACAATGAAAGACAATAATGACAACCATTCGCTGGCGTTGGGTTCTAACATTGAGTTAAACCGGAATAATAAGGTAGATATTCAATATTTTTTTAATAGCGGAAATCAAAAAGCTAAAATTACCGGTTGGGAACAAATGGAAGGGATTACAAACAATAAATTAAATGTGAATAGACTCGGCAATTCCAAAGAACAAGATCATACCGTAAATTTTAGTTATTCACTAACGATTGACTCGATTCGTTCTTTACAATTCTTTAGCGATTATACTCATTTGAAGAATGCTTCTATCGAGCATATTACATCAGAAGAACAAGAAACCGGCAAAACAGGTAAAGATACGCTTGATAATTATTCAACCTTTAATACTTATTCCTTCAGGGCAGAATATAATACGAAACTGTTTTCCGACTATGATTGGATGTTGGGAATAAGATATTCCGTTATAAAAAGCAATTCCGAATCCGGCATGTCAGGCGATAATGCCGAAATCTTTTTCAATGAACATTCTGCTTTGACTGAAACGAATGCAGCAGCCTATACAACTTTGTCCCGAAAATTCAATTCTTTTTATACGGAATTAGGATTACGGGCAGAATTTACTCAAGATAAATACAAAAAGAATGAAATGTCTGTATTTGATAAGCCGCGTAATTCTCTGTATTTATTTCCGTCATTCTTATTTAACTATGACTTCTCGGAAAATTTGCAACTGAATTTGAATTATACGAGTAAAATACAAAGACCTTCTTTTTACGACCTTGACCCAACTCTCTCTTATTTAAGTTCGGTTTTATATTCGCAAGGTAATCCTGAATTGAGGCCGATGGTTGTGCACAATATTGAATTAAGCAGTGTCATTGAACGAAAATTCAATGTAAGCATAGCTTATGCATTACAAAAAAACTTTCCGGTTTCCGTGATTGAGCCGAGTTTTGAAAATGCAAATATTTTATTAAGTAAACCAATCAATATTTCAAAGTCTTCTTTGCTTGATTTCACAGCGACTTATATCTTTTTTTCCGGTTCATTTACTTCTAATTTGATTGGAAATCTTTCAATTCCTTTTGTTGAATATCCCTATATGGGTAAAATAGAAAAAAGCGCTATTCCTCTTTATCAAATTGTTACCATGAATCAATATTCAATCAGCCCAAAAATCTTTTTATTTTGCAATTTTGGTTTTAAAAGTAAATACAGTTCAATAAATACGGTTTTTTCCCCGACTTACCGATTAACAATAGGCGCTAATTGGATATTAATGAGAGGAAAAATGATTTTGACTTTGTTTGGAAATGATTTGCTCCATAAATCTGAACCTACGGTCATATCAAAATATGAGATGGTAGATTTCGGACAAAGTTCAAGTCCCGATACCCGAATGGTTGGTATAACTCTGAAGTATAATTTCAACGGCTTCAAAAATATTTTTAAGAAAAGCGATAGCAATCAACAGGATATAGATAGGATAACAAAATGAAAAAGTTCCCTTCAGTCCTAAGTGTTGTTTTTTGCAAAGATAAGTACTTATTTTAGTACTTACAATTTTTTTTTTTAACAAATAATAAAGATTGACGTCAGTAATATGAATATACTAAATGTTTTGGGTGGAAAACGCTATTTTTGAAAACCGATTTTTTCTTTTCGGATTAACAAAGATAAACCGACGAAGGTAAACAAGGCGTTAAGTATCAATCGTTCGTGACTGAATTCATAACCATTGAACCAGATTTTGGAATTGAGGTCTAATAGCAGACATAAAAGCGGGGAAGCGATGACAACCAACGGCGTCCGGCGGTCGCGAATTTTCCATTTGGTAAAAATGCCGAATGCAAACATACCCAACAAAGGCCCGTAAGTATAACTCGCTAATTTGTAAACCGTATCAATGACAGAGGTATTGTTTAGCAAGTTAATGACATAGATGACAGCTCCCATTACGATTGCCATGCCTATATGTACTATTTTCCGGGTCGCAGCCGTTTCTTTTTCCGTTTTCTTTTTTGTACTTTTAAGAATATCAATAGTAAAAGAGGTGGTCAACGCCGTGAGCGCCGAACCGGCGGCGGCAAAAGCGGCGGAAATAAGTCCGATAATGAACAACAGACTTACAATGAACGGAAAATATCCTTGAGTAGCAAGGAAAGGAAATACTTCGTCGCCTTTTCGGGGCAAATCAATGGCATTTGCAGAGGCGTAGGAATACAGTAAAACGCCCAGCATAAGGAAAAGAAGATTGATAAATATCTGCAAAATGCCTCCGGTGATCATATTTTTTTGAGAATCTTTGAAATTTTTGCAACTCAATGATTTTTGCATCATATCCTGATCCAATCCGGTGATGGCGATAACGGTAAATACGCCGGCGAGAAATTGCTTGAAAAAATACCGCCGATCGTTGATGTCGTCGAAAAAGAAAATTTTCGACATGTCGGAGCCGAAAATCACGGAAAAGATATTATTTCCGCTGGTCTCCAAATTGCCGGCAATGTAATAAATACACAGTCCGACCGAAACAATCAAGCAAAATGTTTTGAATGAATCGGTCCATATCAGCGTTTTGACGCCTCCGCGAAAAGTATATATCCAAACGATTCCTACCGTAAAAATCACATTGAGGATAAAGGACAGACCGAGGGGTTTAAAAACCAAGAGTTGGAGTACTACGCAAACGATAAATAGGCGAATGGAAGCTCCCAGCATCTTGGAAACAAAGAAAAGCCAAGCTCCCGTTTGGTAAGCGGATACTCCGAACCGGCTATTTAAGTATTCGTAAATGGAAACCAAATTCATCCGATAGAAAAGCGGAATCAGTACAAAAGCAATGATGAGTTGTCCGACCGCAAAACCCAATACCATCTGCAAATAGGAAAAACCGCTTGCGGCAACCATTCCCGGAACGGAAACAAAGGTTACTCCCGAAATGGCCGCTCCGATGGTGGCAAAAGCAACGACATACCAAGGCGATTTCCGATTGCCGGAAAAGAATCCGGCATTATCGGCTTTCCGTCCGGTAAAATACGAAACGGTAAACAGAACGGCGAAATAGGCAACTATCGTGATTAGAATGAGTAGGGGAGACATTGTGTTAATTATGAATTATAAATTATAAATTATGAATTATGAATTTTTGTCATTGCGGGGTTGACCTGCAATCCTTTGATTTATTCTTCATAGAGTAAATAAGGTTTGCGTTGCTGCTTGAATTTTACCACATCGTCTTGCCACATCGCTTTGATTTCATCGGCGCTTTTCCCTTGTTTAATCATCTTACGAACATAATCCACGCCGATAAGGTTTTCAAAGAACGGACGGAAAAAATGATCGCCCATATTCAGATTTTGATAAGCGTCAATCAGATAACTCAAGTCAATCCCTTTTTTCCAAACTTCTTCTTCCGAAAGGTTACTTAAATTCACTCCGTAACATAGCTTATCTTTTTGAGGAGGATTGATTGCTGCCGGCACGCTGCGGGGCGTAAAGGTAAAACGATACCCTTTCATGTTCGGATGACCGTAAACTTGAAACGGCCAATCGGTGCCGCGTCCCAAACTGACGGGTGTAGCTTCGAAATAACAAAGAGAAGGATAGAGATAAATCGAAAGCATATTCGGCAGGTTGGGAGAAGGAGGAATCGGCAGCCGGTACATGGTTTGGTGGGTATAATTCAAGCACTTAATTACCGTTAAATCGCACGCGAGTCCGGAGGAAAGCCATTTTTCACCGTTCACCATTCCGGCAAGTTCACCCAAAGTCATGCCGTGAACGACAGGAATCGGCAATCCGCCCACTCCCGATTTATACTTCATATCGAGTATGGGGCCGTCCACGTAATGTCCGTTGGGATTTGGACGGTCGAGGAGAATTACCTTTTTATGATGTTCTGCACAAGTGTCCATTAATTTTACCATAGTAATATAATAGGTATAAAACCGCAAGCCCACATCTTGTATGTCCACAATCAACAAGTCGAACTTTTCCATGGATTCATTGCTCGGCTTGCCGGCATTTCCATCATAGAGCGATAAAACAGGTACGCCTGTTTTCGAGTCTATCGAATTGGCAACGTGATCGCCGGCCCCCGCATCGCCACGGAAACCATGTTCCGGAGAAAAAACGGCAACTACATTGAACCGATTTTCCGCCAAAACATCCAACAGATGTTTGTCTTTCATCATTCCCGTATGGTTGGAAAATAGAGCGATACGTTTCCCTTTCAGCAGAGGAAAATAAGCTTCCGTTTGCTCCGCTCCGACCACGACGGAAGTCGCTTGCGCTTGCATGGAAAGAATACAAGCCAAACAACTTACAATAACAATCCAAACTTTCATATATTCATAATTCATAATTCATAATTCATAATTTATAATTCATAATTCATAATTACTTCGTTTTCTTCCCGTATTTCGGGTTAACTTTCAGCAATGAAACGGCAATAATCGGAATGACGCTGCAAATCATTACCCAAATAAAGAAATGATTATAGCCTAACATTTCCTGCATCCAGCCGGCGAACATACCGGGCAACATCATTCCGAGCGCCATAAGACCGGTGCAAATAGCATAATGAGCAGTCTTATGCGTTCCTTCGGAATAATACATCAAGTACAGTATATAAGCCGTGAAACCGAATCCGTATCCGAATTGTTCGATAAAGACGCATCCATTGATTATCCAAAGATTTCCGGTTTGGGAAAAACTCAAATAAACAAAAGTGAGACAAGTTAATATCATACTGAGAGTCATCGGCCAGAGCCATTTTTTCAAACCGCCTTGAGCCGCAGCGATTCCTCCGATAATTCCGCCCAGCATAAGCCCGATAACCCCAATCGTACCGTAAACAACGCCGATTTGTCCGGTGGTTAATCCTAATCCGCCGACATCCTTCGGGTCAAGCAAAAAAGGATTAATCAACTTGATCAATTGCGCTTCGGCAAACCGGAAAGTAAGCATGAAAAATACAGCTTGTATCACTTGCGGTTTTTTGAAGAAAGAATAAAATGTCGCAAAAAATTCATTCAATACAAATTGGGTTGTAATACGTGCATGCAGTTTATCGGAATCGGGTTTAGGCAGTTTAATTTTATGGTATAAACCGAATAAGATAAACAAACCGGCCAAGACAAAAAATGTAATTGACCATGCAAACGGAATATTTCCCGACAGTCCCCGATATTCCGCTTTTGTCGAACCGATCAATTTCGAGTCTATCTGAAAAATCATATAAGCCGGCTTGTTCCAATTATTTTCATTGAAGGCCAGACGGTCGCCATAAGGCAAAGAAATGCTTTTATCGCCGGTCTTTTGACTCGTATTTAACACCATACTCTTTCCCGCTTCCGGTTTCCGGGATAAATAAACGGCCAAAACACCGATATTACCCGCTTCATCGGAAATAAGCGTTTCTTTTTTCTCGCCGAAATTGGTTTTTATCCAAAGGCCCAAAGGCTTTGAAACATGTTCCTTCCAATATCCGGAAATTGATCCGGTCGTTTCCTCTTCTTTCTCTTTTTCTTTCAATACGAAGCCGTTCTTTTCATTCCACCCGGTTATTTCATCAACAAAAGCCTTCAATGTATCTTTATGAATCTTTTGAGTTCCGATGGTAAGCGCTTTTTTATCCGTGAAAAACCGGATATCTCCCTGCTGTTCTCGTATTTCCGGCATTTGAGGAATGACCAAGGCGTTTTGCGTATATTCGGGAGAAACTTCTATTTGTATTTTAAGCGGTTCGGTGCCGGTAACGGTTTCCAGAAAACCGGCTAAAACGATAAGCGCTCCCTGCCCCGCGAGCGTAGCAATCCGGTAAAACGTGTTTCTTATGCCGACATACATGGCTTGTTGGTTGGTATCCAACGCCAGCATATAAAATCCGTCGGCAGCAATGTCGTGGGTTGCGGAATTGAATGCCAGTAACCAAAAGAAAGCCAATGTAGCCCGGAAAAAGAACGGCACGGGAATCGTGAACGCAATTCCCGCGAATCCGGCTCCGATTAACAGCTGCATGGCGACAATCCACCAGCGTTTGGTTTTAAGAAAATCAACAAAGGGGCTCCACAACGGTTTGATTACCCAAGGCAAATAGAGTAAACTGGTATATAACGCAATGTCGGCATTCGAGATACCCATTCTCTTGTACATAATAACGGAAACCGTCATTACGGCGACATACGGTAATCCTTCCGCTAAATACAGGGATGGAATCCATGCCCAAGGCGATGTGTTTTTCCGGGTATTCATTGATTTTATTTATTTTCGAGACGATTTTTATTTTTTCTCGCTTGCAATTCGATGGTACGGATACAATCTTTATACCGATTATGCGCATTCAACTTATCAATATCCGACGACGCATCGGAATTATCCTCCCACCGGCGGCATAAATAAAGCGGTTGATAGATGCGCCCGATTCGGTAATTTCTTGAAACAGCCAAACCGACGGCATAATCTTCTCCGTAACTCGTATTCGGGATTTTTATTTCCCGCAACACCGGCGTGTAAAATGCGCGAGGCGCTCCCAGTCCGTTGATACGAAGCGCATTATTTCTTCCGTTATCGGGCGTCCATTCTTTGTGGTCAATGATTCCGGGAGGAATTTCTTCCAATTGAAAGTTTACCATTTGATAGGTTCCGACGAGCATCGCGCAATTTTGTTCGTAAAAGGCATTGACAATCGTTTGAATAACTTGTTTATCAATATATAAATCGTCGCTGTCGAGTTGGATGACGAACTTTCCGCATTGCGGATGCATGACGGCTTCATTCCAACAGCCGCCGATGCCTAAATCTTTTCTGTCGGGAATCAAGTGAATCAATCGCCGATCGCCGGAAGCAATTTTCTTGAGTATTTCGGTGGTTTTATCCGTCGAGTGATTATCCGTAACAATCAAATTAAACGGGAAATCCGTTTCTTGCATCAATACGGAGCGAACGGCAGCTTCAATGGTTTTTTCCCGGTTACGTACCGGAATCACAACGGTAGCTTCGACCGGAAAAGTTTCTTCGGTAAACTCAATCGGAGTAAATACCGGCTTCAACCATGCTCCGGTGTCTTTCAAATACCGGGTACAGGCTTGTTCCATTTCGATTTGCACTTGTCGGTTTTTCGGGTCAACATAATCAAACTGCTTTTCTCCCGCCGGACGGAAATCCGTTTCCGACTCCGTATAAAGAAATTCCGGCAAATGAAATAAAGATTTGTATTTGGAGATTTTCAACCGCAAATCGTATAAGGCAGCCGCCTCATACTCAACATCCATTTCGCTTACGGCGTCTTTCAATACCGAAGATTGGAAAAGCAATAGCGGGCCGAAATCGAAATCGTCTCGCAAACTTCCTTCTTGATAATCATTGGTCGGATGCGGCTGCAACAAGCCTTCCTTTAATTTATATCGGTCGGCATATAACATACCGGCGTCCATATCGGCGATGACATGCAACATTCGTTCAACGGCATAAGCGCCCAATTGCAACGGCAAGGTTTGTGTATATAATAAGGTGTAAGGTGTGTCAATGTACGAAACAATGGTTTTCCATGTCCGGGTTTGATGTAAAAAACCGACCGGTAATCCTTGACAACCGTCGGGCAGGACTACACCGGAACTTCCGGAATGAACGATGAAAATATTTTTTATTTCTTTACAACCCTTCAGTTCTTCCGCTGTTTTTGCAAGCGCTTTCAAATTGCCGAAAGGCAAGAGGCAAGTCAGTTTCTTTTCGTTAAGAAAATCCATACTTATTCGATTAATTAAAAAACGCCTTAAAGGTAAAAAAGAATTTTCCAATAAACAAAAAATAGTTATACGTCTTATATAGACATGATGTTTTTATTTTCGAAAATAGCGTCGGATTCGTAATAAAGCAGTAATTTTACGACTTAATAAATTGTTTTAATATAAGAAACGTTTCTTATACTACTGTCATGATTTAAAATATGATAAGCATCACAGAATCTCCGTCGCAATTTCGGCATTTGGATAGAATGTCGGTACATGAAATTTTAACCGGCATCAACCGGGAAGATACTGAAATTCCTATGGTCATTGAGAAAATAATTCCGAAAATCGAAGCGCTTATTGACCGGATATTGGAACGGATACCGTTGGGCGGAAGGGTTTTTTATTTAGGCGCGGGGACAAGCGGTCGTCTGGGAGTGTTGGATGCTTCCGAAATTCCTCCCACTTTCGGGGTTTCGGGTATCATTATCGGATTGATTGCCGGCGGCGACACCGCTTTGAGAAACGCGGTGGAAGCGGCGGAAGATAATCCCGATAAGGCTTGGGAAGAACTGCAAGCTTTTCGAATCAATCCTTCGGATACCGTCATCGGAATTGCGGCTTCCGGAACGACTCCGTATGTCGTCGGCGGAGTGCAAAAAGCGCGAGAAAACGGTTTACTGACCGGATGTATTACCTGTAATCCCGATTCTCCGTTGGCTCGGGTTTCGGAATATCCGATTGAGGCGGTGGTCGGTCCGGAGTTTGTTACCGGCAGTACCCGCATGAAAGCCGGGACGGCGCAGAAATTGATTTTAAATATGCTTTCCACTACATTGATGATTAAAATGGGACGGGTGAAAGGCAATAAAATGGTGAATATGCAATTGACCAACAAAAAATTAATTGAACGCGGAACCCGAATGATTGCAGATGAAATACATATTCCCGAAGAAAAAGCCAAAGAATTACTTCTTCAATACGGTTCGGTGAAAAAAGTGTTGGATACTTTTAAATGAAATCGGTTGCTTATTTATCCCACTTAAACGTTTTTTTCCCGATCAAATTACCATCGGCAAAAATATCAACGCGATACATGCCGGGAGAAAGATATTCTTCAATATTCCAATAAATAGTCACCGGAAGTTCCTCTCCTTCATACTCGATGGTTCGCTTCACGGAGTAATTGATTTCTTTTCCTTCATAAGTGAAAACGTTGCCCAAACTTTTAATCAGTACGTCATCGTCGGGTTTCATGATGCGAATATAAATGATTTTTTCGCCGGGTGGCGCTGTAATATTTTTGTTAATAATAAATCGAACTTCAATTTTCACCATTTTTTTAATCTGATCCGTGGCTTTATTTTTATCATTCAACCCGTTTACCGTAATATTGCTCGCATCTAATTTAGAAGCTAATTGAACGGTTTCCTTCAGTTGCTCTTTTTCTTTGGCTAATTGGGAAGCGGTTTGTGACGCCTGTTGGTATTTAGCGGTAACTTGCCGATTCTCGCTTGTGAGTTGTTCATTGATTCGATTCAACGAATCAATTTGTTGGACATAATTTCTCAGAATTGCCCGCAAGGTTTCCAATTCTTTTTTCAACTCATTGATACGCTTGGTGTCCGTTGCTTTGACCGTTCGAAGTTCGTCCTGTAAGCGTTGTACTTTCATTTGCTCGGTTTCCAATTTAGCGACCAGCGAATCATTGCTGACTTTCATCCGAAATCCTTCATAGTCAATAATTAAATCGTTATATTCATCGGAAAGCTCTTCTTTGACTAATTCGGATTGCTGTTGCAAATCTTTCATTTGACCTTGTTGCCGATAAATATAAAAACCGGCGGCTGCCACGATTATTACTAAAACAACGACAAAAATAATCCACAGAAATTGTTTGTTCTTCATAACAAAAATTATAATATCCGATTGCAAAAATACGATATAAATAATGACAATACAAAAGTATAAAAGATAATTAATATTTTTTCACAAATCAGTCGCTTTGATATATCTCAAAAAACGTTAAAAAAACGAACAAATCATCACAAAAATTACTTAAATTCAACTTTTTTGATTATCTTTGCGGTTAATTTACGTAACATTCAGACAGAAAAGACAATTAGAAAAATTATTATACTAATAATTTCATTATTAATTAAATTACAAGATGATAAACAATCTGAAATTAAAAAAATGGGTACAGGAATGGGCCGATTGGTTCCAGCCTGAAAGCGTGTATTGGTGCAACGGCTCGGAAGCCGAAAACCAACGTCTCTTGGATGAAATGGTAGCTTGTGGGATGGGCGTGAAGCTGAATGAAGCCAAACGTCCCAATTCATACTATTTCCAATCAGACCCCAGCGATGTAGCCCGCGTGGAAGATCGTACTTTTATTTGTTCAAAGACAAAAGAAGGAGCCGGTCCCACCAATAACTGGGCTGATCCTGCCGAAATGAAACAAACGATGCGCGAACTGTATAAAGGTTGTATGAAAGGCCGTACCATGTACGTAATTCCTTTCAGCATGGGTCCGCTCGGTTCGAACATTGCTCACATCGGCGTAGAAATCACCGACTCTCCTTATGTGGTCGCCAACATGCGCATTATGACTCGCATGGGAGATAAAGTACTGGATATACTGGGTGAAACCGGTGATTTTGTACCTTGCGTACACTCGATAGGCGCTCCCTTGGCTCCGGGACAAAAAGATGTCAAATGGCCTTGCGCCCCTATCGAAAAGAAATATATTACGCACTTCCCGGAAACCCACGAAATTTGGTCGTACGGTTCGGGTTACGGCGGAAACGCCCTGTTGGGTAAGAAATGTCTTGCATTGCGCATCGCTTCGATAATGGCCAAAGAACAAGGCTGGATGGCTGAACACATGCTGATTATGGGCCTCACCAATCCGAAAGGCGAAAAGAAATACATTGCCGCCGCTTTCCCCAGCGCTTGCGGAAAAACCAATCTCGCCATGTTGATTCCGACCCTTCCGGGTTGGAAAGTAGAATGTGTGGGCGACGACATCGCTTGGATGAAATTCGGTGCAGACGGTCAATTGTATGCCATCAATCCGGAAGCCGGATTCTTTGGCGTAGCTCCTTTCACCTCGATGGAAACCAACCCCAATGCCATGTTGAGCTGCCGCGCTAACACGATTTTCACCAATGTGGGCTTGACCCCCGACGGAGATGTGTGGTGGGAAGGTATCGGTACCGAATGTCCTCCGGGAACCCTCAATTGGAAAAACAAAGTATACGATCCCGCATCGGGCGAACCTTGCGCTCATCCGAATGCACGTTTCACCGCTCCGGCATGCCAATGTCCTGCGATTGACAAAGATTGGGAAAACCCGGTAGGCGTGCCTATTTCGGCATTCCTCTTCGGCGGTCGCCGTCCGAATACGGTTCCCCTCGTACACGAATCCAAGAGTTGGAATCACGGCGTATTCATGGGTTCTGTTGCTGGTTCGGAAGTTACGGCTGCCGCTATCGGCTTGAAAGCCGGCGTTCGCCGCGACCCGTTCGCCATGCTTCCGTTCTGCGGTTACAACATGGGCGACTATTTCGGTCACTGGATCAATATCGGTAAACGCGCCGGGGCTAAGTTACCTAAGATTTTCTATGTTAACTGGTTCCGTAAAGACGAAAACGGAAAATTCTTGTGGCCGGGCTACGGTGAAAACAGCCGTGTATTGGCCTATATTTTCGATCGTTGCGACGGTAAAGGAGAATCGGTAGATACTCCAATCGGTAAGGTTCCTGCCGTCAAGTCAATTAACATTAAAGGTTTGGCCGGTATGGACGAAGCCAAAATGGCTAAAGTACTTGCAGTCTCGAACGACGAATGGAAAGCGGAAGTGGCATTGATCGAAGAACATTATGCTCGCTTCGGCAGCCATCTCCCGAAAGAACTGAGCGCCGAACTTGCCGGACTCAAGGAGCGTCTCGGAATGTAATTCCAAACGCAATAAATAAAAAAGAGGGTGTGTCAAAAGCGGCGCACCCTCTTTTTTTACAGTTCAAAACGCATCAACAAGTTGATGAAAGCGCATCTTTCAACGAAATACCCAACGCTTTAGCGACACCTTCGCCGTAAGCGGGATCGGCTTTGTAGCAATTCTTCGTATGACGTTGTTTGACGAACAATTCGGAATCACCCATTGCACGGGCCGTATTTTCGAAGAGTACCTGTTGTTGCTTCGGCGACATCAGACGGAACAAGTCGCCCGGCTGGCTGTAGTAATTTTCGTCGTACTCCCGTTCGTTATAATTGTATGCCTCTCCATGCAATTTCAGCGGCGGTTCTTTAGTTTCGGGCGAGTCCTGCCATTCTCCGTAACTGTTGGGTTCATACCCCAAAGTCGAACCGTTGTTCCCGTCCGCACGCATCATTCCGTCGCGGTGATAAGCATGAACCGGACAACGCGGACTGTTTACGGGAATATGCATGTGGTTTACGCCCAGACGATATCGCTGAGCATCTCCGTAAGAAAACAATCGTCCCTGTAACATCTTATCGGGCGAAAAGCCGATACCGTCAACTATATTCATCGGATCGAAAGCCGCTTGTTCCACTTCCGCAAAATAATTTTCGGGATTCTTGTTGAGTTCCAAAATTCCCACGTCAATCAACGGAAATTCTTTATGCGACCAGACTTTGGTCAAATCAAACGGATTGATTCGGTAGTTGTTTGCCTGTTCCTCGGTCATCAATTGTATTTTAAATTCCCAGCGGGGAAAATCACCTTTTTCAATGGAATTGTACAAATCCCGTTGATGAGATTCCCTGTCTTTGGCAATGATGGCTTCCGCTTCTTGGTCGGTAAGATTTTTTATTCCTTGTAAGGTTACCAGATGAAATTTCACCCATGTTCTGACATTGTCTTTATTGATGAAACTATACGTGTGGCTCCCGAATCCGTGCATGTGACGGTAGGAATAAGGAATACCCCGATCGCTCATCGTAATGGTCACTTGATGCAAAGCTTCCGGCAAAAGCGTCCAGAAATCCCAGTTACTGTTTGCACTGTGGAGATTGGTTCGCGGATCGCGTTTAACGACATGATTCAAATCGGGAAACTTGAGCGGATCACGCAGAAAGAACACAGGCGTGTTGTTGCCAACCAAATCCCAATTACCCGCATCGGTATAAAACTTGATGGCAAAACCTCGAATATCACGTTCCGCATCGGCGGCGCCGCGTTCGCCGGCTACCGTTGAAAAGCGGACAAAACAATCGGTTTTTTTACCGACTTTTGCAAAAATAGAGGCACGAGTATATTTTGTTATATCGTGTGTTATGGTAAACGTTCCGTATGCGCCGGAACCTTTGGCATGCATACGCCGTTCGGGGATTACTTCTCTGTCGAAGTGAGCCAGCTTTTCCAAAAACCAAGGGTCTTGTAAAAGCATCGGGCCGGGTTGCCCCGCTGTTTGCACATTCTGGTTATCCGAAACCGGACGACCGGAAGCTGTTGTCATTTTTTTCTTTTCCATCGCTAATTCATTTTTTATTGTTAACTGTAATTTGTATCGAAATTTTTTCGATAGCGTCTGAGTATTCAAATGATTTGTCTTTCAAAACCATGTTATAAAATTTATTCGTTGCAAGAAGGTCAGAAAATTACCTTTACCGTTCCTTGCTCTGTCCATACGATATACATACCCTGCGGCATATTTAGTTCAGCTGTTGTTATGCCGCTCGCAGCGATGCCTTGATGCACGAGTATGCCTGTTGCGGTATATACCCGCCACGGTTTGCCTTCGGCGATGCCCGTAATGTGCAGCCCGGTACCGTCTATCCACGCTTTCAGCGAGTTGTCGGACTGTATTTTTGGAATGGATGTAAATCCGTTTTTCCCTTCAATTCCACCAAATGCTCGGTCAACGTAAAAGTTTACCAACAGGTCGGGCATCTCTACATAAAGAAGCAAATTTGTCGCATCGGCGGGAATCGTGTAACCGGAGTTTAAAAGTTCTGTCCATTCTCCTTTTACAGCCGGAGCTTCCGCTACTCCTGCGTAGTAAGTTGCAGTTCCGACATTATATTGCAGCGTAAGTTTAAAATCGCCTTCTGCGGCGCCATCCGGATACATCGCCATCACACCAAAGCTGTAACTGTTACCCGGAATAAACGCTTTGCTATTTAATGCGAGCGCCGTACCGTTCCAGTTCGCTGTACGTCCGCTGACAAAAATTGATTTTGTCCCCTCATAAGCATAATCAGAGGTATTGACAACGTTTGTATTACCCCTGCTTGTCCAAGACTGCGTCGTTCCGTCTTCAAATGTATTGTAATAATAATATCCGTTCGCATCCGGCTCTACTTCGGGCGGCGGCGGAGGATAAATTCCGCTTGCAAGAAAGTAAAGCTCGTCATAAGCGGGTTTTCTGTCGCCGTTTGAATCAAAAAGAACCGGATATCTATCGCTGCGCCAAGACTGATTGTCTTGAATACCCCATACAACGAAAGCCGTAACGTTATCTTTGTATTCCAGAACTTTCTCCATAATATCTCTGTATTTCTGTCCTTGAGCGACAAAATCACCCGTACTTGTGGTGATGTCCATTTCCGTAATTTGAATCTCAAGTCCGGTAGATGCGAACCTTGCTACTGCCTGTCCATAAAGATTAGCGTCGGGATACCCCATGTCTAAATGAGATTGCATACCTATTCCGTCAATAAGGTTTTCTGCTTTGAGTTTCATTGCCAAATTATATATATCGTTAGTTTTATCTGGCATATACTCATTGTAGTCATTATAAAAAAGTTTACATCCGGTAGGAGCGTACTTTCTTGCATACGTGAATGCGTTTACAATAAATTGGTCATCGCCGTAAATTAGCGTCCATGGGGATTGTCCGGAAGCGGTACCGGCTTCGCGCAAGCCGCCGCCGTTATTTTTAAAAGCTTCATTAACGACATCATAAGCATAAAGCTTTAAATTCGGAAAATCGTTTTTGATGAGGGCGAACATATTCTTTATATAACTTTCCATGCGTTTGTTCATCGTTGGCACATCAACTAAATCGCCGCCGTCGTTTCTGAAAAACCATGCCGGCGTTTGATTGTGCCACACTAAAGTATGACCGCGCAACGGAATGTTGTTGTCTTCGCAGAATTGGAGAATCCGTCTCGCTCCCGCGCTTAACTGAACCTTGATATCTTCATCGGAAGAGCCGCTTTGAACCATCGTTTGATCGGGTTTAAGTTCATTTTCAGGGGTAATGCTGTTAAACTCCCTGAGTACTAAATCCTTCATCTTTTGGTCATTTGAAGTACTACTGTTCAGAATATTGCCGAATTTAAAATCCGTATAAACATCCTTGAGTCCCTGCACTTCGTCTTGAGCGAAAGCAGGCATAATGCCTACAACCGAGGCTATCAAAAAAAGTTTGTATATTTTCATAATTTAACTATTTAATAAATAAAGGGTATTCCAGTATAAAATTAAGTAAATTCATATAATTAAATAACTTTATGGCAAAGATAATCATTTTAGATGAAATATACGATAATCATAAAATCAAAAATATTCTTACGCAAAGTTAACGCTAATAATTTCTATTTACAACTCGACGTCCCAAATCCCGCAGGCACGTTCCAACTCAATCAACGAAACCATGCTGTTATACAAGGTTTCGCAATAATTCCGATAAATGTCGTTATACGTTCGTCGGGCATTTAACACATCGAGTAAAGTCGTTTCGCCGCGTTGATAGCCGTATGTTTTGTTTCTCAAAATCGTTTCCGCATCCGATAACAGTTTTGCCCGAAACTGCTCTACTTGAAGACATGCCGACACATAATTGTGGTAGGCTTGTATTACTTCTTTGCTGATTTGCATTTCTACCGCATCATAAACGACTTCGCTCTGTTTAACGGCATATTGCGCTGCCTTTATCTCTCCCTTGTTGGAATTGGAAAATTTCAAAGGGATGGATATTCCGGCAGTTACTCCCGTGAACGCAGGAGCCGGAGCTATTTCATTTTTAACTATCGTGTTATGTGTTGCTCCGATGGTAAGTCCCAAGTCTATTGCCCGATTGGCGCGCGCCAATTGAAGTGTTTTAGCCGAAACATCTTTCGACAATAAAGCGGCTTGTAAATCGGCACGGTTATTTTGAGCCTCAATTATCAGCGACGACAAGTTATACTCATGCTTGGAATAGGTCAATTCTCCGGAAACGGAATCAATATCGGTAAAATTCTTATCCCCTTGATACACGGATAACTCGACCATTGCATTTTTGTAATCGGCACGATTTTGTTCCAATTCATTCCACATACTGTTTGCTTCCAGTTTCGATTGCATGGCATCCGTTTCCGTAATCTCTCCCAATTTAAACCGAATACTGTCGGCGTCGGCCAAGCGTTTCATCTGGTAATAGGAAGAAGCGGAAATATCAAGCAATTGCTTTTGTTTCAATACATCCGAATATTGAATCACGGCATCTGCCCGAAGATTCCGAAAGAAATCTTCGAGTTGAGCGTCGGCCAGCGCTTTTTGACTTTGAGCCAATCGGATTCGCGCTTTTCGTTTACCTCCCAGCTCCAACGTATAATCCAAAGCGGCATCGAAACTATACCCCATTTTCAATGTCTCTTGTTGGTTGTCGGTAGCAGAGAGCGAGAGTTCGGGATCGGGGAAAACCTTCGCCGCCTGAATATCGGCATCGGCTATATCCACATTGTATTTTTCGACCAAATACCGGATATTATTATTTTTAACATTGTTAAGATACTCCCGGAAAGTGATCGTTTGCGAATATCCCGAAAGGCAACATGCAAATGCAAAAAGCAGAAGGGAATATTGAAAGATTGACTTTTTCATTGTATTTCTGTTTTTTATTTTTCAAATCGTTTTTCCATCATATAATAGAGCGCCGGAAGCACATACAGGGTGATAATTGTCGCAAATAAAAGTCCATAGACAATTACGGTCGCTAACGGACGCTGTACGTCCGAACCGATTCCGGTAGAAACAGATGCAGGCAATAATCCCAAAACAGCTACCGATGCCGTCATTAATACCGGACGCAAACGATGGCTTGCCCCGGCGACTACAGCATCTTTTAGCGCATTTCCCCGTTCACGCAAATTATTGATATGAGTAATCATAATTACGCCATTCTGAATGATTAATCCGAATAAAGCGATAAACCCGACGGCAGACGACACATTGAAAGTCATTCCCCGTAAGTATAATGCCAACACGCCTCCAAGCAGAGCAAAAGGTAAGAGAGCAATCAACAAACCGGCTTGACGGAATTTTCCGAAAGCAAAAAACAGAAAGAGAAACATCGCTGCCAATACGATGGGAACTACCACTGCAAGACGCTTGTAGGCTCGTTGTTGATTCTCAAACTGTCCTTCCCATTGAATTTGATAATTGGTATGATCGTATTTTACTTGCGCGTTTATCTTCTTTTTAACTTCCGTAAGAAATGAGCTTAAATCGCGCCCGCGTAAATTCACGCGCACGGTCATGTGCCGCCTGTTCATTTCCCGCGTAATGGTGCTGGCTCCCAAATCGGTTTTTATTTCCGTTACAGCTGACAAGGGTATTTTTGCTCCCGAACCGGAAGTAAGCATCAACATCCCTATCTTTTCGGGCGTATCGCGCGATTCTTCGTTGTAACGGCAAGTTACATCGTAAGATTTATTGCCGATAAACACTTGTGAAACCGCTTTTCCTCCGATGGCTACCTCAATCAGTTCCGCCACGTCAGATACATTCAATCCGTATTGCGCAATTTTGTCCCGGTCGGCAATAACTTGTAATTGCGGGAGGGGCGGCTCTTGATCAATAGTCACATCGGCAGAACCTTGGGTACTTTGGATGATGCTTTCCACCTGCTCCGCAATGCGGCGCGCTTCGTGCATATCTTCTCCGAAAATTTTGACCGCCAAATCGCTGTGCGCTCCGGAAATCTGGTCCATCACCATATCTATAATCGGTTGTGAAAAACCGACGTCGTAACCCGGCATCTTGGCGATGGTATCCGCCATATCGTTAATCAAATCCTTTTTCCTCCGGCCCCGTTTCCATTCGCCGTAAGGTTTCAGTCCGACAGCACATTCGATGTGAGAAGTCGAAAACGGGTCAACCCCTTCGTCGTCACGTCCGGTCTGCGTCATCACATACGTTACCTCGTCGAATTGCTTCAATTTGTCCCGAAACGTTTTACTCATTTCGGAAGCTTTATCCAAAGAGAGTCCCGGAGGCATTTGCACTTGCAACCAGATTCCACCTTCGTCCAAAACCGGCAGAAAATCTTTTCCGATAAGTATAAATAAAGTAATAACCAAAGCTAATATGCCTCCCAACGGAACAAATATTCGATGAGGCTTCGCTACAATCCGGCCCGTTTGTTCCTTATAAAGTACGGTTAATTTTTCCATCCATTTATTGCGATAAACCTTTTGCGGTTTTCGATAAAGGATAAAGGACAAGCCCGGAATTAACAGAAGCGCTACCGACAATGCTCCCAAAAGGGCATATCCGACAGTAAAAGCCATTGGAGCAAAGAGTTTTTGTTCCACTCGTTCAAAAGCGAAAAGAGGCAGATAGGCAATAATGATGATCGAGGTTCCGAAAAATACCGGTTTACCCACATCCACCATTCGTTTGGCGATTGATTTTTCTTCCAAAGGAACTTCCGTATCCTGTTCCCGTTTCCGGAGAACCGATTCCATCATCACAATTGATCCGTCAACCAAAATTCCGAAATCAATAGCGCCCAATGATAAAAGATTGGCCGGAATATCGGTTAAATGCATCAAAGTAAATGCAATAAGCAGCGATAGAGGAATAGAAACGGCAACGATTAAAGCGCTGCGCCAACTTCCGAGAAAGATGATGAGAACGGTTATCACCAACAACATACCGAAAAAGAGCGTGTGGGAAACCGTGTGAAGCGTAGTATCCACTAAATTGGTTCGATCCAGAAACGGATAAATTTTTACGCCTTCGGGAAGAACATTGCTGTTCAATTCGTCAACCGTTTCATGGATTCGGTTCAATACTTGCGACGGATTTTGATAACGAAGCATTTGCACGATTCCTTCCACTCCGTCGTCAATCGCGTTATCTTTATCCGTAAAACCGAGAATGCCTTTCCGTTCGAGCGTTCCGTATTTCAACGTTCCCAAATCGTTCAAATAGACAGGAACTCCGTTTACCGTTTTCACTACCACATTCCCCATATCGTTCAAGTCACGAATAAGTCCCACGCCCCGAATCACATAACTCAAATCGCCGCGGGTGAGCATACTGCCGCCGGCATTGGAATTATTCCGGTCTATGGATTCGGTAACATCCGAAAGGGAAATATCATATTTATTCAATTGTTGCGGGTCTATTTCTATTTGGAATTGAGTGGTTATTCCCCCGAAATTACACACGTCGGCAATCCCGCTGATTTGTTTCAAACGGGGAATAATCACCCATTTATTCAAGTCGGTCAATTCTCGCAGGGAGTGAGTTTTACTTTCAACCACATAGCGATAAATCTCTCCGATGGGCGAGGTTAGCGGCCCGAGATCCGGTTGAGCGCCATAAGGTAACTCCACATTACTCAACCGTTCTTGAACACGCTGCCGCGCCCAATAATCGTCCGTTCCCGCTTTAAAAACAAGAATAACCGTTGAGAGTCCGAATGTATTTTTGCTGCGCATCACGGAGAGCGAGGGCAAGCCGCTCAATTCGCGTTCGATAGGAATCGTAATTTGTTGCTCGATTTCTTCGGCGGCAAGTCCGGGTACTTGGGTTACAACTTGAACGGTAACATCGGCAATATCCGGATAAGCGTCAACAGCCAATTGACGCCAAGAATAGATTCCTATTCCCGAAACGATAATAAAAGCAGTCGCTATTAACCAGCGACGACCTAAAAAAACAGCCATCCATTTTTCCATAACTACCGACTGATTAAATAGATTCCTCCTTGTACAACAATGGTTTCGCCGGCTGTCAAACCGGCTGTGACAAGCGATAATCCGCCGCCGATGCTTTGGCTCTCGATTTTCTGTTTTCGATATTCGTTCTTCGCGGTTTGAACAAATACGGTATTGCCTTGATCGAATTGAAAAATAGCCGTATCGGGAATTATTACCGATTCTTGAGAAGTATCCCGGAAGTGAACTCCGGCAAACATTCCGGGTTTCAGTAACCGATCGCTGTTGTTGCATTCAATCAATACTCGCACGGAACGTGTCGCTTCATCCAACATTTCTTCAATGTGGTATATTTTTCCCGGAATCATTGTACCGGGCGTCGCATCGGTGTAAACTTCCACCGTATCATTTTCTTTGATAGAGCGGATATATTTTTCTTTTACCAAAGCAACCACCCATACCTTATTCAAATCGGCAACAATAAGCGCCGGCCCGGCATCTTCCTTCAGATATTGACCGATGACCATGTTACTGCGAACCACTTCGCCGGCGATGGGAGAGAAAACCGTTAACGGTTGCCCCATGGTTATATTCGCCGGATTGACGCCGAATATATTCAGATTGGCAGCCTTGTTTTCATAATCTTTGCGGGCGTTTTCGCAGGTGCTTTCGGCCTCTTCAAGATCTTTTTGTGAACCTACTCCGTTGGCAACCAAATCTTTTTGCCGTTTATAGTTTATTTCTGTCGTATTTTTGTTTTGAAACGCTTGAAAATATTCTTTGGTAGCTTCATAAAATTCGGTTGAACTTAATTCAAAAAGGGGTGTTCCTTTGGAAACTTTTTGTCCTAATTTCACAAACGACTTGGTGATACGTCCCGAAAAGGGTGGGGCGATTTCTGCCATTTGTCCGGATATAGCCTCTACCGTACCCGTCGTTTTCAAGTCGGCGCTATACGGTTGCAACACGACTGTTTGAAGCTCGATTTTAGAATTGATCGTACCGTTTGCGTTAACAATCACGGTATTGCCTTTCATTACAAAATCCGCTTCATTGTCTTGTTGTTTATGAGACCGGCAGGCTGCTATTGACAGGCCCGTAATAATAAGAACTCCGATTATTTTTTTCATACTCTGTTTATTGATTCGGATTAATAAATAGATATTGTTGCAGACTTGCTTCGCAATCCCTCAACCCCGAAATTCCATAGAAGGAACTTTACCGCAATAAGTTGAACAAATCCACTCCTCAAACCCCCCTTTTAGGGGACTTCGGGTCAGCGGATTCAACGTTAAGTGCGGGATAATAAAGAGGTTTAACGGGATAACAAAAAGGTTCCCTCAGCGGGAGGAGCGCGAAGAAAGAAAAAATCGTGAAAGCCTTTTGAAAATTGATTGTGACCGGAAACAAGGACAATGCCGCAAAATACAAGAAAAAGCCGAATATCAATGGAAGTCAGAACATCTCCGAATGTTTGAAACAAGGAGTTATCCGCAAAAAAGGTAATCTCTGTTGTCGTATGTCCTCCGGTAGGCGTTTTTTCGTGATTGCTACCGTGAAAATGAGAGTGAACAACGGTAACTCCATTGATAATATGCGTATGTTGAAACAGAGCAATATCTGCATAATACAATACAAACAATACAACCAAGAGTGTGGATATTATTTGTCTTACGCGATATTTTTTTCGTTCTCGTTCCATAATCGGATACAAAGGTAATGTTATCTGTAATATAAAGCAAATACTTTCATTAAAGAATACTGAGATTAAAGATAATTTGTAAAATTTTCATAAAAATAAAAATCTTTTTGCCTACCCGATTAAACCTTTTTGATTTTTCATAGTCTATGTCAAATAAAATATTATTGAAATGAGACAACTCTTTATCTGCCTCTTGTTTTTATCTTCGTTTAATTATATTGTAGCACAAGACACTACGGAAGCAGACTATCGTTTTTCCCTTGAAGACTGTATTACTTTCGCGTTCGCAAACAGCTATATGCGGCAATCAATGAAATTGTCCGAACAATCTACACAAGAGGTTGCTGATTTAGCCAAGTATCAACGCTACCCCAATTTATCCGCTTCATTGAACGAAGGATTTAATCACAGTAACGGAACGTCTTCTTCTTCGAATTGGAACGGATCGTATGGATTAAGCAGTAATGTAACGCTTTATCAAGGAGGAGCGATTACTCACTCGATCGAACAAAGCAAATTGCAAGCCGGTCAAGCGGTCTTGCAAACCCGGCAATACGACCAGAATTTAGTGGTACAAATTCTTCAAGCATTTCTATCGGTACTCGGTAATCAAGAATTATTGAAATATCAGGAAGCGGTCGTTATCACCAGTGATGAACAATTGAAACAGGGAGAATCCAAATGGAAAGTAGGCTCTATTTTGGAAAGCGATTATCTTTTATTGAATGCGCAAGATGCCACCGCCAAAAGCAATGTGGTAAATACGAAAATTGCCATTGTCAACAGCTTGATTACGCTGAAAAATTTACTTTCCATGGATCCTATGGTTAATTTGGATATTCTTTATCCGGCCGACAGTGGATTAGACGCTTTAGCTCTCCTTCCTTCCCAAGAAATCGCTTTGCAAAAATGCCTTGCGACTTCTCCTACGTTAAAATTAAGTGAAAACAATATTGATATTGCAACTAACAGCCTTCAATTGGCAAAATCGGGATATTATCCGACTTTAAGTTTGGGCGGCAGTGTGGGAACCGGTCATTCGATCAATTATTCCGATTTCGGCTCGCAACTCTCCGATAATTTCAATCAACACATCGGGTTAACATTGAGTATTCCCATCTTTGATAATTTCAGAACAAAATCGCAAGTCGCTCAAAATAAAGCGGCATTGATACAAGCCGAACTAAGCAGGAAAGATCAACAACTCTCCACCTCGCAAATGTTAATACAAGAATATCAGAATGTAATTTCCTTTTACAGTCAATACAAAGCAAATGATATAAGCCAAGACGCTTATTTTAAAACTTATATGGCTTATAAAGCGAAATTCGATGCCGGCGCGGCTACGGTGGTTGACTTGTTGCAACAGCAAAACAATTATTTGAATGCATTAAATAGTTTTATCCAAAGTAAATACGGATTCTTACTCAACCGCAAAATTTTAGATGTGTACATGGGAGAAGAAATCAAACTCTAAGCAGTAAAAATCGGGTAAAGGTGCGGAGTGCCGCGTCTCTACTTTCAATCAAAATAATATGAACAAAAAAAGAATAATAGTAATTAGCATTATCGTAATTGTCATAGCGGCAATTGTAGCTTTAGCGCTTTTGAAAGGGAAAAAAGAGGTTATAGTAAAAACTGGTACCGTAGAAAACGGCACTATTCGTATTGTCGTGACATCTACCGGATATGTACAGCCGGTGCAGCAAGTGTCGGTGGGTACACAGGTGTCGGGGGTGATAGAGAATATTTATGTTGACTTCAATAGCGTGGTCAAGAAAGGGGAATTACTGGCTACATTGGATATGTCGGTACTTAACGAGAGGCTTGATCAAGCAAATGCAGCTTTGACGGCGAGTAAAAGCGCATTGGTATTGGCGCAACAAACCTATGACCGCACCAAATCATTATATGATCAGAAAGCAGAGACTCAAACCAATATGGAAGCGGCAACCAATGGCCTGTCGCAAGCAAAAACGAGTGTGGAAAATGCGCAATCGAATGTAAAGCAAGCAAATATCAATTTGTCTTATGCCAAAATATACTCTCCCATTGACGGCGTTGTTTTGAACCGGGCGGTTGATGAAGGACAAACGGTAGCGGCTTCTTTCAACACGCCTACCCTCTTTCTTATTGCCAACGATTTAACAAAAATGCAAGTACAAGCGAATATGGATGAGGCCGATGTGGGGGGACTTCTTGAAGGACAGAAGGTTACGTTTACCGTTGATGCCTATCCTGATTTAACCTTTGACGGAACGGTGGAACAGATTCGATTGAATGCGGTTACGACCAATAATGTCGTAACCTATACGGTTATTATTGACGCACCGAATCCCGACAAAAAACTTTTTCCGGGTATGACGGCAAATATTACGGTTATTATTAAGGAAGAAGAGGGACTTATTATTCCTTTGGAAGCCTTAAATTTCACTCCTTCCGAAGAAGTCGCCAAAAAATTGCATATCCAACAACCATCCGCACCTTCTCAAGGAACGGAACATAAAAAAGATCAGAGCGCCGAACACTCCAAAGAGCAAGGGAGCGAACACAAAGGAGGACAAGCGTCCAAGCATCAGAAAGGAGAGGGCGTATGGGTTCAAAATACAGATGGAACCATTAAATATCAACGGGTTGAAATCGGACTCAGCGACGGGGTTGACGCTATTGTAAAAAACGGAGTGCAACAAGGAGACGCGATCATTTTATCCGCTTCGATAGGACCTAAGTCAAAGAAAAATGAAGCGGTTTCCAATCCGTTACTGCCTCGACGTCCGGGAGGAAATCAAAGACCAACATCAGGCGGCGGCGGAAGACCCGCTTAATAAAAGATTAAAATCAATTCAGATGCCGGATATTATCTTAAAAATAGAAAACCTTCAGCGAATCTTTGAGGTCGGAAGCGAAAAGGTACACGCATTACGGGGCATTTCATTCGTCGTCAACAAAGGTGAATTTGTCAGTATTATGGGCGCCAGCGGCAGCGGTAAATCCACGTTGTTGAATATCTTGGGATGTTTAGACAGACCAACGGCGGGCGAGTACTATATTGACGGCAATCCCATCAGCAAGTGCTCCAAAGACGAGTTGTCCACCTTGCGTAACCGAAAAATAGGCTTTGTTTTTCAATCCTACAACCTGTTGGCGCGTACCTCCGCTTTAGAAAATGTAGAATTGCCTTTGTTGTATAATAATGCGATTTCAAGTAAAGAACGAAAAGAAAAAGCCGTTTACGCTTTAGAACAGGTAGGTTTGCAAGGCCGGATGGACCACATGCCGAACCAATTATCCGGCGGGCAGCAACAACGGGTGGCCATTGCAAGAGCATTAATCAACGATCCCGTTATTCTTTTGGCTGATGAAGCGACCGGAAATCTCGATACCCGTACCTCCTACGAAATTATGACCCTCTTCCAGAAACTTAACGATGAAGGGAAAACTATTGCATTTGTCACACACGAGCCGGATATTGCACAGCTTACGCAACGTACCATTGCTCTCCGTGACGGACATATTATTAGCGATCAGAATATTGAACAAAAATCGGCCAAGGAAGCTTTGGATGCGCTTCCTCCATCCGATACAGAATAAGGATGTATGAATATTTACAATCTACTGAAAATAGCCTATAAAGCTTTAGTTCGTAATAAAACGCGAGCGGGACTGACCATGTTGGGTATTATCATCGGTATTGCGTCGGTTATTGCCATGGTCAGTTTGGGACAAAGCTCGTCGTTAAGCATCAATGAACAGATTTCTCAAACGGGAACGAATATGGTCATGGTACTGCGTTCGTTTCAAGTGCAAGGAGGAGTCAACATCGGTTCGGGGAGCATTCAGACCTTAGTGGTCAAAGATGCGGAAGCGATCAAAGAACGGGTTCCTCATGTAGAATTTGTTTCTCCCGTCGTTCAATCATCCGGACAGTTGGTGTATGGAGCGAATAACTGGCCGGGGAGCATTCAAGGCGGCGATGTTCCTTACTTTACTATTCGGAAATATGAAGTGGATCGCGGTACTCCATACACGGAAGAAGATGTACGCACGGCGGCAAAAGTATGTTTACTCGGTCAAACGGTGATAGATAACCTGTTCCCCAATGGAGAGGAACCGCTCGGAAAGACAGTCCGTTTCGGGAATATTCCTTTCAAAGTCATCGGAACGTTAGTCGCTAAAGGACAAAACGCTATGGGGCAGGATCAAGATGATATTATTCTTGCGCCTTACACCACGGTTCAAAAAAGGATACTCGCCATTACCTTCATCCATTCGATCATTATTTCAGCCGACGACGAAAGTAATGTACAAAACGTTATGGACAATGTGACCACTTTGATGCGAAGTCAACACAAAATAAGAGAAGGTAATCAAGACGATTTCAACGTGCGGTCGCAACAACAGATGTTGCAAATGATGGATTCCATTACCGGCTTTTTAACGATACTGTTAGCGGCCATTGCTTCGATTTCGCTGATTGTAGGCGGTATCGGAATTATGAATATTATGTACGTAACCGTTACGGAACGTACCAAAGAAATCGGTTTACGAATGGCCATCGGCGCTAAAAATCGGGATATTCTTCTTCAGTTTCTGACCGAAAGCACGATATTAAGTCTGATCGGTGGAATTATCGGAATTTTGTTAGGGTTATGTCTGTCGTTCCTCGCTTCGAATTTGCTGCACTGGCCTTTTATAATCAGCATTCCGGCGGTTGGAGGTTCGTTCTTTGTTTGTGCTGCGACGGGTATTTTCTTCGGATGGTATCCAGCAAAAAAGGCGGCTTCTTTGGATCCTATTAATGCGTTACGGTATGAATAAAGTAAGCGGTTTAATTTTAAAAAGAATCTAAAACTAACTATTTGCATACTAAACACTTTGCAAAGTTTTTGAGGTCCGGAGATAATAATTTGGTAACGGTGTTTATTTCAGCGTTTTGCATTGTATTAATTATACTGCCAAATAACTCGCCGCAAGTTTAAGCATTATCTTTCGATATTGCTTTGTGTTCAGAAAAATAAAAGTCGTATTATTTTTATTTTTACAATTTACCACAATTTATTTTCGGGATGTTCCTTAATTATTTCAAAAATTTCCTCTTTTGTCATTCTTGACGGTTCTTCGCTTTGCTTGAATCCTTTTATACGATAATTTCCTGTTACTGTTTTAGAAATCTCATCGACATCGCTATACACATTTGTTGTAAAGATTTTATTGGGAGCGTCTAAGAAAGCTATGTTTATAAACATTCCTCCTCCAATGAATGGGCAAGCATCTATAACAACAAATTTCCCATTCAATAGCGATTTGTAGGGTTCTAAATCGCTATCCTTTATTTCTCCCTTATAATATGAATCAAAATATTTCCGCAGGAAGCGAAAATAATCGTTGTCATACCAATCTTTTTCAGTCCAATTGCTAAATCGAATATCATTTAGCGATTTACCATTCGAACTATTTGCGATAGAATCAAGTGCAGCTGCAATTTCAGCGTCTGTCATTTCTTGATTTTTGGCGATTTCTGACTGCGAAAATACAGTCGTTGTATCTGTATTGGCTTCTACTTGCTTCGTTTTACTCCGGCTGCATGAGCTTAAGTTGACGCAGAGCAAGAAAATAAAAATGATTTTTGTGTTCATTATAAGTTATCTGATAATTAATTTATTTTTAATGATTATATCACTCTTGATTTTTTCAAACATTAAATCTTGAGACATGTCTTTATCAAATTTCCATTCCAATTTAAGATTTCCAAACATAATACTACTGACAGTGTATTGTACGGATAAAGTCTTAAAAGTCTGAATCAATCTAAATTTAGTTTCACCATCCATATTACGCTTGCCTATGGTAATGGAACTTGCTCTCTCAGACAAGATAGAACCTTGCCCCGCTTTTAAATACTCAATTAACTTTGAATACTTGATTCTCATTCCTCCTTCGTAGAGAGTTGCATTGTTCTGTTTTTTTTACCTCAATTGTAAATCGAACAATGATGACAAGTATAATCACAAGGAAGATAATAATTATCCACATAATCATCATTTAAAAATTTTGTACACCAACCATCTGCCTATAAACCATCCTCCTATTCCACCGCCAATCGCCCCAACAGCAACGAATGCACTTGGTTCTTCTATGGCAGCGCCAAGCATACATCCGATTCCTCCCACGGCTACGGTACAAAAGCCGATAATAACCATTCCTGCAATAAATTTTAAAAAATCCATAATATTACTTCAATTAATGTTTACTTAGAAAATCCATCCGTTACCACTAATGATATTATAAATGAGACAAGCAATATTCCAAATATTACATTAAATCTTTTTTTATCACTTTGTTTAGGAGTTATAGCTATACCCAAAAGTATTCCGGTAAACGTAGCAATAAAAGCTGCCCCTCGAAACGCTAAAAACAGTTGCAATATCGAAAGGACTATAATAGTTATCATTCTCTTTTTGCTCATTGTCAAATTATTTGTAGCTTGTAAATCTATATTGAATAATGCTCTCCTATTGTAATTAATAGGCTGTTAGTAAATCATTTAAATTAAAAACGAAAGGGAATTCAGCGACACATTTATGTCTATTCATTTTTAGGTTTCTCTTGCTCCCACTTCTTTTTCTTTTCTTCTTTTTCTTTCCTACTAGCAGCTACAATAACTAACATAAATCCGATAATGATCAAAGCTATCCCTCCTGCACTTAAATCTCCTCTATTCATGCTGCCTAATATAGCAAGCCCTCCAAGTACCAATAGTACAATTCCTGTTTTTTTCATTTTTAAAAATATTATTATTTGTTATCATTTTTATTCATATCAACAAAATCAACTTTTTTTTTAGAAAGAAGAATAATTATCAGTCCAATAATTGGGGAGAGAAACAAACATAAGACTAAACTCCAACCATAACCGATTTCGCGATTTTCGCCAAGCAAGGCAACAAGCGCCGAAATAATTACCCAAATAATTACTATCATTTCTTTTATATTTGTTTATTAAAAGTTAATATTGAGTTTTTGAGCAGCTTCTTCTTTTAGTTCAAGCAGTCGCTTTATATTATTTTTATTTTTCGTTATCTCTTGAAATAGATTTTCTGCTATTATGCTCTTCTCCTTATCTGTCGGGAAAAGGTCCGGATGACATTTTACCTTTAACTCGTCATAAAGTTGAGCAGAATGAAACGAACTATTGATAATATTGTTAAAATCAATATCCTGTTTTAACGATTCATTTTTGAAATGTTGCCTTGCTGATTCTCTCGGCTTTAGTCTCTCTTTAAGTATCAGAAAGGCAATAAAACCAAATTCAGCTATTGCGAGCCACATCCACCAATTTGTCGGCTCTCTTGTTTCTGTGGATTTTGTGACAGCCTGTACTGCTGCTTTGAGGCTGTCGTGAATTAATGTATCATTCATTTTCATTTCATTTTGGAAGTGGTATATAATCTTTCAGTTGCCACCGACAACCGAATAATCCCGCATCTCCGTGTATTTCTAAGGTATCCCAACCCAAAACGATAAGCCTACGGACTAAAACACTATCATCAAGAATTACTTTACCTATATGAGTCAATTCTTCTTTTGACAAAACTCTTCCCGTGAAAGCTTGAATCCTGAAGCCCGTATTCAACCAATCCGAGAATTGATGTTTATATCTCTTTTCTCCTTTTGAAATGCTTGACTTCAAAAGGGTTGGTGCGACACCTGAAACAAAAGCATTTTTTGCGGAATCATTGAAACTCCTTACAAGTTTTGCTCTTTCGCTCCTGTCTCGAAACCATTCAATAATATTATTCCAAGTATTTATGAACATATTTTAGATTATTTATAATTAATTGCTTACATTTAAATTTGCATTTCCTGTCTTTCAAATAATGAATTTTTCTTGTTGAGTTTTTTACCAATAAAGAAGGCATGATACTTATCCTTCTTGCATTTAGAGGTACACCACATACCCACACTCACAAATAAGATGAAGCCCATGCCTTAAACATGAACATTCACTTTTATTACTTTGGTTGTGAGTGTTTAAAAAAGTGGTGTTTTCTAAATGCACATCAGTAATAAAGCAAACGCTTTATAATATTGTCTTAACTTTTATTTTTCCATACGCAAATCATTTGGATTTATTTCACAAAAGTAATTAACTTTTTTGAAATACCTTCATTTGCTTGAAAAAATAAATTACAATATTCGGCATGGGCTTATGATGTCTGATTTTGTGAAAGCAAAATTACGGAATTAACCAATGCAAGCCGGAGTTCTGCAAGGCTTGCAATTGTGTTAAATTATATTTTTCCGGCTATTAACACTAAACTTCTATCCAAAGTTATTCTCTTTGGAGCAGCTCTTTCGCCTGTAATAAAATAGTTTTGGGCAATTGACTCATCAAATTCTTTGATGAAAGCCTCCCTGATTCTTGCACATTTTTCATTAATAGCATTCTTGGTAGGGTCAATTAAATCGTCAATACTTTTATTCAAATCCGCTATATCTCCTTTTGTAGCTACGGTTTTATAAATTTCAATCAATTCTTTTCGATGATCCGACAAATGCTTGAACAGGATACCTTCGGGATGTTTCAAAAACAGAATGAAAATCGCTTTGGGCAGCGGATGCATAACTATTTCTTTATTATAATCCGGTAAGTGTATCCGATAATCGCTTGTAATGATAAGCCGGCTTAACTTTATCTTCGGCTTAAAAGGAAATAATGACTTTAACACCATTTCATTAATGCCTATTTGTTTCAGCGCATCAACACGCTCCTTGATCTCTTTTATCAGCTGTTCCGCTTGAAGATTAAAATGATAGTCTGCATAATCTTCTATATCATAATCATCAGCGTATATATTTATTTCTTCTGAGTTGAATACGGCGTCGGAGTCATCCTTTTCAGGCAGATAAGCGTTAATTTGTTCCCGAATCTTTGATTCTTTTAAATCGGTAAATTCATAATACGAAAATACAAAACGATCACCGTAATCTTCGGTAAATTTCAGCAATCCACCGGTAAGATATATTCCCATATAGGGGAATGGTCGGGGTATCGCGTAATAGGGGGAGAATAGTTGGGGTATCCCGTCTCTTCCTATACGATGTTCTTCATTTTTTCTATATAATAAAAGTTCATCAATAATTGTTTGAGCATCTGTCTTATTTAAAATAATATCTTCTTTGTTAAGAAAAGGATACAGATAACGAATAGTATCATAATTCGTATTTTCGATTATTTTAGGAAGATAAATAAAAGTAAGTCCAATATCTTTAAACAATTTGCAAACCTCATCATAATTTGCTGTTATAAATCTATTTAATTCCTTATTAAAATAACTTTCAATGTATATTACCTGATCAAGGTCAGGCGTAAAGGGTAAATTTTTGTATGTTGTAATTTCTGTAAACATTTTTCTGTTATTTTAAATGGCTAATAACCGTAAAAATTGGCTTTTCTCTGTCCGCCGATGTCTTCCGACCACAAGAAAGGCATGGCATAATTCGCACAGTTACAGCTAATTCTCTACATTCTTCTCAATTCTGTTTTTTGGTTCGTCTTTTAATTTATAATATTCCTTTTATAAAGTAAAAGGTCAGTACGCCGCATATAATCAACTTCATAAATGTACCCGCCAAAAATCCGGCGAAGGCGCCTACGGCCGACCGAAAGGCGGTACGTATATTCTGCCTGTTCAGAATTTCTCCCAAGAAAGCACCCAAAAGCGGCCCTATCAGGATTCCTATCGGAGATAAAAACAGGCCCACGAATAAGCCTATGGTTGCTCCCCATGTTCCGCCTTTGGTTCCTCCGAACCGTTTGGTTCCCCAAATAGGGATATAATAATCCAACAACGTTATAATCAGTACAACAATACCCCAAATAAGAAGAAAATTAAAGGTAAAAGGATGAAACCGGGTAAATTGCAATAAAATCAAGCTGACATAAGCTGAAGGCGGCCCCGGCAGAAAAGGAACGATACATCCGACGATTCCGCCGATCAATAAAATGATTCCGATAATAATTAATAGGGTATCCGTCACTGCTTATCAATAAATGTGTTCTCCGGTGGCAATTTTCAATTTCAATAAATTGACGGTATAATCAATTTCGCTTTTCATCAAAGCTAAACGACTTTCAGCCAGCGCTGTTTCGCTGTCGAGCAGGTCGAGGTTGGTAATGGTCCCTGCCAGAAAACTGGTCTTTGCCAAGTCGAATGCCTCTTGAGCCTGCTTGAGTTGCAGTTCCTGCTGCATAATTTTCTTCAAAGCCGCATCCACATTCGCCCGGTTCTCAATGACTTCATTCGCAATGCCGCGACCGGTTAATTCCGTATCTTGTTCTGCGCTTTTTATTTCTGATTGAGCTTGTTGCCGATTATATTTTACTTTGTTTCCGTCAAAAATCTGGAATTTAAGACTGACGCCGGCCACATAATTGGCTCTCAGTTGGTTTAAATCCGAAATATAGCCGTTCTTATAACCGCCGGAAGCAAACAAATTAAATTCCGGATAATTGGCAATACCGGCTAAGCGATAGCGGGTAGAAGCGATTTCCGACTGTTGACGCGTTAATTTCAATTCTTCCCTCTGTTGATAAGCGTTGTTGATTAATTTTTCATTGTTTTCCAGCGCGGTCGGTTGCAACAACTCCTTTCTCACGGTCAACGGTTGTTCTTGAGGATTTCCCAAAAAAGAGTTTAATTGCGCTTGATATACTTGAAGGGAAGTTTGCAAATCAATTTTCTGATTTTCCGTAGTGGAAATGCGCACTTGGGTTGATAAAATGGCATATTGCGTCGAACTTCCCGTTTCTTCCTGTTTTTTCACAAAAGTCAGATGTTCGCCTAAATTCGCCAATTCCTCGTCTTTAATCGTGATGGCTTCTTGCAAATAGAGAATGGAATAGTATTGATTTAACAAGGAAAGCGAAAGTTGTTGCTTCAGCTGTTCCATGGAAAGTTGCGATAATAACTTGTTTTGTTTCTCCAAATCCACTTTTCCGGAGGTCTTCCCGAAATCATAGATTACTTGATTGTAATTCAATCCCATATCATAATTATCCGCCGGATCCATCGTAAAAGTTCCCAAAGTAGGGATGGTCAGTGACGTTACCGGTCCCAAACGCGTATAAGATGCCGATACGCTGATTGACGGATAGTAAGCCGATTTGGCCAATCCGATACGGGCATTGGCCGCTGCAATATCTTGTTCAGCTTTTAGTATGGAGGGATAATTATTGATCACTTGTTGAATGACTGCCGTCAAGCCCAAAGAGTCGCCGGAAAGATTGCTTTGCGCGCGACTCAAAGGAATATACGACAGCAGTAAAAAAAACGATACTATATAACGTAATCTGTACATGATATAAATAGTTACTAATGTTTTTATAATTTATTTTTTCCGATTAAACCTTTTTGGATCCGTTATTTTTGGCAAGAACTTTTTTCCTCGAATACATCAGCAAAGCGGGAATCAAACCCAAAATGGTTATATAACAGGCAATTCGAAAATCATCGTTTATACCGTCAATAAATGCCTGCGTATTCACATGCGACGAAATGATCATGCGGCTTTGCCGCATAGCCGTAGCCAAAGAACTTCCTCCATGTTCCTGTATGAAATACGACATATTCCGGGTTACGCCTGCGAGCGTTTCCGATTGTGAATTAATGGCTGCCCCATAGATCTGACTGTGAAAATTAGTACGAGCCGTCAGCAGTGTTGTAAAAACAGCAATTCCAAAACTTCCTCCGATCTGCCGCATGGTATTGATAAGGCTGGAGGCTTGAGCCATTTTTGCAGGAGGAAGAGTCAGTAAAGCCAAAGAGCTTAATGGCGTGAATATCATTCCCATACCGAATCCCCGCAAATACAATGATACCATAATATAATGATGCTCGGACATAAATGAGAAGTGGGTGTTGGCAAGAAAACTCAGCGATAAAAGACTGATTCCCATAATAATCGGTATTTTGGGATTGGCTTTATCGGAGGTAATTCCCACAAGCGGAGCAATAAATCCCTGGATGATACCTACCGGCAAAAAGACGGCTCCCGATTGTAAAGCCGTATAATCCATTGAGTTTTGCAAATAAAGCGGAAGCAGAAACGTACTTCCGAACATTCCCATTCCGAATATCAACATGAATAGGTTTGCTAAACCAAAATTATGATTCTTCAATAATCGCAGGTCAATCAACGGTTGAGTAGTCGTCAGTTCCCGGGCAATGAAGGTAATCAATGCAAAACCGGAAATGGCAAAGCAAAGCAGGATATAAGGCGCGCCCCATCCTTCGGCATTAGCCGCCGCATTTCCTTCCGTCAGCGCATACAGCAATACCGGTAAAAAGGTACTTACGGAAATGAATCCGAGCAGGTCGAATTTTCGCATATTCGGATTCTTCACTTCCCGTTGAATAATCATGGTGAAGAATAGGGCAAAAATACCGACAGGCACATTCACTTCGAAAATCAATTGCCATCCGAAATTATCAACCAAATAACCGCCGATCAGCGGGCCGAACGAAACGGAAGCCGCCGATGCAATGGACCAGAAACCGAGCGCAACTCCCCGTTGACTCGGAGGAAATTCGCGTACGATAATAGCCATACCGAGCGTCTGTACAATACCGCCACCCAAGCCTTGAAGAATGCGGGAGCTGATCAACGAAAGCTCACTGTGAGACATGGCGCAACACAACGAGCCGATGGTAAACAAAAGTAATCCCAAGAAATAGACCTTCTTATAGCCGAATTTGTCGGCAAGCCATCCCGAAGTGGGTAACATGGCAGCCACGGCAAGCATATAGGCCGTTATCACCCATTGAATGGTATCCAGACTAACGCCGAGCGACGCCATGATTTTAGGCAATCCCACATTGACAATCGTACCGTCAAGTACAGCCATAAATGTTCCCAACATTACGTTGGCAAGAACGAACCATTTATAATACGGACTTCTCGGATGGTAGAACGAGTCACGATTGCGGAAATTACGACGAATACGATGCCAAACCGAAACCTGTCTCATGATTTTTTGATAATTTTAATCACTGCCGACATTCCCGTTCTGAATTGAAAAGAAGAAAGGTCTTTCTCTTTTCCGGCAGCGTCAATCGAAACTTTTATCGGAACACGTTGCGTTACTTTAGTAAAATTACCCGATGCATTATTGGGTGGAATCAACGAAAATTGCGATGCCGTTGACGGACTTACCATAAATACTTTTCCCGTAAATTCAACGCCGGGATAGGTATCAATTGTGAACTTCACTTTTTGCCCCAGATGTACGGTTTCCATTTTTGTTTCTTCCAAATAGACTAAAACCCAAAATTTTCGGGTATCATCTACGGAATAAATGGATTGTCCGGGTTGCACAACATCGCCCGGCAATAACCATCGTTTTGCCACAATACCTGTTGCCGGAGCATACAAACGTGTGTTATTCAATTGAGTATCTATTACGCCGATTTGCGTTCCCGCTTCGACAATAGTAGCTTCGGCGGTATGAATTTGCGCTTTTGAAACCAAGAGTTGCG
>WRFZ01000174.1 GCA_009778655.1 Candidatus Azobacteroides sp.
TGTGTTAAATGAATTACACCAAAATTGGGTAAATAATTCATGGGTAAATTCCGATCAGACCACTCGCACCTACGATTCCGATAATAATGTGTTAAATAAATTACGCCAAAATTGGGTAAATAATTCATGGGAAAATTCCGATCAAACTGCTCGCACCTACGATTCCGATAATAATGTGTTAAATGAATTACGTCAAAATTGGATAAATAATCAATGGGTAAATTCCGGCCAAACTGCTCTTACCTACGATTCCAATAATAATTGGCTGACCCTACTGGTACAAAATTGGGAAAATAGTTCATGGGTAAACTCCGACCAAACCACTCGTACCTATGATTCCGACCAAAATTTGCAAACCGAACTGCTCCAAAATTGGGAAAATAATTCATGGGTAAATTTTAGACAACGCCGGATGATTTATGATGAAAACGGGAACGGCACATCTGCAGAATGGTGGGAATGGAAAAATGAAAGTTGGCAACCCTCAAATTTTGGCGCTGTGCTCAGCTACATAAATTTATATTTATACTACAATAATATGCAAAGTTCTTTTGGCGGACAAGGCTGTGATAGAATGACGGCATCTTATATAAAAGTGTCCGACCTCCGGACCGGTATGGAGCCGGTTGCAACGCCGGAACTAAATGCGGTCTCCATTTATCCCAACCCGACCACGGGAGAATTACGAATCAAAAATTACGAATCGGGAATTAAGGATATTCAAATTTTTGATGCGATAGGGAATAAGCTTCCGTTACGTATGGAAACGGCGAAAGATGCGGTTGATATTTCTCACCTGTCGCCCGGAATGTATTTTGTACAGATAACAACCGAAAAAGGCGTTGTTACGAAAAAGATAGTAAAAATGTAGGGGGACCCCGCATCAAGCGTGGGATGACGGATTGGTTTATACGAGGAAGTAACTATTATTAAACGAAACAAATTACTTTATCATGAAAAAAATAGTATCATTAAGCATATCGCTCATTATGGCAGGATTTTTCACTGTCACCGCACAAAATAATCTTATGGTGCAAGAGAGATTGCAACGACCCAATGCAAGCTTTGAATATTCGAAATTTGAAAAATCGAAATTGCCGGCACCGAAAAAAACAAATTTCGGACAGGATTGGTGGGAGCCGGATACGGTATATGTCTTTTTTAATGATTCCGAAACAGAGAGGGGCGTGCGAAATATTTTCGAATACAACTCGCAAGGATTATTGGCGGTAAGCATCAGACAAATCCCGGAAAATAATTCATGGGTAAATTCTTCATCATGTATTTATACTTACGATTTAAACAATAATCTGCTTACCGAACTGGACCGGAGTTGGAGAGATAATTCATGGGTAAATAGCTATTTATATACCTATACTTATGATCCGGACAATAATTTGCTTACCGAATTAGAAGAATCCGAGGGAATAAACCGCTATTTATCTTCTTATACCTACGATTCCAACAATAATGCACTGACTTTTTCACGCCAAATATGGTATAATAATTCATGGATGTATATTTTACGAGATACTTCTACTTATGATTCCGACAATAATTTGTTAACTGAATTACGTGAATTTATGATAAATGGCGTATTGAAAAATGACTATTTATATATTTATACCTATGATTCCGACAATAATGTGTTAAATGAATTACGCCAAAATTGGGAAGATGATTCATGGGTAAATTCCGATCAAACTGCTCGCACCTACGATTCCAATAATAATGTGTTAAATGAATTACACCAAGGATGGGAAAATGATTCATGGGTAAATTCCGATCAAACGGCTCGCATCTACGATTCCGACAATAATGTATTAAATGAATTACGCCAAAATTGGGAAAATGATTCATGGGTAAATTCCGGTCAAATTGCTCGTACCTACGATTCTGACAATAATTTACTCGTTGAACTACAGCAAAATTGGAGAAATAATTCATGGGAAAATTCAATCCGATACTTGATGACTTATGATGAAAATGGGAATGGGACATTGGCAGAATGTTGGTGGTGGGTAAATGATAGTTGGCAACCATCGTCAAATATTATATTCAGCTACCCAACTCTGTGGCTGTATTATAATAACATGCAAAGCGTTTTTGTGGGGTCGGGTTGTGATAGAATGACCGCATCCTACGTAAAAGTGTCCGACTTCAGTACCGGGGTGGAGCCGCTTGCAACACCGGAATCAAACGCTATCTCCGTTTATCCCAACCCGACTACGGGAGAATTACGAATTAAGAATTACGAATCGGGAATTAAAGATATTCAAATTTTTGATCTGATTGGAAATAAACTTCCGTTACGTATGGAAACCGGAAGAGATGCGGTTGATATTTCTCACCTGCCGCCCGGAATGTATTTTGTACAAATAATAACCGACAAAGGCGTTGTTACGAAAAAGATAGTTAAAATGTGAGCTATTCGGTAAATGTTATAAAAAAACTGTCAAAAGTTTCTCCTTTCGACAGTTTTTTTATTGAAAGAGCGTCTTTATTTACTTAACCACCGCACGTAAGCAAAATCCATCCGATGAGGAAGGTTTTTGTTGTCGGGATAGATTCGCAATCCGAATTTGAATGTTCCGGCTTCGGTTGCGGTTAAATCAACGGCATAATATACTTTGGTTCCTTCGGTTTTAACTGCATACATCGGATGTATTTTGACCGTATCCCTGCCGGTGGCCGGATCGGTATAAAGCCGCACTATTTCTGCGCCGATATCGCCGGTCACTTCATGTTTGTCCAATACCAAAGTAGCTTTTACCTTGTCGCCGATTTCAATTCTCCGGTTAAACAATTTTTCGTCAAAATTAAATTCAAGCGCTTCAATCGAATCCCAATGAGCGGCCATATTTTCTTTCCATTGCGCTAATTCTTTTGCCAATGCAAACGAATCCTTTTTCAAGTTCTGAGAACGGAGCGCTAATTTGTTGTAAAAGCGATCAATGTAATCGTCAAACATACGTTTGGTCGTATAATGAGGCGCAATTTGTGCAATGGAATTTTTGATGTACTGAATCCATTCGGGCGAATACCCTTTGCTGTTTTTGGCATAATACAAAGGGATGATTTCATTTTCCAACATGGAATAGATTGTAGCTGCATCCAATTGATCTTGAAACTCTTGATTATCATACGTGCGTTTTTCGGTCAACGCCCAGCCGGCGCCTTCGCGATAACCTTCGTACCACCAACCGTCCAATACGGAAAAGTTCAAAACCCCGTTCATTTCCGCTTTTTCTCCGGAAGTTCCGGATGCTTCCAACGGGCGAGTCGGCGTGTTCAACCAAACGTCCACTCCGGAAATCAATCGTTTCGCCAAGCGCATATCGTAGTTTTCGAGGAAAATGATTTTTCCCAGAAATTCCGGGCGACGGGAAATTTCAACAATGTGTTTGATTAAACCTTGCCCGCCTCCGTCGGCAGGATGCGCTTTACCGGAATAAATGAATTGAACCGGATAATTGGGGTTATTTACAATTTTCGCCAAGCGGTCCAAGTTTGTAAACAACAGATGGGCGCGTTTGTAGGTTGCAAAACGGCGACCAAAGCCGATCAGTAGCGCATTCGGATTAATTTTTTCGAGGATGGATATTACTTTTGACGGATCGCCTTGATTTTTCAGCCAATTGTCTTTGAATGATTCGCTGATGTGTTTTACCAAGCGTTTTTTCAGAATGATTCGGATGTTCCAAATTTCTTCATCCGGCGTTGCATAGATTTTTTTCCAGATTTCGGTATTGGATTGATCCCGATAGAAATTAGCTTCAAAATACTTTTCGTAAAAACGCCGCCATTCCGAAGCGGCCCAAGTAGGCATGTGTACACCGTTGGTTACATATCCGACATGCAATTCCGGAGCAAAATAACCTTTCCATATCGGGGCAAACATCCGCTTGGAAACTTCGCCATGCAAGAAACTGACGCCGTTGGCTTCCTGACAGGTATTCAAAGCAAATACGCTCATACAGAATTTTTCGTTGCTTCCCGGATGAGTACGTCCCATATCTATAAATTCCTGCCACGTAATTCCCAACTTAGAAGGATACTGACTCATGTATTTATTTAATAAGGGTTCTTCAAAATAATCGTGTCCCGCCGGAACAGGCGTATGGCAAGTATATAAAGCGGAAGCCCTTACTATTTCTATTGCTTCGTTGAAGCTCAATTGATCTTCTTGAATATAATCAACCAAACGCTGTACATTGATAAATGCCGCATGACCTTCGTTGCAATGAAAAATCTGTTTCTTAATTCCCAATTTATTTAAGAGCATTATTCCGCCGATTCCCAGCAGGTATTCCTGTTTAAGACGGTTTTCATTATCTCCTCCGTACAGTTGGTGCGTAATGCCGCGATCCCAATCGCTATTTAAATCCACGTCAGTGTCTAAGAGATACAGCTTAACCCGTCCTACGTTTACCAACCACACATAAGCATGTACATGAAAATTATTGTAAGGAACCTCCAATATCATCGGCTTTTCGTCAGAATCCATCACTTGCTTGATAGGCAACTGATCAAAACGCTGAGATTCGTAGTTGGCAATTTGCTGACCGTCCATTGACAGGGTTTGAGTAAAATAGCCGTAACGGTACAAGAATCCGACCGCTGTTAAATCTATATTCATATCGCTGGCTTCTTTGATGTAATCGCCGGCCAGAATGCCCAAACCGCCCGAATATATTTTTAAGATATTCGTTAATCCGTATTCCATACTGAAATAAGCAATGGAAGGTACATCTTTTCGAACCGGCTCTTCCATATAGGTTTTTAATTTCATATATACCTGTCGGACGGTATCCATCAATGTTTTATCTTCAGCGATAGCTTGCAAGCGGCTCTGAGAAAGTTGTTGCAGGAGTAATACCGGATTTCCTTCCGTTTTATTCCAGAGGTCTTTATCAATAGCTGAAAACAATTCCGTGGCTTCGTAATTCCATACCCACCATAAATTATAGGCGATTTCTTCCAAAATTTTCAATTCTTGGGGTACTTTTGAATGAATGTTGCTTTCGACCCATACCGGGTCATTCGCATAATTTGTTTTAATTTTCATTAGTTTATTCTTTTTTGTTTATTTTCAAATGCAATTGTATATGCTTTCAGATAATACTCGATAAAATGCGACCAATCAGCCTTCCGGGATAACGCTTGCGCCGCTTCCCGAGCGAGACCGATTTGTTTCGGAGATAATTTGGAATAGGAAATTATACTGTCTTTTATTTTCTCTGCTACTTCGAAATAGTTTGTATCGTTGCGCTCGACTATGATCACGCCGTGCTTCCAATCGTCGCCGGTCGCTCCTTCCGTTTTTGCCCACAATCCGAATCCCGCCAAATTGGTGGTAACGGTTGGAATACCGAATGCGATACTCTCCAAAGGCGTATATCCCCAAGGTTCGTAATAAGAAGGAAATACGGTCAAATCCAATCCGATGAGCAAATCATAATAGGACAGATTGAATATTCCGTCGTTTCCTTGTAAATAAGAAGGAACAAATACCAATTTTGTCGAATAGTAGTTTTTTTGATTGGTAAAATCCAGAAAATGCAGATACTGAAAGACTTTGTCTTCTTCCGGAAGATTCAAGTCGTGCGTATAATAAGGATTCGGTAAAGGCGATTGAGCCGGTTCTTTTTTTTGCAATCGGTTTTGTAAATCGGTTCGCGGACCTTTTATCCATGCCGGAACCAATATATATGCGACGATGGGCTTGGAAGGATTTGCCAAGCGAATGTGATTCATCGCTTCAATGAAAACGTCAATTCCTTTGTTTTTATATTCATAGCGTCCGGCGGTTGCGATCAGTAAAGCATCGTTGGAAACCCGTTCGCCCGTTAATTGGCTTACCACCCGAATCAAAGTTTCACGCGCTGTTTTCCGTTTGGCGGCAAATTCTTTTTCCGTCGGTACGAAATTAAATTCAAATCCGTTGGGGGTTACTATATCGGGACATTTTTCCAGCAGTTGGCAACATTCAACGGCAGTTAATTCGCTCACGGTTGTAAAACAATCCACATGCCGGGCAGTCTGCTTTTCAAGCGAATGTTTGGCTTCCATATTCAATTCCCGCGCCATTTCATCGCCGTTGTAATTCGTCAATTGATCGTATAGCGGCTTATTATTTCCGCAAATGGAACGACCGATGGAAGTCGCGTGCGTCGTGAAAACCGTCGCGATAGCCGGAACCCGATCTTGTAAATAAAGGGCAGCCGGCCCCAACATCCATTCGTTGAGATGAGCAATTACGTTTTTATCGGATAATTGCAAATAGTGATAGAGACTTTCGATGACTACGCCGGCTGCATAAGCAAACATACACGACTCGTCGTAATCGCCGTAAGCGGCCATCGAATTAACGCCGAATTTATCCCACATTTCGAAATAAAAGGCATTTTTTATTTTGTAATAGGATTGAAAATCGGCCAAAATAACGATCGGTTTCCCCGGAATATTCCACCTTCCGACCCGTACATTCAAATTTTCCTTTTCACCGGCTTGTTTTTTCCAAGCCTTTAATAATGTGTTATCTTCAATGAAATCGGGATTAATTGATTCTTTTCGTAAATCCGGACCGACAAAAATAATTCTATCCGGGAAAAGCGCTTGAAGTGTTTTTGCACGCGTGGATAATACCGTGTAGATTCCACCAACCTTATTACAAACTTCCCATCCGGATTCAAACACGTAATCCGGCATTATTCGTTTTGTTTCTGACATAGAGCTTCAAAATTCAAACCAAGCTGCAAAGATAGCATTTTTTTTCTTATACGGAAGCAGTATTTTTTTTCTTAACTTGGATTTAACTGAAAAAAAATTGGAAGCATCCGGAAAATGACTATATTTGCAAAAAAAATACAGTTTTTACAGGCTGCATTTCAATCGTTATTGCGAGGACGGTGAAGTTCGAACAATTGATAACTTTCAGTTTTTTGTTTTTAGTTTTTTAACGAATGCATAAATTATATATCTTTATTTTTAAACTTGTCGGGTGGAAGTATGAGTTATCGGTGGAAATTCCAACAAAATGCGTACTTTGCGCGGCGCCGCATACCAGCAATTGGGATTATATCATCGGAATGCTTTTCTATAAGTCAATTGGCGGAAAACCGCATGTTTTAATGAAAAAAGAATGGTTTTTCTTTCCTTTGGGCTATCTTTTAAAATTAGTAGGCGCTCTCCCGGTTGATCGCAAGAAAAAAACTTCGGTTTCCGATCAAATGGTAGCATTGTTTCGGTCAAGAAATCATTTCCAATTGGCTATTGCTCCGGAAGGTACGCGAGGCAGAAATGCCCAATGGAAAACCGGTTTTTACTATATTGCTCTGAATGCCGGCGTTCCGATTACGTTGGCTTATATTGATTATTCAAAAAAAGAAATCGGAATTAAAAAAGTTTTTTATCCGACGGGAGATGTCCAATGCGATATTGAAGAAATAAAGGATTACTATAAAGATGTGCAGGCAAAACATCCCGAAAGATTTGCAATTAAATAAATGAATGAATTAAGAATCAGCCTTGTCCAAGCCGATATTTTCTGGGAAGATAAAGATAGGAATATCGAACGATACGGAAATCTTTTGAAGAAACTTTCCGGTAAGAGTGATTTAGCCGTTTTACCGGAAATGTTTTCCACCGGATTTTCAATGCAAGCTTTTCACTTAGCGGAAACCAACGAAGGAACAACCATTCAAGCCGTTCGCTCTTGGGCGAAAGAATATGACTTGGCTGTATGCGGAAGTTTTCTGGCAAAAGACGATTCTGAACGGATTTTTAATCGGGGTTTTTTCATTGACCCTGACGGGAAGCAATCATTCTACGATAAACGTCATCTTTTTCGGATGGGTTTGGAGCAGAAACGATTCACAGCCGGCGACCGGAAAGTGATTATTCCTTATAAAGGATGGAACATTCGGCTTATCGTTTGTTACGACCTGCGATTTCCGGTCTGGGTTCGAAACCGAAAGAACGAGTATGATGTATTGATTTGTCCGGCGAATTGGCCGATTCCCCGCGCAAACGTATGGCAAATCTTATTGCCCGCCCGCGCTTTGGAAAATCAATGTTATGTTTGCGGAGTCAATCGAATCGGGAGAGACGGAAATTCAATAGAACATCGGGGAGATTCGGTTTTGCTTGACTTCAAAGGCAATCGGATAGCGGAAACCGTTCCCGATGAAGAATCGGTAGTTACCGTCCTTCTCAGGAAAGACCTTTTGGATGATTTTCGGGAGCGCTTTCCGGCATGGATGGATGCCGATGATTTTGAGATTTTATAATACAACCCGGACATCCGTCGCACCGGTTGACCCCTTTTTTCCTGTTGCAAAAAAAGCGATATATTTTAATGCAAAGATAAATCGCAACAAGAATACCAATACCGTATGTGATAATTTCCTGTCCCATACTTAACTTATTTATCTTGAAATTCCGATTGCATATAACGGGAAAACAAGCGTTTTTTAGCCAAAGCCTCGTATTCGGTTCCCGGCTTTCCGTAATTGCAATACGGGTGGATGCTGATTCCGCCTCGCGGTGTGAAAATACCGGTTATCTCGATGTATTTAGGATCCATCAATCGGATTAAATCGTTTCGAATAATATTGACGCAATCTTCGTGAAAAGCGCCGTGATTGCGGAAACTGAAAAGATAGAGTTTCAAGCTTTTGCTTTCAACCATCCGTACATCGGGAATGTAGTCAATCGAGATCGTCGCAAAATCCGGTTGTCCGGTAATGGGGCAAAGAGCGGTAAATTCCGGGCAACGGAATCGTACCCAATAATCATTTTCCGGATGTTTGTTGGTAAAAGTTTCCAGAACTTCCGGTGCGTATTCCTGCTTGTATTCGGTCTTATTTCCGAGCAAAGACAGATGGTTATGTTCTTCGATATTCATATGTACATAATCATTGCGATACAAAGGTAAGGAGAATTATCGAAATAGAAAGAATTATAAATTATAAATTATGAATTATGATGTCGCTGCGGGCTTGACTCGCAATCCGCTGTTTATCGTTCACCCGATTGTATAGATTTTTCGTATTCCTTCAATCCTTCGTTCCGCAGTTTGCAGGAAGGGCAGTGTCCGCAACCGTCGGCAAGGATTCCGTTATAGCAGGTCAAGGTTTTATTTTTGACGATTTCGAAAACGCCCAATTCGTCGGATAAAGCCCAGATTTCCGCTTTATTCAACCACATGAGCGGAGTATGAATAATAAATTGTTCATCCATCGCGAGGTTCAAAGTCGTATTCGCCGAGCGGATAAAGGTGTCGCGACAATCGGGATAGCCGCTGTAATCGGCTTGAGAAACGCCGGTAACCAGATTTTGAATCCCATGCGTTCGGGCGATTACCGCACCGAAAGTGAGGAAAAACAAGTTGCGACCCGGAACGAAGGTGTTGGGATAGGAATTTTCCGGTTTCTCGCAATCCATTGTCATCGCAAGATTGGTTAATGAGTTGTCGGCTAATTGGCTGATTATTGATGCATCGAGTACTTGAAACGGGACATTTGCTTCCGCTGCAAGCCCGCGAGCGACTTCAACTTCGTTCGAATGTCGTTGCCCGTAAGTAAAACACAGGGTTCGAACTTCGTTGAAACGACGGAGGGCCCAATACAGACAAGTCGTTGAATCTTGTCCTCCCGAAAAAAGTACGAGCGCCGATGAATTGTTTGTCATAATGAATTATGAATTATGAATTATAAATTATGAATTATGAATTATTATTTTATCCAAGATAAAGGATCCAATTTGGTTTGCTCTTTCCAGATTTCGAAATGCAATAAAGTGGAGTTTCCTTTTTCCCCGTCTGTATAAATCTTTCCGAGCGCTTGCCCGGTGTTTACTTTATCTCCTTGTTTGACATATACTTGATCTATATTGGAATACAACGTCAAATAATTACCGTGCCGGACGATAATGGAATTATTGTATCCCGGAAGAATAAATATACGGGAAACGACTCCGTTGAAAACGGCCGTTGCCTCATTGCCGGAAGTGGTTTCAATATCAATACCGTTATTATTGGTCACAATTTTCGATAATTCTTTGTGTTGATGTACGCCGAAATATCCCACGATTTTATAATTTCCTTTCAACGGGAAAGGAAGTTTGCCTTTATTCCCGGCGAAGGTGGAAGATAACGTTCGCTCGCTTTCGGTCATCGCATAACCGCCTTTTACTTCCGCCGTTCGATTTTCTCCGCTTTCTGATTTAGCCGCCTTTTCGGATTTCAGAACTTCTTCCGCAATGATTTTTTCGATTTGTCGGTTTAAGGCATTCGCTTGTTTTTCTTTTTTTGCTAAATCCTCTTGAAGCGCTTTTTTGTTTTTTTCAAGCGTTTTTATTTCGCCTTTTTTACTTTCTTCTTCTTCGCTTAATTGTTTTTCTTCCGATTGCCGCGTACCTAAAAGTTTCAGTTTATCGCTTCGGTTTGCTAACAGTTGAGCCTTTTCCAAGTTGATTGTATTTTGTTTTTCGGTAATTTCTTCCGCCTGTTTTTTCTGCCATCCGGAATATGCTTTTAAATACATGATTCGGTGAAACGATTGAGTAAAATTTTGAGAAGACAGAATGAATAACAGATAATCCGAACTGTTTTTGTGTAAGTACATTTTCCGTATCGAAGCGGCATAATGCTGCTTTTTCGCATCTAAGTTTTCTTCTAATGTTTTGACTTGCATTTCTTTAAAACCGATTTCTTCATCCAATGAGATGATTTCTTGGTTCAACAGTTGAATGATTTTCTTTCTCGAATTGATTTGTTGAACCAATAAGTTCAAGCGATTCAGCGCATTACTCGTAGTCAGCTTATTTTCCTTTAGTAACCGGTTGGTTTCTTCGATTTCCGCTAAAGTCGCCAATCGTTCTTTTTCTAATTCCCGAACTTGTACGGACTGCTGAGCCGACAACGAAAAAACACAGAACAGCAAATACACAAGCAGCTTGACTTTCATCAGAACGATTGGATCAGTTTGATTATTTGTTCAATTTCGATGGGTTGATAACCGTTTGGAATCGTAGTATCCGGTTCAAAGTAGGTATCAATATCCACGGTATTAAATGTCAGATTCAAAGTAATCAAATCATTCGGAACGGTTAATTCCATCGTCATCTTCATCGGAAATAACCGGTTGTTGGATGCTAATCCGAAATCTTTGTACAACCAGTTCATGTTGGTTTCTTTTTTATCCTTATACATTTCCGTTTGAATAATCCGATTACTGTAATCGCTGATAAAATCGTAATTAATCCCTTGATTATCAGAATTATTCAATCGAACGAAAAATTTATCTTCATTCCAACGGAAAGTATTGTAATCATTTGAAGATATGGACGATTTCCCGGCTATAAATAATTGATTCGTAATCAAAGCTTGCAGGTTGTAAAAATCGAAATCGAAGGTTGCTTTGCTTTTAATGGTTTGCATGGATTCCGAAACATATCGTTTGTTATGTCGGTCTATAATCGTGATTTGTTCCGGCGTGATGTTTATTCGAGCCACTTCGGTTCCCAAAATCGGAATCCGCAAAGAAAGTTGGATAATTTTGTCTTTGATGATTCGCAATTGGGCATTGGCGGAAACGGTACTTTTTTTCATTCCGGGCTTGATGGAAAAACGCAACGACGAAGATAAGGTGTTGAATGGAATAGCTTGATATTGAATAGATTTTATTCGTTCTTCTTTTCCCATTTCGGATAAAGCGACAGTGGCGACCGGATGCGTCGTTTTACAACCGCCGAATAAAATGATCATTCCCGTTAAAAGAAGCGCACAGTTGTATTTCCTATTTCGATTCATAATACATTTTGTTTTCTATTTTCTTTTCCAACAGACTTGTATCTTCTCCCATTTCTTTGATTTCCAACGCTTTTTCCCATTGTTCAACGGCTTTATCCGTATTTCCCGTTTTGTAAAGAATATCGCCGTAATGCTCCAGAATATCGGAACTTTGTCCTCCGTTTGAGATCGCGCTTTCAATATAAAATTTGGCCAAGGTATAATTCCCTTTTTGGAAGAACACCCAAGCATAAGTGTCTATGTAAGTGGGTTCGTTGGGTTGCAATTTTATACATTTGGAGATCATTCGCTCCGCTTTATCCAAATCTTCCTTGTCTAAACTTAAAAAATAAGCGTAATTGTTAAGAACCACGATGTTATTTTCATTATATTCCAACGATTTATCGTAAGCTTGATAGGATTCTTTCTTTTGATTCATTTGGTGATACAAATCGCCGATTATACCGTAGAACCTCGAAAGGGATGGTTTGTCATCCTCCGGAATAACGGGGATTCCTTCTTGGAAAACAGCCAGCGCTTCCGGGTAGTTTTTTAACTGATAATAGGCGGAACCTTTATAATAATAAAATTCGAAATCATCGGGAAAAACAGCTAAAGCCGAATTACAAATCCGGATAATTTCATCCGCATTCTCCTCTCGGATAGCAATATTCATTAGTAGGCGCCAAGCAAGCGAGTTTTCCGGATTGGCTTCCGTAACCAATTGGAATTGAACCCGGGCCTCTTCCCATTTACCTTGGGATACCAGAAATTGACCATACATCATATTGAGTTCTTTTTCTTGGGAATATTGTTCCATCAGCGTTTTAAACAAAGAATCGGCCGCTTCGACCTCTTTTTGGTTCGACAACCGGTCTCCGAGGTATTTTCCGAGAATGGAAATTTTGGTATCCACATCCAATACGGGATTTTTCAATGCGGATTCAATTTCTTGTACCGCCGCTTCCGTATCGCCTTTTTTCTCGTAATAACCGGCCATGGAAGCAACGTAGTAAGGACTTTGCGGATCAATTTTATGCGCTTTCTCATAATAGGTCAACGCTTTGTCTGAATCGCCGTTTTCTAAATAAAAATCGCCGATTAGGATTTGATATTTTGTTTCCGACGGATTTTTAGCGGCTAATTTCTCAAGTTCGTTGATTGCGTTTTCCTTTTGTTCCACTGCGAGATACAGCTTGTATTTTTGCATAGAAAGCGCTTCGCTCATTCCGATGCTATTCTCTAAAGCGTCGAGCGATTGAATGGCTTTGTCTATTCGGTTTTGTTTCAAATACAAATCACTGAGATAAAAATGCAATTCCGATTTTTCCGGATGTTCGGCCGCCAATTGTTCATAAAGCTCGGTGGCTCCGGAAAGGTCTCCTGTTTCCCGGTAAATTTCCGCCAAAGAAACTTTGTATTCAAAATTTTCAGAATCATAGATCACCGCTTTTTTAAGCGCTTCGATGGCTAAAGAATCTTCTTGCAAAAACAGATAATAGTTCGCCATCAAAGCCAATGCCGACGAAGATGTCGAATCAATTTTCAACGCGTATTGCAACGCGGCGTAAGCTTCGCCGTGTTTGTCGCTCTGTTTAAGGCGCAAGGCCTCTAAGTAAAAATAATCGAATTTTTTCTTGGTTCGATATACGGAATCTTCCACCGTCGTGCGACTGTCTTCTGCCGATACCGCTAAGCAAAAACAAGTGAAAAACAATAAAATGATTGTCTGTTTCATATTATTTCTATTTGCTTTTTATTCGGCTCCGGTATGGCCGAATCCGCCCGCGCCGCGAACGGTTTCCGTTAAATACTCGGCAGGTATCCATTCTACGCGCTCGTGACGGGCGACCACCATTTGGCAAATTCGTTCCCCGTCATTAATAACAAACGGCGCATTGGAAAGATTGACTACAATCGCTTTTATTTCTCCGCGATAATCCGAGTCAATGGTTCCCGGCGCATTTACCAACGATATTCCGTGTTTGATTGCCAAACCGCTTCTCGGACGAATTTGCGCTTCATACCCGCTCGGTAATTCGATAAAAAGCCCCGTCGGAATTAAAGCTCGTTCCAGCGGTTCCAGCGTGACGGGAGCATCCATATTCGCACGCAAATCCATTCCTGCGGAGTGGAGCGTTTCGTATTCCGGCAAAGCGTGTTTTGAATGATTAATGATTTTTACTTGCATATTGAATGTAATTCGATGCAAAAATACAATTTATTTTGCAGAGAACAAGATTATTTCACATCAAAAACGAATTGTATGATACGAGTAATATCATTTTTTTCATGCCGATTCAATTTTTTCTTAAGCTTTCTTGTAATATCGTAGGATATTATATACTTTTTTTTTATCTTTGCAAAGTAATTATTTAAAGCGATCCGACAAAGTTCGTAAGTAACTAATCTGTTAATTCACTTGTTGGTAGATAGCCTTAGAAATAATTTTTCCGCGAAAAAAGAAAAAAAACAATATAAATGACTGACAAATGGAATTATCAACTCCCCACAAAAGAACAAAAACTTAAAAAAGACGAACTCTCGAAAAGATTCGGACTAAGTCCTGCGGTCTGTCTTCTGATGGTACAAAGAGGTATTACCACAGAGCAAGAGGTACGGCAGTTCCTCAATCCGAATTTGAGAGATTTGCACGATCCTTTCTTGTATCCCGATATGCGGAAAGCCGTTGATCGCTTGAATCAAGCTTTGGGAAACAAAGAAAGAATCATGATTTATGGGGATTATGATGTGGACGGCACAACTGCCGTTGCACTGGTTTACAAATTTTTAGAACAAAACACTTGGTCGTCCCATTTGGATTATTATATTCCGGATCGCTACGACGAAGGGTACGGTATTTCGGACAAGGGGATCGAGTATGCTCATGAAACCGGCGTATCGCTGATCATTTCTTTGGATTGCGGAATCAAAGCGATTAAGAAAATAGCTTACGCCAAATCGTTGGGAATTGATTTCATTATCTGCGATCATCACATGCCGGACGACGTATTACCCGATGCCGTAGCTATCTTGGACGCCAAACGCTCGGATTCTTCTTATCCTTATGAACATCTTTCCGGCTGTGGCGTAGGTTTCAAATTCATGCATGCATTTGCCATCAGTAACGGAATTGATTTTTCGAGCTTGAGATCTTTACTTGATTTGGTTGTGGTCAGCATTGCGTCGGATATTGTTCCGATTACCGGCGAAAATCGTATCATGGCGGCATACGGATTGAGACAATTAAGCCATAATCCGAGTAAAGGACTCAAAGGAATTATTGACATTTGCGGACTGTCGGGAAAAGAAATCACGCCCAGTGACATCGTTTTTAAAATCGGACCTCGAATCAATGCTTCCGGAAGAATGATGAACGGAAAGGAAGCCGTGGATTTGCTTTTGGCGAAGGATTTTAAATCAGCTCAAGAGATGAGTGAAAGTATTGACCAATATAACGATGATCGCCGCGAATTGGATAAAAAAATAACCGATGAGGCCTATTCGATTATTGACGAGGACCCTCAAATGGCAACCCGGAAAATTTTGGTGGTCTTTAATCGGGAATGGCACAAAGGCGTGATTGGAATCGTAGCGTCACGATTGACCGAAAGATATTACAAACCAGTTATTGTTTTGACCGAATCAACCGGCTATGTTTCCGGTTCGGCTCGTTCGGTAACCGGCTTTGATATTTACAAAGCCATTGAATCTTGCCGGGATCTTTTGCTTAATTTCGGCGGACATACGTTCGCAGCCGGCGTTACTTTGTTGGAGGAAAATTTGGAGTTATTCCGCTCCCGCCTCGAAGCTTTTGCCGATGAATACATGGAAGAGGAACAAATGATCCATACTTTGGATATTGATATGGCTTTGAAATTCAGTGAAATTGATAATAAGCTTTTATATGATCTGAAACGAATGAGTCCTTTCGGTCCCGAAAACCAAAAACCGGTTTTTTGTTCGTTCGACGTGCGGGATTTCGGAAGCAGTAAATTGGTCGGTAAAGAATTGGAGCATATTAAATTGGAATTGATTGACGATTCTACTGGAGATATTATCTCGGCAATCGCTTTCGGAATGCATCCGTACAACGACTATATCAAAAGCGGAAAACCGTTCGATATTTGTTATACAATCGAAGAAAACGTATATAACAATAAAGCAAGTATTCAACTGCTAATCAAAGATATTCGAATGAACGATAACCATGTTTCTCGAAATTCTTAAACAATATTGGGGGTATGACTCGTTTCGTTCGCTTCAGGAAGAAATCATAACTTCCGTTTACGAAGGAAAAGACACCTTGGGACTTATGCCGACGGGAGGCGGAAAGTCGTTGACCTTCCAAGTTCCGACTATGTTGATGGAGGGTCTCTGTCTCGTTGTGACCCCTTTAATTGCTTTGATGAAAGATCAGGTGGATAATTTGAGAAAACTCGGAATCAAAGCCGCTTGCGTACATTCCGGAATGAGTCATTTCGAAATCATGGTTGCATTAGATAACTGTATTTTCGGCAATTACAAATTCTTGTATGTATCGCCCGAACGCTTGACTACCGAGCTTTTCTTAGCCAAACTTTCGCATTTCAATATCTGTTTACTGGTTGTTGACGAATCCCATTGTATCTCGCAGTGGGGATATGATTTCCGTCCCTCTTATTTGCGTATTGTTGATATTCGGGAATATCTTCCCGACGTTCCCGTTCTTGCGCTGACGGCAACCGCTACTCCCGATGTTATTGACGATATTCAAGAAAAATTGCATTTCAAACAAAAAAACGTTTTTTGTAAAAGTTTCGAACGGGAAAACATCGCTTACGTAATCCGCGAAACCGATGATAAAATCTTTGAAATGGTACATATTCTGTCGAGAGTGCAGGGATGTTCCATTGTTTATGTACGAAGTCGTAAACTGACGAAAGAAATTGCCGTCGAACTGCAACGTCACGGCATTCAAGCGGATTATTTTCATGCCGGATTGAATCCGGACGAAAAGATACAAAAGCAAAACGATTGGAAAAACGACCGATGTCGGGTAATTGTTTGCACAAACGCTTTCGGCATGGGAATTGACAAACCGGATGTTCGTTTGGTTATCCACTACGAATTGCCCGGCTCTCTGGAAGAATATTTCCAAGAAGCCGGTCGAGCCGGTCGGGACGAGAAAAAAGCATACGCAGTTGCGCTTTTCTCTCCGAGGGATGTCGTTCAATTGAAAAAACGAGTGAAAGAGGAATTTCCGGGACGGGAGTTTGTCAAAGAAGTATATGAAAAATTAGCTTATTTTTTTCAGATTCCCATAAATACGGGAATGGATACCGGTCATAATTTCTCGATCGAAAAATTTTGTTCGATTTACAAATACAATATCACACAGGTACATAACGCATTGAAAATTTTGGATTTATCGGAATATATCACTTATATCGAAGATACGGACAAGCAATCGAAATTAATGTTTACCATTCAACGCGATGAACTGTATAAATTTTCCGAATTCAGCGAAACGATTGAAAATCTGATTCAAGTACTTTTGCGATCTTATACCGGTTTGTTTACCGATTATGTCCGTATTAGTGAAGATTTATTGGCGCAACGAACGGGAATATCCGAACATGCGGCTTACGAATCGCTAAAACTTCTGTCGAAAAAAAATATTATTCATTATATCCCCGCTCAAAAAGTACCGACTATTTATTACAATAAAAATCGGGAAGAAATGAAATACCTGTTTATTCCGCAATCGGTATATGAAGAGCGAAGAGATAGATTGATCCGACGGATCAAAAACGTCATTGATTACGGAAGTTCCAAAACGCAATGCCGGAGCAGAATGCTGCTGGAATATTTCGGAGAAAAAAATGCGAAAGATTGCGGAAAGTGTGATGTCTGCACCGATAAAAAGCGACAAAACATGAACTCCTCCGATATGGAGCGATTGATTCAAACGGTTTTGAATCAATTGGACGGAAAAGAGATGACGATGGATGAAATTTCTGCGGCAACGGATTATCCCGAAACTCGTCTGACAGAAGCCCTCCGTTTTCTTTCCGATAATAATCAAATCGTGATAGAGGAAAATAAAATACGAAAAAAAACAGTTCAATAAAAACAACCGGTTACCGGCGCTTATTCGCATGAAGCTATCAATCATCATTGTTAATTATAACGTTAAGTATTTTCTGGAGCAATGCTTAGATTCTGTTTTTCTTGCCGGGAAAAACCTGCCGATTGAAGTTTTTGTTGTAGATAATTGCTCTTCCGACGGTTCGACGGAATACGTGAAACCGATGTTTCCGGATGTAATATATATTGAAAATCAAGAAAATGTCGGTTTTTCGAAAGCAAACAATCAAGCGATTGCACAAGCTCGAGGCGAATACATTCTGCTTTTGAATCCCGATACGGTCATCGGTGAAAATTCGTTAACCGACGTCTGCCGATTCATGGACGAAAATCCGCAAGCCGGTGCGGTAGGCGTAAAAATGCTGGACGGATACGGTCAATTTCTCCCGGAATCCAAACGAGGATTCCCTTCTCCGTGGAATTCGTTTTGTAAAATGTCGGGCTTATCCAAACTGTTTCCCTATTCGAAACGGTTCGGAGGATACCACTTGAAATATTTGGACAAAAACCGGATTCATCCGGTGGACATACTGGCTGGCGCTTTTATGATGGTTCGAAAAGAAGCGATTGAAAAATCCGGATACTTGGACGAACGTTTTTTTATGTATGGCGAAGACATTGATTGGTCTTATCGAATCGCCCGTTCCGGTTATACGAATTATTATTTTCCGGAGCCCATCATTCATTACAAAGGGGAAAGTACGAAAAAAGACATCAAGTATGTGAAACGCTTTTACGAAGCGATGCTTCTTTTTTTTAACAAACACTATCCGCATTCCAATCGTTTTTTCAAATCTGTGATTCGATTGGCGATTGTTGCTTGCGGAACAATTTCCGGACTTCAAAAAGCAACCAAGCCTTTCAAAGCTTTTTTCCCCGCGCGAAAAGCGATTAAAGAATTTACATTTGATAAGTCGGTAATTTCTTACGAGCAAATTATTCGGACGATGGATCAATATTCCGGAGAAAAAACGCGATTCGGAATCCGGCATCCGGAAAAGGGAATTACGATAACTTCGAATGAAATAATTATTGATAATACAATATAAATATGGCTTTTTTAGAAAATGAAAATCTTTTGTTGAGAGCATTGGAACCGGAGGATTTGGATATTCTCTATAAATGGGAAAACAATGCGGAATTATGGAAATTCGGTTCTACTTTGACGCCTTATTCCAAGTTTGCTTTACGCGATTACTTGACCGATTCATTGCAAGGGATTGTTTATACGCGTCAATTGAGACTGATGGCCGTTGAAAAAAAGTCCCGCGCGACGATCGGAACGGTTGACTTGTTCGATTATGACCCGATTCATCAACGGGCGGGGATCGGCATTTTAGTAGATACTCCCTACCGACACAACGGCTTGGGAACGGAAATACTGCGATTGACTGCCGAATACGCTTTTAATGTTCTGCATCTGAATCAATTGTATGCCTATATACCTTTAAGTAATACGATCAGTTTCAATTTGTTATGCAAATGCGGATATGAACAGGCCGGCTTACTGAAATCATGGTTGAAAACCTCCGCCGGTTTCGAAGACGTTCATTTGATGCAATTGATGAAAGATAGTGACAAATAACTACTAACGAATAAAATGTCACTTGTTACCGGTTTAAAATGAAAAGGTTGCCGAATCACTTCGTCAACCCTTCTAATTGAATTACTAACCCTTAACTATAACTAATGAAATAACACTCTTTACATATAAAACACTTGATCTTAAAAAAGGTTCACGAAATGTTCGATTTTTTATAAATATTTTTTAATTTTATTTGTAAGTGTTTATTAATTAGATAAATAAAATTTCTATTTTAATTCTTATTTAAACAAATTCAAAATAATTTTTTGAGAGTGATTGAAAATTCAAAGGAATTTACGACCTTTGCAGCGGCTTAGCAAAAAGCGATATTGAAAACAAGCGATGTAACAGATGAAACTTTCGGAGTTAAAACGGGGAGAAAAAGGAATTATTACCAAAGTATTGGGACGCGGCGCTTTTCGCAGGCGGATTATTGAAATGGGATTTATCAAGGGGAAAGAAGTGGAAGTAATAACCGAGGCTCCGCTGAAAGATCCGACCGAATACAAGCTCATGGATTATGAAGTTTCTCTACGGAAAAGCGAAGCCGAGCTGATCGAAATCATTACTTTGGAAGAAGCGAATCTGCAACTTCCGGAAACCGAAAATCGGCCGTTGGTACTGAATGAAGAGGCGCTTCAATCGTTGGCTGACGAGCAAAGTAAAATCATTCGGGTGGCTTTGGTGGGAAATCCCAACTCCGGCAAGACTTCTTTATTTAATGCGGCCTCCGGTACGCACGAAAGGGTAGGGAATTACAGCGGAGTAACCGTTGACGCTAAAAAAATGAAATTCAAATACAAAGGATACGCTTTTCATTTGATGGATTTACCCGGTACCTATTCGCTGTCGGCTTATTCGCCCGAAGAACTGTATGTGCGGAAACAAATCGTAGAAGGAACTCCCGATGTAATCATCAACGTAATGCCGGCGTCCAATTTGGAAAGAAATCTGTATCTGACGACTCAATTGATTGATATGGATGCGATTACTGTAATTGCATTAAATATGTACGATGAATTGGAAAAATCGGGCGCCACATTCGACCATCAACGTTTTGCCGAAATGATCGGCTATCCGATTGTACCTACCGTTGCCAAATCGGGACGAGGGATTCCCGAACTGTTCGACCAAGTGATTGAAGTATATGAACGGCGCAGTCCGGTTGCTCGTCATATTCACATTAATTACGGCGAAGAAATTGAAACCGGAATTGACCATGTGAAAAAACAGTTGAGGGAGGAAAAGCAAATCGGTCTGGACACTTCTTTGCGTTATTTGAGCATATTGCTTCTCGAAGGCGATCCGGTGGCCGAAAAAACGGTTGCCAAGTTTCCGAGCGCAAAAAAAATACTTAACGAGAGAGACATCCATGCGCAATACATACGGGACGATTTCAGGGAAGATGTTGAAACGGCTTTTGCCGACGCTCGTTACGGTTTTATTGACGGAGCTTTGAAGCAAACCTACAAAGAAGGGAAAAGAGATACGTTGAAAATCACGCATTGGATTGATCGCGTGGTTACCGACCGGTTTTGGGGTTATCCGATTTTTTTTCTGTTCATGTTCTTGATGTTTGAATGTACCTTTATGCTGGGGAAATATCCTACGCAATGGATCGAAAGTTTGGTGCGTTTTTGCAGCCGTTTGTTGGATGTTCATTTAAATTCGGGACCGTTCAGAGATTTATTGATTGACGGAATCATCGGCGGCGTCGGCTCGGTGATTGTTTTTTTGCCGAACATTGTGATTCTGTATCTTTTCATATCGTTTATGGAAGATACGGGATACATGGCGCGAGCGGCTTTTATCATGGATAAATTCATGCAAAAAATGGGCTTACACGGTAAATCATTTATTCCTCTGATTATGGGATTCGGTTGCAATGTCCCGGCAATCATGAGTACGCGGATTATCGAAAGCCGAAACACCCGCATAATCACCATCTTGGTTAATTCTTTGATGTCCTGTTCGGCCCGTCTGCCGGTTTACATTCTCTTTGTAGGAACTTTTTTTCCGAAACAGGAAGGATTGGTTTTGTTCGGTTTGTATTTGACGGGAATCGGTTTAGCCGTCGGAATGTCGCGACTTTTCAAGAAATTTTTGGTGCGCGGCGAAGACTTGCCTTTTGTTATGGAATTGCCGCCTTATCGTCTTCCGACGTGGAAGGCAATGAGTCGTCATATTTGGGATCGCTCTTCCCAATACTTGAAAAAAATGGGAGGAATTATTTTGATTGCGTCCATTGTTGTTTGGTTTCTTGAATATTATCCGCAAAATGCCGAACGCAATCAATATTACGAAAATCAAATAACGGCGGTTATGAACGACAGCCGGTTGATGCCGGAAGAAAGTCACCGGTTAATTTCCGATTTAAATAAACAACACAAAGAAGAGCAAAAAGAAAATTCGTATATCGGGAAAATCGGGCAAACCATTGAACCGTTGATGCGACCCTTGGGTTTTGATTGGAAACTTGGGGCAAGCTTGGTATCCGGAATGGCGGCGAAAGAAATTATTGTCAGCACATTAGGTATTTTATATACGGGTGATGACGAAGATACCGGTTCGTTGAAACAACATCTTCAAAACGAACGCTATCTCGATGGGAGCGTGGTATATTCGCCTTGGGTAGCCGGCAGTTTTCTGCTTTTTGTACTGATTTACTTTCCCTGTCTTGCAACGGTTGCCGCCATAAAAAATGAAACCCGGTCTTGGAAATGGGCGCTTTTTTCCGTTTTATATACGACCGCATTGGCTTGGTTAGTCGCTTTCGGGGTTTACCGAATCGGAACGACATTATTATAAAGGTAACCGAATGTTTGATAACGAAAATTCCTACTCAAACAATTCGTTCAAATCAATTTCCAGCCCTTCAAAAATATGTACGGGCGCTTTTTGATTGCATTCATACACAGTTCCCAAATCATATTTGCCGTCCGGCTGCAATAAAAAGACAATAACCGTTTTCGATTTGGGATCTGCAATCCAATATTCCCTTACTCCGGCAGCTTCATACAGGTTGAATTTATAATTCCAATCATATTTCAATGTCGAAGGCGACAATATTTCCACAATTAAATCCGGAGCGCCGATACATCCTTTATCATCTAACTTGGATAAATCGCAAATCACGCAAATATCCGGTTGAACCACGTTGTATATCTTATCATCCGAAGTTTCGTTATTTAAAGGCAAGCGAACATCGAATGGAGCATAGTAAATATGGCATTTCCCTTTTTTCTTTTCAATAAACCGATCAATCGGTTTAAATAATTTTTGCGAGACTTGTGCATGAGCGCGCATGGGCGCCGACATCAAATGGATAAAACCGTTAATCAGCTCCCTCCGTTTATCGTCTAACCAAGTCAAATAATCGGCATACGTGTAACGTTTGGATTCATCCAAATTTAATGTTCCATACATAACAAACGGCTCTTCCACAATGTTTGGTTGGGTTGAAGGCAGCTCATACGATTTTGTTTTTTCCTTTTTCATAGATATATCATGTTGTTTGCAAAAGTATAAAAAAAATCGTTTTGAAATACTTTACCGTTAATTTATCTTGAATCGTTCAATTATTTTATTTTGTAAGTTGGTCTTGTGAACCGGTTTTATATTAAAAACTCATTTAAACTTTTAGTCCATTTAAACAATTAGGCTGTTTATTGGGTATGAAAATATAGCAATTATTTTTATTGTTCACAAATCCGGATTACTATCGTTTTTTTGAAAATTATTGTTACTTTTGACATCGCAAATGTGAATTGAGCCTATGCAGGAAAAAATAAAACAATACTTTCTTTCACGATTACAGAATACGCAGCAATCCGCTGAAAAGGTTCGTCGGAATATTTATTATTTGGGAACCGTTCGCTTGTTGATTGTTGTCGGGACGATTGCTTTATCTTGGTTTTTTCGTACCCAAGGAACTTTTATTGTCGCAGGTATTCTTTTTCTCGGCGTAGTTCTTTTTCTGCCGGTTTTACAACAATGGAACCGATTGCAAAAACGGAAACAATATTTGGAAACTTCCGCCGAGTGCGATAAAAATGAATCGGATGCCTTGGATTATCGCTTTGATGCTTTTGATGGCGCTTCGGAACGGATTCAAACGCTTCATCCGTTCGGTTTTGACTTGGATATTTTCGGAAATCATTCTTTATTTCAAGCGATCAATCGTACGGTTACGGTCTATGGAAAGCAAATCTTAGCTCATTGGTTTGAAAAGCCGGAGCTTTCGATAGAACTGATAGAAGACCAACAGCAAGCGGTCAAAGAATTAAGCAATAAACCGGATTTTATGCATCACTTTCAAGTGATCGGTCGAATGAACCGGGAAAATGATTCCGACATGCAGGAGATAGAGGAATTTGTTGCTCAACCGGCTTGTATTCGGCGTTCCCGATGGTGGCAAATGCTGCATTTTGCTTTTCCTCTGCTTTGGATCATCGTTGTTTTTTTATATATCTACAAGATAATTTCACCTTTTCAGCTGATAATCATTTATATTCTTGCGCTGATTATCAGCGAAAGCCGAGCCAAAAGAATTAATCAATTGCATGCTCGAATCGGAAAGAAAGTAGCGATACTTACTTCTTATTCCCGATTAATCCGAGCGATTGAACAGGAATCTTTCGAATCGGAAACGTTATTAAAGCTTCAGTCGCATTACCGAAAAGAAGAAAAACCCGTTTCGGCAATTATCAGTCAATTGGCTCGATTAGCCGGCGAGCTGGAACAACGGTCGAATCTGATGGTTCATGTGATATTCAATCCGTTGTGTTTGTGGGATATTCATAAAACAATACAAATTGATCGTTGGAGAGAATGTTACGGCGGTCAAGCGATTGACCGGATAAAAACATTGGGTGAATGGGATGCGTTTATTTCGTTAGCCACATTTGCGTTTACTCATCCGGATTATGCTTTTCCGGAACTTACTTCCGATTATTTTACTTTAGAAGGGAAGAATCTGGGACATCCGTTGATGAAACGGGAGACTTGTGTTCGGAATGATATTGATATGGTAAAGCAGCCTTATTTTTTGATTATTACGGGGGCAAACATGTCCGGGAAAAGTACGTATCTTCGTACCATCGGAGTCAATTTCGTTTTAGCCTGTTTGGGCGCTCCGGTTTGTGCCGACGCTTTACGTTTGAGTCCCGCCGGGTTGGTTACTGGCTTGCGGACTTCCGATTCGCTTAACGACAATGAATCGTATTTTTTCGCCGAACTCAAACGATTGAAAATGATTATTGACCGCTTGGAAGCCGGAGAAAAACTTTTCATCATTTTGGATGAAATCCTCAAAGGCACCAATTCGGTTGATAAACAAAAAGGCTCCATTGCTCTGATACAACAATTCATTCGCTTACAAGCCAGTGGAATTATTGCAACCCATGACTTACTTTTGGGAAATCTCGAAGCGGAATTTCCCGACCGGGTTAAAAATTATCATTTCGAAGCCGATATCATCAATGATGAACTTTCTTTTTCCTACCGTTTACAAGAAGGAATCGTTCAAAACATGAATGCTTCTTTTCTGATGAAAAAAATGGGAATCACCCTGTGATTAAAAATGCCATTGATTGTTTGTATTCGTGTTTTTAGCCGGAGTTGTCGTATTCTTATTGCTTCCCCAAATAGAATTATAATACTCCATTGCTTCCGGTAATTCTTTTTGAATATCCGCTATCCGGGTATTATCCGAAGGGTGAGTACTCATAAATTCCGGAACGGATCCTCCTTGTTGCGACATTCTTTCCCAAAAGGGAACGGCAACTTCGGGCGAATATCCGGCAATCGCCATAAAAATAAGTCCCAAATGGTCGGCTTCCGATTCTTGTTTGCGGTTGAAAGGCAACATAACTCCGTATTGAGCGCCTAAACCGTACACCGTTTGTCCGACTGTTTGAGCGGCGGAACCGGATTTACTCAACACTGCGTCCAATCCGGCAGCGCCGTATTGAGCAAGCATTTGTTGCGACATCCGTTCGTTAGCATGTTTGGCTACCGCATGCGCCACTTCGTGTCCTAATACGACCGCCAAGCCGGCTTCATTTTGAGTCAGCGGCAAAATACCGGTATAAACCACGATTTTTCCTCCCGGCATACAAAATGCATTCACTTGCGGATCATCAATCAGATTAAATTCCCAAGAATAACCGGATAATAAAGATTCCATACCGACATATTTATAATATGTTTCTACGGCATCGGCAATTTTACGACCCACGCTCGTTACCATTGCGGTCGCTGTTTTATCGGTTGATTTTTTTGCGGTTTTGATGTAATCGTTGTATTCTTGCAAACTCAACGATAATACTTCATCATCAGAAACTAAGTTCAATTGTCGGCGTCCGGTAATAGGCACGCTGCTGCAACCGGAAATACCGGAAAGAATCAGAATAAGGATCAGGTTTAGTAGTGCTAATTTTTTCATGTCTTAATCATTTGTTTTTTGTTAATTTTATGTTCTAATACGCTGCAAAAATAATAAAAAGCGGTAAATCTTTTGCATATATCCGAATTTTATTTGTTGAAAAAGAAATTAAGGCTGTAGGAAAATTAATTTTATGTAATTTTGCGAATATAATATTGAAAAATTTTCAGCGAAGTAACACAATAATTATGACACCTAAAGACGGTTATGTAGAACCTGCGAGGATAGGAACTAAACGGTATTGCCAATATTTAACGTTGAATCCGAATACATTGGAAGAATACAAATTTTGGCATAATAAAGAAAATATCTGGAAAGAGATTCCCGAAGGTATCCGGAAAGCCGGAATTTTGAATATGGAAATATATCTTATTTGCAATCACGCTTTTATGATTATTGAAACGCCTTTGGATTTTGATTGGGAGGAAGCGTTTGGTCGTTTAGCAACGTATGAGCGGCAAGCCGAATGGGAAGATTTCGTTGCCCGGTTTCAAGAATCGGATGCCGGTAAACGTTCAGACGAGAAATGGCAATTAATGGAACGGATTTTTTCGCTTTAAATAAATCGGATGCAAGTTGTTCAAAAAGTTTTTTCAAGAAGCGCATCGGTAATTTTAATGCTTTCTTTCTTGAAAAAAACTTTATGAACAGCCTTTTTGCAAAATAAACCTTATTATTTTGCCGTTTCGATAGATACTTTCCGAAATTCTTTCAACGCTTTTTCGATAGCCAATGAAGTTTTGCGAGCGCGGGCTCCGGCCGCTTTGTTTCCGTTTTCTACCTGCGCTTCTGCGTCTTTTTGAAATTCAGCAAAAAGCTGATTTAAGTTTGCTACTAAATTTTTCATAACGTTATATTTATTAAAAGTTCGCACAAAGGTAACAGATTTTCAGAAAAAAAAGCTTTGAATACAAAAATAAATTATTTATCCGTTCTTTTTTATTTATATCTTTACTTTTTTTCCAATAGTACAACATTTTCGACGTGATGGGTGTGCGGAAACATATCAACCGGCTGAACTTTTTTTACTTTGTACCGATTGTCTAAGGCATTCAAATCACGGGCTTGCGTAGCCGGATTACAACTGACATACACGATTCGTTGCGGTTCGGCGAAAAGTATGGTTTTTATTACGTCGTCGTGCATTCCTACACGAGGCGGATCGGTCAAGATAACATCCGGGCGACCGTATTTTTCGATAAAAGCTTCATTCAACAGATCTTTCATATCCCCGTGAAAAAACAGAGTATTGGTTATCCCGTTAAGTTCGGAGTTTGTTCGAGCGTCTTCAACGGCTTCCGGAACCTGTTCGATACCGATTACCTGCAAAGCGTCTTTTGCCACAAAATTAGCGATGGTCCCCGTTCCCGTATAAAGGTCATACACGAGTTCCTTTCCGGTCAATCCGGCAAAATTGCGAACGATTCGGTAAAGATTGTATGCTTGTTCGCTGTTGGTTTGATAAAAAGACTTGGGACCGATTTTGAATTTAAGTCCTTCCATTACTTCAAAAATAAAGTCGTTCCCCTTGAACCGGAATACTTCAAGATCGGTAATGGTGTCATTGGCTTTTTTGTTGATAATATATAACAGCGATGTAATTTCCGGAAATCGGTCGGACAAGTGATTTAATAACTGTTCTATTCGAATCGGATCATCTTCGAAAAATACTACGATAAGCATGATTTCGCCGGTGGTTGAGGTTCGAATAATTATATTTCGGAGGAAACCGCTTTGATTTCGTAAATCGAAAAAAGAAAAATCGTTTTTCAGAGCAAATGATTTAATTTCGTTTCGAATACGATCGGATATCGGATCTTGCAACCAACACGACTTGATGTCTAATACTTTGTCGAACATTCCGGGAATATGGAATCCCAAAGCGTTTCGGTTATCGAATGTGTTTCCCGACCGGATTTCTTCTTCTGTCATCCATCGTTTATCGGAAAACGTGAACTCCAATTTATTCCGGTAAAATTCAGTTTTGGCAGAACCGACGATTGTTGAAATTTCGGGTAATTCGACTTTGCCGATGCGAGTCAGCAGGTCTCGGACTTGCTGCTGTTTATAGCGCAGTTGTTCGGAATACGGAAGAATTTGCCACTGACATCCTCCGCAAACGCCGTAATGTTCACAAAAAGCTTCCCTTCTTTGCGGCGAATAAGTATGGAAGAAAACGGCTTTACCTTCCGCATAACTATTTCTCTTTCGAGTCAATTGAATATCAATAATATCGCCCGGAACGACATACGGAACAAAAATGACTAAATCGTTGTGTCGAACAATCGCTTTTCCTTCGGAAGCAATTCCCGAAACCAACGCTTTTTCAATAAGCGGTAAGTTTTTTCCTTTTTTACTCAAAGCATTATGTTTTTTTACCGAAAACGCGAACGTATCTGATGAACGAAAGGATAATGTAACAAACGATAGCCAAGCATATTCCGGCAAGATGAAAAAAAGCGGTCAAGAACAAAGCAGTCAGAATCATAATGTAAGGATATTGATTCCCGATCCACTTGTAGTGAGTGAATTTGAGTGAAAACATCGGCAATTCGGAAACCATCAACAGGCAGAAAACAATAATAAGCGCTATGATAAAGAATGTACAGAATACGTGATTGCTTTCCGAAACCGGAAAGGAAGGAATCAACGCTCCCCAAAACAAACCGTTTGCCGGGACAGGTAATCCCAGAAACGAAGAAGTTTGCCGGTTATCAACATTAAATTTAGCTAATCGCAAGGCTGCAAAAATCGGAATTAAAAGAGCAATGAGCGGTATATTTCCACCGTAAGGAACTCCTTCGGAAGCATTTAAAAGGAAAGAATAAACCATAAATCCGGGCGCCATGCCGAAACTGATTACATCGGCTAATGAATCCAATTGTGCGCCGATCGGAGAATACGCTTTTATCAAACGGGCAACGAATCCGTCCATAAAATCAAAGCAGGCCGCCAACAGAATAAAGATAAATGCACCGATGTAATTACCATATACCAGCGACATTACACAAGATAAACATCCGGCGTAAAGATTCAAACAAGTAACGATGTTCGGCAGATTTTTCATTCGGAGAAACATCATTATAATTGAGCGATTTTCGTTTGATTTCCTTTTACGTAAGCTCCCATTTCCACTTCGACTTTTGCATGCAAAGGTAAGAATAAATCCACTCTTGAACCGAATTTAATAAAGCCCAATTGTTGATTAATGTGACATTTTTGTTCCGGTTTTACATAGGTTGCAATCCGTTTAGCCATAGCTCCGGCAATTTGCCGAACCAGAATTTGTTCGCCGTCGGGTCGTTCGATTACGATGGTCGAACGCTCGTTTTCCGTACTTGATTTCGGCAGATACGCTGCCCAAAATCGTCCGTTTTGATGCGTCAAATGAATGACTTTCCCATCACAAGGGACCCAATTGACATGTGCATTGAACAGACTCATAAATATGGAGACTTGCAGTCGTTTCTCGTGTAAATATTCATTTTCCATCACTTCTTCGATGACGACAATCGTTCCGTCGGCGGGAGCTACAATTGCTTCTTCCCGGTGATGATCGTTAAATATTCTTATCGGACATCGGAAAAAATTAATAAGCAGGGAAAAAATACCGATTGACAGTAACAGAACAAAATAAAACAATAATGAATGATTGGTTACTTGGTAGAGTATCCAATTTAATAACAGTAGGGTGATGAATGTGTAAATAATTACTTTATTTCCTTCTTTATGAATTTTCATGCTCGATTGCATTTTCGAAAGACAAAGGTATGAAAATTATTTTTGTTCCCCAACAAATCAACCGATGATTCTTGCTTTAATGTATCCTTCCCCGTGGAGAATCTCCAAAAGCCGGTTACGGAAATCGCCTTGAATAAGGATTTCACCTTCTTTAGCGGAGCCTCCGACTCCGCATTTTGTTTTTAACAATTTTCCCAATTCTTGCAAATCTTCTTCATTTCCGGCAAAACCGGTGATTAATGTAACTTTTTTTCCTCCCCGGTTTCGTTTATCCAATGCAATTCGAAGCAATTGTTTTTCTTTCGGCAGCGTAAACGCTTCTTCTTCCTTCGTATAACTGTATTGAAAATCCGGGTCGGTCGAATAGACAACATCTGAACGCTCTTTCCAATTATTGTTTTTCATAAATTAAATCGTTGTTTTGATTGTACAAAGTTACGGCTTATTATTGAAAAAATGAGTTAAAATATATACCTTTGTATAAATTAAAAAAAATTCGATGAAACCCGCATGCAAAAGTTGCATCCGAGAGAATGAATCTGTTGTGGGTTTCTTATGACCTTTAAAAAATAAATTATGTACGTATGAAAATTATATGTGTAGGAATGAACTATGCAGCTCACAATAAAGAGATGCAACGTGCGTTATTAATGAGTGAACCCACTATTTTTATGAAGTCGGATACTTCATTGTTAAAAGACGGTAAACCGTTTTACATCCCCGATTTTTCGTCGGATGTGCAATACGAAGCGGAAATAGTAGTAAAAATCAGTCGGTTAGGTAAGTGTATTGACCGGAAGTTTGCTTCCCGGTACTACGAAGAGGTCACCATAGGGATTGACATGACAGCGAGAGATTTACAGCAGAAACTCAAGAAAGACGGTTTACCATGGGAAATCAGTAAAGCGTTTGACAATTCGGCTGTAATCGGTAAATTTGTTTCATTGAAAGAAGAAGGTTTGGATATGAATGCCATTCCGTTCAAGTTGGATATTGACGGGAAAGCCGTTCAACAAGGCAATACAGCCGATATGATTTTTAAAACCGACGAAATAATCGAATATGTAAGCCGGTTTATTACCTTAAAAATGGGAGATTTGATTTTTACCGGAACCCCGGCCGGAGTCGGACGAGTAGAAATAAACAATCTTTTGCAAGGATATATTAACGATAGGAAATTGCTTGATTTTCAAATAAAATGAGAAATCAAAAAACAAAGCGAATGATAAAATACGAAAAACAGAGAAGGGTAGGAGTAATCATTCTTTATCTGCTGGGATTTATTTCGTTTCTTTCGGCTCAAACCGTGAATGACGGGAGCCGATACAGGGAAAATTCCGTTTTGTCTTCCGGAAAATGGATTCGATTGAAAGTAAACGAAAACGGCATTTATAAATTAACTTACGACGATATAAAAAAACAAGGAATAAGCGATCCGGCCAAAGTGAAAATTTACGGTTACGGCGGTTGGATTTTGGCTGAAGACTTTACCCAACCTTATGTGGATGACCTTCCGGAAGTTGCCGTATATGTGGATAAAGGAAGCGACGGCGTTTTTGGTCCGGGCGATTATTTGCTTTTTTACGGACGCGGAACCGTTCGATGGACGTATAATTCGACCAGAGGCGTATATGAACACGAAAACAATCCTTATGCTACGTATGGTTCTTATTTCATGACGGAGAGCGATACCGGCCCGAAAGAAATGGAAACGCTCAAACTTTCCGACGCTTCTTCCGGTACGGTTCGTTTAACCGTTTTTGACGATTACGCTGTGTACGAAAAAGATTCCGTTTCGATACTCAACAGCGGTCGGGAACTGTTCGGTGAGAATTTTGTCAAAAATTCCGGCACTCAATCGTTTACCTTTACGATTCCGGGAATAACATCCGATACGGGGAGAATGCGCTTGTCTTTTGCCGCAGCTCCCAAGGAAGCGACGCCGGTCAGGTTGTCAATCGGGGATCAGGATAATTTAAGTATTTCCATTTATGCTCCGGCTCCGAGCGATTATTATCGGAAAGCTTATTTGGGAGACAGTTGGGGAAATTGGAACGGAGAAAAATCGGAAAAAGTTACGGCGACGGTCACTTATAATTCTTCCGGTCAAGCGGTTGCATATCTGAATTTTATCGCTTTAAACATGAAGCGCTCTCTGCAATTCTATCCCGTTGCTTATACCTTTTTTCGCAACAGGGAAAGCCTTTCCGGTCAAAATTCGGTAACGTATTCCATCGGAAATCCGACCGCTTCCTGCCAAGTGTGGGAAGTAACTCAAAACCAAGATACTCGACTGATGGAAACAGAATTAAGCGACGGCCGGTTACAATTTACCGTTGCTCCTTCCGGAAATACTTTACGGGAATTTGTAATGGTTGATTTAAGTAAATCATTTCCGGTACCCGAATTTGTCGAAGAAATTCAAAATCAGAATTTACATGCGCTTCCTCCGACCGATATGGTCATTTTAGCTCCGACTGTTTATATGGGACAAGCGGAGCAATTGGCTGAAGCGCATCGGCAATCCGGGCTGAGAGTTGCGGTAGCAGAAGAGCGATCGGTTTTCAACGAATTTTCGTCCGGCACTCCGGATGCGACTGCTTATCGGCGTTTCATGAAAATGTTTTATGATCGTGCAACCAACGATTCGGATAAGCCAAAATATCTGCTTTTATTCGGCGACGGACTTTTTGATAACCGTCATCTTACGAGCGACGGATCAAAAAGAGATCCGAAATATTATTTACTGACTTATCAAGTGAAAGAATCCACAACAGAAAGCACTTCCTACGGTACGGATGATTATTTCGGATTTTTGGACGATAGTGAAGGGAGAAACATCTCTTCCGACCGATTGGATATCGGCATCGGTCGTTTTCCGGTCAATACTGTTGAGCAAGCAGAAAACGCCGTAAACAAAGTAATTGCTTACATGGGAAATACGCAATACGGAAACTGGAAAAGTAAATTGGTTTTTTCCGCTGATAATACGGATTCTTATGATCCAAATAATTATGCCGTACATGCTACTCAAGCCGAACAGTTAGCGAAATATATGGAAGAAAATTATCCGGAATACATGCTGTATAAGTACTATGTAGATGCTTACAAATTGGTTAATATCAATGGAAAGCCTTCTGCTCCGGATGCAAAAAAAGGAATACTCGATCATTTGAAAGAAGGTTGTTTCCTTTTGAATTATACCGGACACGGGAGTACTACCGGTTGGTCCGGCGAAGATTTGATGAACATAACCGATGTCAGGCAAATGACTTTTGAAAATTTACCGCTTTGGATTACGGCAACTTGTGATTTCGGATGGTTTGACGGTTTTAATGCTTCGGGTGGAGAAGAGGCTTTTCTGAATAAAAAAAGCGGAGCGATTGCTTTATATACGACCAGCCGAGTTGTTGATTCAAGGCCTAACTATAATATTAACAGTCAATTGATTCGTTATCTGTTTATGAAAGAAAACGGAAAACATTTTTCTTTGGGAGATATTTTTCGATTGGGTAAGAATCAATTGGGTTCCGATGCGAACAAATTAAATTTTGTTCTTTTAGGAGATCCGGCATTGGTGTTGAATTATCCCGAATGGAATATTCAATTGGAATCAATTAACGGAAATTCGATCCCGGAAAATGAAACAATTACCTTAAGAGCATTGGATAAAGTATCTGTATCCGGAGTAATTACCGATGAAACCGGAAATCTTGCGGACCAATTTACGGGAACATTGAATGCAACCGTTTTCGATAGCAAACAAACCATAGAATCCGTAAATTCAAATAGCGACGGCGTCCGTTTTTCTTTCACGGATTATCCCGGTATGATTTATTCGGGAAATACAGAAGTAAAAAACGGCGCTTTCAACTTTACATTCAATGTTCCGTTGGATATAATGTATGCGGATTCAAACGGGAAAATGGGCTTGTATGCTTATGATCAATCCTCCGGAAAAGATGCTGTCGGCAGTTTCCTGCAATACAAATTGGGAGGAACGGGAGATAATTGGGAAAATTCCGGAGACGGTCCTGAAATTGTCGCTATGTTTCTTAATTCCGAAGATTTCAAAAACGGAGATCCGGTGAACGAAACGCCTTTCTTTTATGCGAAAGTAAAGGATGAGAACGGTATCAATCTGTCGGGTAGCGGTATAGGTCATGGCTTAGAACTGCAAATAGACAATAATACTTATCCTTTGAACAGTTATTATGAAGCGGTTGATATTACGGGGGGAACTGTCGGATTTTCTATTCCGGAACTGCCGGCAGGCAATCATACCTTGATATTCCGGGTGTGGAATATTTATAATATTCCGACTGTTGATTCCTTGAATTTTACGGTAGTTAACGGGTATAGACCGACCATTGTGGATTTGCAAGCGAATGAAAATCCGGCTCGTACCCATACATTTTTCACATTGATTTATAACCTCCCGGAAACCGTATTGGATGTGGAAATCGGAGTTTACGATTTATCCGGTCGAACCGTTTGGGTTTATTCCGAAAAAGGCTCTTCCGGTTTCTCGCAACAGTATCAGATCGAATGGCCTTTGGTTAACGGCGCCGGAACCCGGATTCGACCCGGAATCTATATTTATCGGGCGACTATACGGACGGCAAACAGTAAAGAAACGACCAAAGCAAAAAAAATTATAGTTTTAGGACAATAAAACACGGGTAGAGATAGTTTTTTATTACAGTAAATTATTGAAGAAAAATAAAAGAAAATAACAAGCTCTAACCGTAAAAAAATAATCAATGAACAAATTAAAAATTTTATCGGTACTTTTTTTATTCACGGGTGTAATACTTACCGTTCAAGCACAGAAGAACGAGTTTAACCCTTTAATTGTCGGAGTTCCTTCTTTAACTATCGCTCCGGATGCAAGAGGAGGAGGTATGGGAGATGTCGGAGCGGCTACCGAACCGGATATTTTTTCGCAATATTGGAACCCGGCTAAATATGCATTCGCATACAGCAAAGCCGGAATCGGCTTAACCTACACGCCTTGGCTGAAACGTTTGATTAGTGATATTGATTTGGTTTACCTTTCCGGGTATTATAAATTGGGCGAGGCCGACCGGCAGGCGGTCAGCGCTTCTTTGCGCTATTTTTCTTTAGGTCAGATTGTAATGACGGATTGGTACGGAGCCACAATTCAGTCTGTCAATCCTTATGAAATGGCAGTGGATGTCGGTTATTCGCTTAAAACTTCAGAATCATTCTCTCTCGGCGCGTGTTTACGTTATATTTATTCCGATTTGGGAAGCGGAGCAGAAGACCTGTATCCCGGATCTGCTTGGGCGGTTGATATTGCCGGCTATTACAATAAATACATAATGATTGGAAGCAGTGAATGTCTGCTGGGTCTGGGGATAAGCGCTTCCAATATCGGTACTAAGATTTCATACGATGATGGAAATACCAGTAATTTTTTGCCGACCAAATTAAAATTGGGAGCTTCCTTGCTTTTCCCGTTGGATAATTACAACAAAATTTCACTTACCCTGGATGCAAATAAATACATGATACCTACTCCTCCCAACACGGAAGGCATGAGTACGGAAGATATGCAAAAGGCTTTGAGCGACTATTTTGCAATTTCTCCGATTTCCGGAATTTTCAAATCTTTCACCGAAGCGCCGGGCGGAGCGAGTGAAAAATTCAAGGAAATCATGTGGTCGGCAGGAGGAGAATATTCCTATCAAGATCAATTTTTTGTACGTGGCGGTTATTTTTATGAAAATCCGAGTAAAGGAAATCGGCAATATTTCTCGGTAGGCGCCGGCTTTAAACTGACTGCTTTCCAATTGGATGTTGCCTACTTGATTTCCACGGTTCCGTCTAACCCCTTGGATCAGACGCTTCGTTTTTCACTCAGTTTCGATATGGAAGGATTAAGAAATCTGATGAGATAAATTTATGCAAACGATTCGGGTCGGTATGGGTTTTGACGTGCATCGTTTGGTTGCCGGGCGAGCGTTTTGGCTGGGCGGGATTCAAATTCAACACGAAAAAGGATTACAGGGACATTCCGATGCCGATGCGTTAATTCATGCACTTTGCGATGCCTTATTGGGAGCCGCCGGCTTACGGGACATCGGTTTTCACTTTCCCGATACGGATGAAACCTACAAAAATATAGACAGTAAGATTTTATTGAAAAAAACAATGGAACTGCTACGTTCCGAGTCGTATGAATTGGGAAACGCAGATGTAACCGTTTGCGCCGAAGCGCCGCGACTGAATCCGCACATTCCTTCGATGAAAGTTTGTTTGTCTGAAACGATGCAAGTTGCTCCCGACGCTATCTCCATTAAGGCGACGACTTCCGAGAAAATGGGTTATGTCGGTCGAGAAGAAGGAATTGCTGTTTATGCTACCGTTCTGATTTATAAAAACGAAATCCTATAATAGTATTATGAAACCCGCATTAAAAAGTATGAAAGCCATGATGATACTCGCTGCATCCGTGTTATTTGTAACTGCTTTTGCTCAACAAAGCATTCCGGGACAACAGAGAATAACGAGCGTATTGGAAATATTGGATGTAACAACCGGCAAACGAACCGTAGTAAAAGAATTTCCGTATCTTATCGAAGCGCCTAATTGGACGCCTGATGGAAATTGGTTGGTTTACAATAGCGGAGGAAAACTCTACAAGATAACGCCCGATAATCCGGAAGAACCCCTGCAAATCAATACGGGTTTTGCAACCCGTTGTAACAATGATCACGTAATAAGCGCCGACGGTAAGTACATCGCTATAAGTAACAGTCCGGTGGAAGACGGAAGTTCTCGAATCTATACTTTGCCTTTTGCCGGAGGAACGCCGCAACTTGTTACTCCTGTCGGGCCGAGTTACCTTCATGGGATTAGTCCCGATAATAAATACTTAACCTATTGTGCGGAAAGAAAAGGGAATTATGATATTTATGTTATTCCTTTTGAAGGCGGAGAAGAAGTGCGATTGACGACTGCCGAAGATTTGGACGATGGTCCCGAATATTCACCCGATGGCAAGTATATATGGTTTAATTCGGTACGGACGGGACTGATGCAGGTATGGCGAATGAAAGCCGACGGTTCGGAACAAACGCAAATGACCTTTGACGAGAACCGCAATTCGTGGTTTCCGCACGTATCTCCGGACGGAAAACAAATAATTTTCATTACTTATTATAAAGGAGATTTAAAGCCGAATGAACATTTGGCCGATAAAAATGTGGAACTTCGTATCATGCCTGCCGAAGGAGGCGAACCGGAAACTTTGGTCAAATTATTCGGCGGACAAGGAACTATCAATGTAAATTCATGGGCTCCCGACAGCAAACGCTTGGCTTTTGTCAGCTACCGACTTGAATAAATCGGCTATTCATACTAAATGAAGATAGCCTTTGCCTTGGTTGCACACTACCCGACGGATGACCGGGTTTATTTCCAGCTTGCCGAGACTCTGAAGCAAGCGGGTCATAAGGTTTTTATAATCTCGACTTTAACCGATAATTGCGATTTACCGGATATACAATGTTTCGACTCGAAAGGATGGTCGAAAAAATTACTTATAGATAAATTGCAGGATTGTTTTTCTAACTGTAATCCAAGTATAATTATTTGTGATAATCCGATAGCGATTTTAGCTGCCGGGAAATACAAAAAACTCCATAAAGAAATACGCATTGTATATGATGTTACCGAGTGGTATCCGTCGAAAAAGAATTTGAAAGAACTTCCTTTTTTCAAGAAAATCATGAAAATAATTCTACTTTCTTGCCTTTCGGTGTATGCGGGTTGTCTGACCGATGCGTTTGTTTTCGGGGAGCATTACAAAGCAAAACCGTTTCGCTTTCTCTTTTCATGGAAAAAATATATATACCTTTCATATTATGCAAGCATTGATCAGATCAATATTTATCCTCAAAAAAATATTCATGAAAAATGTAATTTGTTTTATTCCGGGCCGTTGACGATTGAAAAAGGTTTTGACAAAGTGTTGGATGTATCAAACCATACGGCAAAAAATCATCCCGAAACAAAATTCATATTAACGATTATTACCGGAACAAACGATTATCCGATTTCGACTGATTTGCCTGAAAACTTGCTGATACAAAGGAAAGGACTGTTGCCTTTTTCGGATTTCTGTAAAGAAATCGGGAAATACGATTTGTTTTTTGATCTTCGGACGAATGATGTTGAAAATACGCGCAGTTTACCCATTAAGTTATTCTATTATATGGCTTGCGGACGCCCCATGATTTACGCGAATTTAAAAGCAATACGTCAAGGGGTGCCGGAAATGGAGCAAATGGGTTATTTAGTGAATCCGATGGATTTGAATGAAATTTGTGAATGTATTTCAAATTATTTATCGGATGATGAACTTTACAAAAGTCATTGTGAGACGGCAAGAAAGTCAGCGCTTGAAAAATATAATTGGGATATTATCAAAGACGGCTTTATTCAACTGATTTCCGAGTTATGAGCGTTATCAATCTTAAAAAAAATATTATACAAACCATTGCCGGCAAGTTGATCATTTTGCTGCTGAACTTTGCTGTTGTGATACTCTCGACACGCCTGTGGGGAACGGAAGGACGCGGCGCTATTGCTTTGTTTATGGCAAACTTGAGCTTAATATCAAGTGTTACTAATATTTTTACGGGCAGTAGCGTTTCTTATTTTTTGTCGAAATCCGGTCTTTCAAAATTGGTATTACAAGCTTATTTATGGGTTTTTACAGCGGCTGCGATTTTAGGAATTGTATTTCATCTGTATGATTATTCCACTCCGTCGCTGCTTTTATTCATAGTCGCTGTTTTGGTTGGCTTTACGGCGTTTCATTCTTCCGTATTTATCGGAGATCAACGAATCGGATATTATAATTTGATTACGGTTATTCAGCCGGTTTTTCAAATAGGGGCCATGTTGTTTTTCTATTATCGGGTTGAAAAATCATATTTTGCATACTTTTATGGAATGATGACGTCGTATGCTTTCGTTTTTATTATTTGCAAAATATTAACCGAAAAAATACATGGAAAAGTTTTCTATCATTTGGATAAACCGACTGTAAAAAATACTTTTTTGTTTGGTTGGCAGGTTGAATTGAGTAATTTTTTGCAATTCTTTAACTATCGGTTGAGTTTTTATTTCTTGAATTATTTTGTGGGAACTGCATCATTAGGTGTATTTTCGGTTGGCGTAACATTATCGGAAGCCATTTGGATTGTGAGCCGCAGTATTTCGTTGGTGCAATATTCGAATGTTGTAAAACAAGGCGATACGGAAGACTCGCGAAATGAAACCAAGATTACCGCAAAATACAGTCTTTTCATTTCTTTGTTTTGCTTGGTATTTGTTTTATGTTTACCCGAACAAGTTTTTTCATTTGTTTTCGGAAACGGATTTGAAGGCGTAAAACAAGTGATTGTTTTGCTTTCGCCGGGTATATTGGCTATGGCGGTATCGAATGTATATGGGAATTATTTTTCAGCCATCGGCCGGGTTAAGATTTTGATTTTGAAATCGGCCATCGGGGTAGCAGCTACTGTGGGATTGTCGGTTTGGTTAATTCCGACTTTGCAAGTACAGGGAGCTTGTGTTGTAAATGCAGGTTCGTATATTATTTCGTCAATAATTTTGTTTTGGTTTTTTTATCGAAAGACCGACCGGAATTAATGATTCGCACGGACAAATTCATTTCTTTTTTATGATATTATCCGATATATTAGGAAGAAAGACCGCCAAGATTCCCAGTAAAGGCAAAAATGAACAAATGGCATATACGGTATCAATACCCCATCGGTCGGCAAATTTTCCTAAAATTGCAGCGCCGAGTCCCCCCATTCCAAAGGAAAATCCGTAAAAAAGTCCCGATATCATTCCGAATTTTCGAGGCATTAATTCTTGGGCAAAGACTAAAATGGCAGGAAAAGCCGACGCTAAAATTAATCCGATAATAACGGTTAATACTCCTGTCCAAAGCAAATTGGCATAAGGCAGCATCAAGGTAAACGGAGCTACTCCCAAAATAGAAAACCAGATTACCCGTTTACGCCCGATACGGTCGCCGATAGGACCTCCTATCAATGTCCCGACAGCTACGGAAAACAGAAAAAGAAAAAGCATATATTGGGCATGATGCATGTTTATTTGGAACTTATGGATCAAGTAGAACATATAATAGCTGTTTAAACTGCTTAAATAGAAGTTTTTTGAAAAAACGAGCAGCAACAAAATAATGATAGTCAATATAATTTTGCGATGAGAAAATTGACTTTCGGGTTGAATATTCCGTTGCACCTTTTGGAAAGAAGAGACATGCTCTCGATACCAAAAACCGACTTGCAGCAATACAATCATTGCCAAAAATGCAACCGGTGAAAACCAACTGACAGCAGTTTTACTGTGTGGAATAACAATCCATGCGGCTAATAAAGGTCCCATAGCTGCTCCGGCATTACCTCCTACTTGAAAAATGGATTGAGCTAATCCGAACCGACCTTCTGAAGCGATCCGAGAAATTCGTGACGCCTCCGGATGAAAAATGGATGACCCCATTCCCACCATCATTGCCGCCATCAGCAGGTAAGGATAACTTCCGGCAAAAGCAAGCATTATGATACCGACCAATGTACATGCCATACCGATTACCAATGAAAACGGTTTGGGGTGTTTATCGGTATAAATACCTACAATCGGTTGGAGCAGTGAGGCCGTGATTTGATACGAAAGGGTTATAAGTCCTATCTGACCGAAACTGAGATTAAAATCAGCTTTTAACATGGGATATACAGCCAGAATAAGCGATTGCATCGTATCATTCAGAAAATGAGAGAAACTGATTGAAGCTAATACTTTATATTGCGGGTGAATAGCAGAGGGTTCTTTTTTATTTTGCATATAACTACAACTGATTTTGACCGACAAAGGTACAAGAAAAAGTCGGATATAAGAAAATTTATTGCTGGTCGGATAAATTTATTGCGGTATCTTTGAAATGTTTCTACTTTATTTTCTACCTTTGTACTCAAAATGAATTTTCTAAAAAAATTATGAATATGAAACGCATTTATTTATTATTAACAAGTTTTGTCTTATTTTGCGGTGGAGTGGGCGCGCAAAATGAAAAAATAAGTATTAACGAAACCGACCACAATTTCGGAGTAATCGGTGAAAAAGACGGAAATGCCGCTTTTGATTTTATTCTGACGAATAATTCGAATGAATCGTTTGTAATAACCAAAGCAACGGCTTCATGCGGATGTACAACTCCTATTTGGACGAAAGAACCGATCGAACCCCGAAAAACCGGAAAAATTTTCGTCAGCTATAATCCGGTGAATCGGCCCGGCTCTTTTACCAAATCCATTACGGTCTATACCAGCCAGTCGCCGACGCCCATTCGTTTGACAATACGAGGAGAAGTAGTCCAAGGTAAAATTAAAATAAATCCGGAAGAAGCATATCCGGTTGCGATGGGTAATTATCTTTTGAAATCGAAAGAATTGAATTTCGGACGAGTCACGTGGAAAGAAGCAAAAACCATTCGGTTGGAAGTGTTTAATAATTCCGATCAGCCGATTACCCAAAGGATATTGAAATTACCGAAGTACTTATCGGTCACTTTTAATCCGGCAGTTATACCTGCAAAAAAGGCAGGCGTTATTGATGTGAATTTCAATGCGCAGGATGGCGATTCTTATGGAAATTTATCCGGCGATATTACTCTTCTGATTAACGAAACTCGTCAGTCTTTTCCTTATTCGGCAACCGTTTTGGAAGATTTTTCTCAATGGACATCCGCAAAAAAAGCCGATGCGGGAAAAATTAACGTGAGTACTTCCGAAATCAATTTCGGTAATTTCAGTTCGGGAACCGGTCGAACATTAAAAATATCCAATTCGGGAAAATCAGTGTTGAACATACGCGCCATTCAATCGTCCGATCCGTCAATTACCGTATCTAAAACCCGGTTCAGCATCAATCCGGGAGAGATAACCGAGATTAAAGTAAATGCGGATAATAAGAAAATCCCGTCGAAACTTTCATCAACCTTGTCTATTATGACGGATGATCCCGACATGCCGATTTATGAAATATCCGTCTTAGCAAATAAATAAACTCGATACGGCGTGGAACATCCGGAAAATGACCCCAAGTATGTAGGATTGAACGTGAATAAAGGTATTTCGCGGCCTCCGGTTATTAATCCTTATTTGAAGAGTGCGAGAAAAAAACGAGGGAATTATTCTCCGGGCGAATATATCGAACAAATCCTAAAAGGAAATATTATTTTCTTAAGTCAAGCGGTAACGCTTTTGGAAAGTCGGAAAAACGAACATCAATCCATAGCGCGGGAAATCATCGAAAAATGTTTACCTTTTTCCGGGAAATCGGTGCGAATCGGGATAACGGGAGTTCCCGGCGCCGGCAAAAGTACTTCCATTGACGCATTCGGAACCTATGTGATTGATCAACGTCATCGAAAATTAGCTGTTCTGGCTATTGATCCGAGCAGCGAACGCTCCAAAGGAAGTATATTGGGAGACAAAACCCGGATGGAAGAACTTTCTCGCAATCCTCATGCTTTTATACGACCCTCTCCTACCGCCGGTTCGTTGGGAGGGGTAGCCCGTAAAACGCGGGAAACTATTATTTTATGTGAAGCCGCCGGATTCGATACCGTTTTTGTGGAAACAGTCGGCGTGGGGCAGTCGGAAACGGCTGTTCATTCCATGGTGGATTTTTTTCTTTTAATCCAAATATCCGGCGCCGGCGATGAATTGCAAGGAATTAAGCGCGGAATCATGGAAATGGCCGATGGGATTATCGTGAATAAAGCCGATGGGAGTAATATAGAAAAAGCGAATTTAGCGGCGGCGCAATATCGGAATGCCTTGCAACTTTTTCCGCCGCCTGCATCTGGTTGGACTCCGCGAGTATTAACCTATTCCGGATATTATCAAATCGGAATATCCCAAATATGGGATATGATTGATGAATATATCTCATTCGTTAAAACCAACGGTTATTTTGACTTTCGAAGAAATTCGCAAGCTAAATATTGGATGTATGAAAGCATCAATGAACAACTGAAAAATCATTTTTATCAATCGCCTAAAATAAAGAAGGAATTGGCAATTAAAGAATCCAAGGTAATTCATTCGGAAATAAGCTCATTTCAAGCCGCCCGACAAATGCTTGAAATGTATTTTAAAGAACGCGATTGATTTTTTGATGAATCGTAATCAATGTATGTGAGCCTTACGCAACCGATAAATCCGTTCGATAATATCAATCACTTTGTAACCTTCGCTTGCGTTGGTCGTGATTTCTTTTTCTTTGTTATTCAGCACTTTTACGACATTATCAATGACTAAATGGTGATTTTGCGCAGAGCCTTTGTAAGCTCCGTAATCGTTTCCCGGATTGGTTGGAGGCAGGACCGGTAAGGTATAATCTTTGACGTGGCAATAAGTGATTTCATTCATATATTGTCCGCCGATTTTAATTGTTCCGTTTTCCGCAAGAATCGTAACCGAACTTTCAAAATTCGTGTCGTAAACGGATGTTGAATAATTAAAAATACCCGATCCGCCGTTCACAAAATCAAATGTGACCACTCCCGAATCTTCAAAATCCGTCAAGGTTTGATGATTAAAATCCATGAAACGGGCGCTAATGTTTTGAATATCACCGAATAACCAATACATCAAATCTATGAAATGCGAAAATTGAGTAAACAAAGTTCCTCCGTCAAGCGCTTTATCTCCGTGCCAAGAGCCGGGTTGATAGTAACGGGCATCGCGATTCCAGAAGCAGTTAATTTGTATCCAAAACAATTTTCCCAACCGTCCGGAGTCAATCGTTTCCTTAATCCAAACAGAGGGCGGAGAATAGCGGTTTTGCATTACGCAAAAAACTTTTTTGTCGAATTTTTCCGATGCGGAAAGAATTTTTTCGGCGTCTTCCGTATTTAGCGCCATCGGTTTTTCAATGACTGTGTGATGACCGGTTTCCATTCCCCGTATAGCCATTTCCGCATGTAAACCGTTCGGAACGCAAATATTCAGAACATCAAAAGGAATGTCGGATGATAGCAAAGATTCGAGGTCAGAGAAATAAGGGGTACACGGTCGCTCGGTGCACGGTGCGGGGTACACGGTACACGAATCAAGACCTAAACAGTTTGGAGATAAAATGTCGCAAACAGCAACCAATTCCGCTTCCGGATTTCGTTGAATCATTTCTATATGACGTTTCCCGATGTGTCCGCAGCCCACTACCGCAAACTTAATTTTACGGCGACCGGCGACCGGGAACCGGGAACCGGAAGCCTGTTGCCTGTTGCCTGCTGCCTGTTGCCCTATATTATCTGTTTCCATACATCTGACGATAGTATTTCCGATAATTGCCGGAAGTCACTTTTTCCACCCAGTCTTGATTTTCAAGATACCATCGGATGGTTTTTACGATTCCGTCTTCGAATTTGGTTTCCGGATACCAACCCAATTCATTGGTAATTTTTGTAGGATCAATGGCATAACGGTGATCATGTCCCAAACGATCTTTGACGAAAGTAATCAAATAATCGTCGGTAATCCATTCCAAATTGTCCTGTTGCGAATCATTATTTTCTTTCAAGGCGCTTTTGTAACCCGGATTTTCCTCCATCAATCGTTTAATGGTTGTAATGATTATCTTGACAATATCAATATTCTTCTTTTCATTATGTCCTCCGATATTATATACTTCACCGGTGCGTCCGTGAAGTAACACACTGTCAATCGCTTTGCAATGATCTTCTACGTACAGCCAGTCGCGCACATTGGAGCCGTCGCCATACACCGGAAGCTTTTTCTTTTCAAGGATATTCTTAATAATCAGCGGAATTAATTTTTCCGGGAAATGATACGGCCCGTAATTATTGGAACAACGAGTGATATTAACCGGCATTTTATACGTTTCAGCATAAGCCGTTACAATCATATCGGCTGCGGCTTTGGATGCCGAGTAAGGACTTCGCGGGTCCAACGGCGTCGTTTCGGTAAAATAGCCGGTTTCTCCCAGACTTCCGTAAACTTCATCGGTTGATACTTGAAGAAATTTTACTCCTTTCCTGTATATCGGATAACCGGATTCATCTTTTCCGGTTGTCCATGATTTTTTTGCGGTATCCAATAAATTCTGAGTTCCCAAGATATTCGTTTTCAAGAATAATTGCGGATTTTCGATGCTTCGATCCACATGACTTTCGGCGGCAAAATTAACGACGAAATCAATCGGATGTTTTTCAAAAATTTCTTTGACGACTCTCGGATTACTGATATTTCCCTTGATAAACGTCACTTTCGGATTGGTCAAATCGTCTTTGATTGTCCCGAGATTTCCCGCGTATGTCAAGTTATCCAATATTACCAAATGCGTATTCGGATGTTTTTTCAATACGTATTTTACAAAATTGGAACCGATAAATCCGGCGCCCCCGGTTACTAAATAAGTATTCATTTGATGTTATTTTACGCTTTCAATAAATAAAACGCACAAGTTGTAAAAAAATTACGAACGTAAGGAATAGAACCGATAAAAGCCGATTGTTTCCGCCCTTTCATTTTAAATTTGTGCTTATAAATCGGATTAATAAAGTATAATTCCTTATTTACAATGGTATAGTTCGTTTTCTTTGCTAATTTTTCTAATTGTTCGATGGAAATTCCTGTTTCTTGAAGTTCGCACAAATGGTCCGGGCCTTCTTTAAATGCTTTCAAGATGCTTCTATACGCCGGCGTCGGCAACAAATGGAAATAAGGAAGATGAGATAAGAATTTACTTCGGCATATTTGCTGATGTCCTCCGAAAGGCATTTGCCAAGGCGGAAATCCGATAAAAATTACTCCTGAAGGATTCAGAAACGATTGCATTCTTTTCAATAATTTTTCATGACCGTGTATATGCTCGATGACATCTTTTAAAATAATAATATCAAATTTCAGTTGATATTCTTTTTCGAAATCAATCGAATATATATCATTATTTATAAGCGTCAATTGTTCCGATTCGATAAAACCGGATAATTTTTCACGCGCATAATCCAGCGACCCCGTATCCAAATCTACCCCGAATCCTTTATGTCCTCTTTCTAAAAAAGCGCTTAACACGCCGGCCGTACCGCAACCGATTTCCAACACCTTTGCATCGCCGGTAAAAGGATAAACTTTTTCAATAAAAGGAATAATGTCTTCTTCGCAAACCATTTTCTGCATCAAAAAATAACGGTTGCGATCGGAATGAAATTCATACATTTGCTATTAGCATTTGAGTTATTGAATGTTAAGAAACTAAAGAAAGAAGATATTGTCCGTATTCGGTTTTATCGAGCGCCTTTCCCAATCTTCTCAATTGCAGGTTATCAATCCAGCCGTTTCGCCATGCAATTTCTTCGATACAAGAAACATAAAATCCTTGTCGTTTTTGTATGGTTGCCACGAAATTGGAAGCGTCTAAAAGGCTGTCGCAATTCCCGGTATCTAACCATGCAAAACCCCGGCCGAAAAGTTGTACGTTTAATTGATTTTCTTCTAAATAAGTTCGGTTGAGATCGGTAATTTCATATTCGCCTCGCGCCGAAGGTTTCAAAACTTTGGCGCGTGAAACGACCGAATTGTCGTAAAAATACAAACCCGGAACCGCATAATTGGATTTGGGATGTTCGGGCTTTTCTTCAATGGAAATCACTTTTCCCGTTTCATCGAAATCCACTACTCCGTAGGCTCTCGGATCTTTCACATAATAACCGAAAATGCAAGCGCCAGATTCAATTGCTTTTGCTTGCCGAAGCATTTTACTGAAACCTTGTCCGTAGAAAATGTTATCGCCCAGAATCAAGCAAGCGGAATCGTTTCCGATAAATTCTTCTCCCAAAACAAATGCTTGAGCCAAACCGTTGGGCGTCTGCTGAATAATGTATTCAAACTTCATTCCCAGATTTTCTCCCGTTCCGAGCAATTGTTGAAACATCGGTAAATCACGAGGCGTGGATATAATCAAAACTTCTCGGATTTCGGCCAGCATTAATGACGATAAAGGATAATAAACCATTGGTTTATCATATACCGGCATCATTTGTTTGGAAATAGATTTTGATAACGGGAAAAGTCGAGTAGCGCTTCCTCCGGCCAATATAATACCTTTCATATCATTAAATATCTTTCAATAATTTTCCTTTCCGATCTTTTTCCGATAAGCGTATTTGCGATTGGTCTAACGGCCATTGAATGGCTATATCGGAATCCGTGCAATTAATCGTTCTTTCATGAACGGGAGAATAAATATTGTCCACTTTATAGGTAAAAACGGCGGTTTCGCTTAACGCCAGAAAACCGTGCGCAAATCCGCGCGGGATAAAAAATTGGCGTTTGTTTTCTTCTGATAATTCAACGGCGACGTATTTTCCGAAAGTGGAAGACGTTTTGCGGATGTCAACGGCAATGTCCCATACTTTTCCTTGAATCACCTTGACTAATTTGGCTTGAGCCGCGTCTCCTTCTTGAAAATGCAATCCTCTGAAAATGCCGAATGAAGATTTTGATTCATTGTCTTGAATAAAATCCGTTTTGCCGATTTTTTGTTCAAACTCCGATTTTTTATAACTTTCCATGAAATAACCGCGTTCATCCTTGATAATCAGAGGTTCAATAATCCATAAGCCCTCGATTTCAGTTTTGAGATATTCCATATACTATTCATATTTCGTTACAAAGGTAATATTTTTCGTTAACTTTTAATGAAAATGAGGGAAAAATTTTTTTTCATGATTTTTCCTATTAACTTTGTAGTGCTTTTGGTTAAGAGATAATTTTTGTAAAATTTCAACTCTATAAATGAAAGATGTATTAATCATAGACGACGTTGTTACGTTAGGTTTGATGTTGAAAACATGGTTTTTGAAGAAAGGTTTTCAGGCAAGAACTGCTATAAGTATAAGCGATGCCAAGAAAAATATTCAAGAACAGAAACCCGACTTAATAATTTCCGATTTACGATTACCCGATGGCAGCGGCTTAGACTTGATAAAATGGGTCAAAGAACATTACAACGATATTGTTATTATCGTGATGACAAGCTACGCCGATATTCAAACAGCCGTTGAATGTATTCGCGCGGGCGCTTATGATTATGTGGCCAAACCCTTGAATCCGGAAGAAGTAT